>NZ_CP197418.1:8561421-8877843 GCF_052161655.1 Novipirellula methanifontis
GCAACGCGTCGTGGGATGACCAGCACGGTTTGTTTCCCCAGCGGCAATCTCTGTCCAGAGGGCTCGGTGATCAAGGCGACGTCGATTGACCCCAGCGTGGTCGACGAAGACAACGTCTATCGAAAACGGGGCCCGGCCCGGGTCTTCACCACCGAACGTGCTGCGATCGCCGCGATCAAAGGACAAACCGAACCGACGATCAAGGCGGGTGACGTGATCGTGTTGATCGGCCGCGGGCCGCTGGGCTGTGGCATGGAAGAAACCTATCAGATCACCTCGGCCCTAAAGTACTTGTCGTTCGGCAAAGAAGTAGCCTTGATCACCGATGCTCGTTTTTCCGGGGTCAGCACCGGGGCCTGCATCGGACACATCGGCCCCGAGGCATTGGCGGGCGGCCCGATTGCCAAGATCCGCGACGGCGACATCATCGAGATCGAAGTCGACCGAGTTTCGCTAACCGGCAGGGTCGATTTGGTGCTCGAAGAAGGTGCCCCCGAAACGACGGTCCAACAGCGGTTTGCCGCACGCGGCCCGCACCCGGATTTGGCCGTTGAAGCGGCAATGCCAGCCGATACGCGATTATGGGCAGCACTGCAACAAGTCGGCGGAGGAACTTGGGGCGGCTGCGTGTACGACGTGGACGAGATCGTAGCGACGCTTGAAGCGGGGCTAAAGGCAAGACAGGGGCAATGAGAAAGCCGTTGGCGATAATTCGCTCGTTTGGGCGGCGATTCCACGCATCCGCTTGGTGCTGACCCACTTTTGCTCGTGGGGGAAACCGCATCCTAAAGCCCTTGCGAGACGGGGCCAGTCGGGGATAATCCGTACAAACTTGAACTCACAAACTCTTCCTCAAGCACTCAGGTAGCTAGTCATGGCTTTGGTTCCACTTCGCGTTGTACTCGACCACGCAGCAGAAAATGATTACGGCGTTGCCGCGTTCAACGTCAACAACATGGAACAGATTCAAGCGATCATGGAGGCGGCCGAAGAAACCGATTCGCCCGTGATCATCCAAGCATCGCGTGGCGCTCGTTCGTACACGCAAGACAACTACCTGCGTCACTTGATGATCGCAGCGACCGAGTTGTACCCACACATTCCAATCGTGATGCACCAAGATCATGGCAACAGCCCTGAGACTTGCTTGTCGGCAATCGACAACGGTTTCACCAGCGTCATGATGGACGGCTCGCTCGAAGCCGACGGCAAGACCCCTGCCGATTACGATTACAACGTTCGCGTTACCGCCGAAGTTGTCAAAGCCGCTCACGCTCGCGGCGTCAGCGTTGAAGGCGAACTCGGTTGCCTCGGTTCGCTCGAATCGGGTGGCGGTGAGCAAGAAGACGGTCACGGCGCCGAAGGCGTTTTGACTCACGACCAATTGTTGACCGATCCTGATGAAGCAGCTCGCTTCGTTGCCGAAACCGGCGTCGATGCTTTGGCGGTTGCGATCGGCACCAGCCACGGAGCGTACAAGTTCACCAAGAAGCCAACCGGTGAAGTTTTGGCAATGAGCCGAATCGAAGAGATTCATGCGAAATGCCCTAACACTCACTTGGTCATGCACGGCAGCAGCTCGGTGCCACAAGAGCTTCAAGACATCATCAACAAGTACGGTGGTGAAATGAAGCAAACCTACGGCGTGCCTGTTGAAGAAATTCAACGCGGTATCAAGAGCGGTGTTCGTAAGATCAACGTCGACACCGATTGCCGCATGGCGATCACCGGAGCGATCCGCAAGGTATTGACCGAAGACAAGAGCGCCTTCGACCCACGTGCTTACTTGAAGCCAGCTCGCGCCGCGATGAAGGACGTTTGTGTCGCACGCATGGTTTCGTTCGGCCAAGCCGGCAACGCAGCAAAGCTTCGCAAGACCCTAAACGTCACTGCCTAAAGTGGGATAGGCTTCCAGCCTGTCATTCCATGAACAACTACCTTCCCCAACATCGCTTGGGGAAGGTTTGGTATAAGTCAGTTTTGTGCGTAGCGAAACTCGCAGAGAGTTTCGACGATGAGCAATGGAGACCGAAAGTCTCTGCGACTTTCGCTACGGATAGAAATTACTAAACGGGATCACTCTTCCCATTTCTTATGCACACGAATCTGCTCGATGCGTTTGACGAACAGGTGCAATCGCGAGCCGATTCGGTCGCCCTGATCACTTGGGAAAACGAGCAACCTTGCTCGCGATCTTGGCGTGAATTAGCGTCGCTGGTCCAGACGACGGCGGCCCATCTTGATGACCTCTTCGCATCATCGCCTGCTTTGCCAAAACGAATCGGCTACACCAGCAGCAATACGATCGACGACGTCGTGCTCACTCTCGCCGCCGCTCGCGTCGGTGCGATCAATGTCCCCATCAGCCGAAAGGCAAGCTCGGCACACCAACAGGCATGCTGGGACCGCGTCGGGGGTCACTGGATTGGCGAAGAGTCCTTGGTCGCCTTTCGCTCCACGAAAGTTGCGGAAGACGCTACTTTCGCGGAGCGAAAGGCGACAGATCCCAAATCAGCTGCGCTAATTCTTTGGACCAGCGGCACCAGCGGGACTGCGAAGGGCGTCATGCTCTCGCACCAAACACTCGTCAAAAACGCCTACGCCAAACTCAGGGCGGTGCCGCAATCACCGACCGACGTGCGGCTCACCAGCCTGCCGCTGGCGCACGCCTACTCGCGGACATGTGACTTTGGCACTTGGCTATTAAGTGGCTGTACCCTTGTCCTAACTTACGGCTACGCGGGCTGGAAACAACTGGCCCTGCATGCCCAACCGACGCTCGCCAACGTCGTTCCTAGCTTGGCCAATCGGCTTCTCGATGAAGAGCCAGACTCATTTGGACTGTCACGACTAAAAATTCTCGGCTGTGGCGGCGCGGGACTCACGTCCGAAACGTTTGACCGCTGGGCTGAGCGAGGCGTCACTGTGATTCAAGGTTACGGATGCACCGAAACGGGTCCCGTGATTTGCAGTGCGACTCCTGCGGATCCCATTCCCGGATTGGTCGGTCGTCCGGTCGAAGGATGGGAAACCGACATCCGCGGCGGACGATTATTTGTCCGTGGCGATCACGTGATGTTGGGGTATTGGAACGATCCCGAAGCGACCGAGCAGCGAATCGACCGTGATGGCTGGTTTGAAACGGGCGACCTCGTGGAAGTCGATGCAAGTTCAAAACAGTTTCGGATTTTGGGACGCAGCGATGATGTGATTGTGCTGCCCAATGGTCACAAAATTTTTCCAGCCTCGATCGAACAACGAATCAACCCACTGCCCCGCATCCAGCATGCGATGCTGATTTACCGTGATGACTCGCTGCAATTGTGGCTTGATATTCACGAGGACGCGGACCGCTGCGAAATCGATGAGAGTGTTGGCCAAGTGCTGGCAAATGACGCTTCGTGGCAGGTCCCAGATCAACTGCATTACTTTTCGCCGCCGCTGAGTACACTCGATGGTGAGCTGACGGCAAAAGAGACAATTTGCCGCAGCCGCATCCTTGAAAACCGATTTTCAGCGAGCGAGTAAAGTCGTCTTATGCGTTTTGCAGACGCGTCGCCAGAACAGTGTTGTGCAGCAGCATTGCGATCGTCAGCGGGCCGACGCCGCCAGGAACGGGGGTGATCGCCGATGCGACTTCCGCTGCTTCGGCGAACGCGACGTCACCGACCAACTTGTCACCGACGCGGTTGATCCCGACATCGATCACGACGGCACCAGGTTTGATCATGTTGCCCTTGATCATCTCGGGAACACCCACGGCGGCGATCAGACAGTCTGCGGACTGGCAAACTTCGGCTAGATTCGCGGTTCGGCTATGAGCGATCGTGACCGTGGCATTGGCTACTTCGCGGCCGCAGCTTCCGTCACGCTGAGCCAACATCATCGCCATGGGCTTGCCAACAATGTCGCTGCGTCCGACGACCACGACATGTTTTCCGGCCACAGAGATGTTGCAGCGATGCAGTAACTGCACGATGCCATGCGGGGTGCAAGGCAAAAAACGCGGCCGCCCCTGCATCAAAAGACCGACGTTTACCGGTGAAAACGCGTCAACGTCTTTAAGTGGATCAACCGCATCGAGTACCGCTCGCTCGTCGAACCCGGCGCCCCCATTGCCTGTGGCGGGCAGCGGCAATTGAACCAAAATCCCGTTAACCGTGTCGTCATTGTTCAGCTCGGCTACCAATTCCAACAATTGAGCTTGACTGGTATCTGCGGGCAAACGGTGCGTGCGCCCCTCAATTCCCGCTTTTTCGCAGGCCCGTTGCTTATTGCGGACATACACCTGGCTGGCGGGGTCCTCACCCACCAGGACAGCGACGAGGCAAGGAACCACGTCGCGGCCTAGATCCTGCTTGAGTTTCTCGACATCCAGGGCCACTTCGGAACGGATTTCAGCGGCAATTCGCTTGCCATCGAGTATTTCTGCCATTGAGTTTCTCGCGCGGGAAAAAGAGTCATTTTGATCGCCATAGTGGCATTTCGGTCTCGTCGTTATAGTATTCGTAAACCGCACACCTTTGCGGAACCCCACTGGGTACAACGACGCCGCCGACGTGCGACTGATTGTGCCAACTATTTACGTAAACGAAATCTCACAGGATTTGAGTCTCGATGTCTACCGACGCTCCAAAATTAAGCGCTAACGAATCAATCAAAGAGGAAAGCAATTTCCTGAAAGGCACGATCGACGTCGAGTTGACCGAGGACACGGATCAATTCAATAAAGACAATCAACAGCTGCTGAAATTCCACGGCACCTACCAACAAGACGACCGCGACGTTCGCATGGCCGCGAAGAAGACCGGCGGCGGCAAAGAGTTTTCGATGATGGTTCGCTGCCGAATTCCCGGCGGCCGAATCACGTGCGACCAAATGCTCGCTCAATTGGATCTGTGTGACGAACTTGGCAATTCGACGCTCAAGATCACCACGCGACAAACGCTGCAGATTCACGGAGTGGTCAAAGGCAACCTTCGCAAGGCGATACACCGCATCAACGAGATTCAACTCTCGACGCTTGCAGCGTGTGGCGACGTCAACCGAAACGTCGTCTGCTGTCCCGCCAAACGAGTGGACGTGGTTCATCGCGACATGCAAGTCCTGACGGATGCCTTGGTCGTGGCACTCGCGCCGCAAACCCCTGCCTATCACGAATTGTGGGTTACCGATCCTGACAGTGGCGAGTCGACACTCGAAGGTGGCGGCAGCGGTGAAGTCGTCGAACCACTTTACGGACCGACTTACTTACCACGTAAATTCAAAGTCGGCATCGCGCTTCCCGATGACAACTGCATCGACATCTACGCTCAGGACCTCGGCTTCCTGGCGGTGGTTCGTGATGACAAAATCATCGGCTACAACGTGTTGGTCGGCGGCGGCATGGGAACAACTCCTTCGGCCAAAAAGACCTTCCCGGCACTCGCCAAGCGAATGGCCTTCTGCACCCCCGAGCAGGCTGTCGACGTTGCCATCGCGGTGGTCAAGGTGCAACGTGATCACGGAAATCGCGAAGACCGAAAAGTCGCGAGGATGAAATACTTGATCGCCGACTGGGGTATCGAAAAGTTCCGCAGCAAGGTCGAAGAGTATTTCGGCGAACCGCTGCAAGATTGCACCGAAGATGACGTGCACGAAGTCGATGACCACATGGGTTGGCAAGAACAAGGCGACGGCAAATGGTCGTACGGCTTGAACATCGAAAATGGCCGTTTGTACGACAACGAAAACCATCAGCTCAAAGCGACGATTCGCGCGGTATGCCACGAGTTCAAAACAGAACTTCGCATGACCACGAATCAAAGCATCATCTTCACCGATATCGAAGAAGGTGACCGAGAGAAACTGATTGGAATCATTCGCAAACACCGCGCGACGCTGACCGAAGACATCAGCATGGTGCGTCGTTGGTCGATCGCTTGCGTGGCACTTCCAACTTGCGGGTTGGCGATCACCGAGAGCGAACGACGTTTGCCAAGCATCATCGATTCGATTGAACAGCCATTGGCAAAGCTTGGGCTGGACAAAGAACGATTCACGCTGCGAATGACTGGTTGCCCGAACGGATGTGCTCGGCCCTACAACGCCGACTTGGCGTTGGTCGGAAAAGCCAAGGACAAGTACACGCTGTTTGCCGGCGGTGGCTGGGTTGGCGACCGCATGGCCTACATCTACAAGGACTTGGTTAAGGACGCCGATGTCGCGGATGAGTTGATCGGAATCTTCTCGGCTTACAAGTCGAATCGTCTCGATGGCGAATCGCTGGGTACGTTCTGCACCCGAGTAGGCCGCGACGATTTGGAAGTGCTAGCTGCTGCCGCACCTCGCCCGTAGTTAGCTGCCTGAAAACGAGCTCACTTTAGACGCGGACGTCGAGATGTCCGCTTGAGATTTGCGATTGAACCTGCTTGGCTTGCTCAAGCATGGCGTTGATCGCATCGCCGGTTTGCTTCTGCACGTCCATGCCTTTGGCAATCACTGCGATCTGCACTTTCTGTTGCGTCGCATCGTTGCGAGCGTTCAGTACACTCGCGACGGCAGGATGAATCGATGACATGAGCAAACCTTGGTCGTGATCAGAGAATTTTCAAAAAGGATGAATCGCTTCTTCCTTTGTCGAAACTTACGTCACCTATCGATTCAAATTCGGCATCCTCTTGTAGAGACTCGAGGATTCTCAGATCGATTCCCACCGTTTCGCCCCGCTCGGTCCGGTTGTAACGATTGGGCAAGCAACTCAACTGTAGGTTAGGCTTCCAGGCTCGTCATGGGCGCAATGACAGGCTGGAAGCCTATCCCACACTGGACTACTGCAGGAAGACCTCCGGGACAGGTTTGTCCGATAGCTCGTCGATGATTCCCTGGCTCCGCTCTTGGGCGTTCAGGACCTCCATTTTGCCGACGAACATCATCACCTTGCCTCCTTCGGGCAACGCGTCTTTGATCAACTTGCCCGCCGCTCGTCCGGCCATGTAGTTACTGGTCCCAAGATAGAACTTGCGTTTTGAAGTTGGCGCGTCACTGTCTTGACAAATCACCGTCATCGACTCACAGGCTTCGTTGATCATGCCGACTTGGTTCGCCGGGTCGATCGGACTGATCGCAACCCCATCGAGTTTGTTGGCGGCGTTGGTTTCGAGGTATCGTTTTTGTTCCTCGATCGAACCAGTCGACGGCATCTGCACATCGACTTTGCATCCAAATTGCTCGGCAGCTTTGTTACAGCCAAATTCGGCCAGCGTCCAAAACGGATCGATACTGTTACTGATAAACGCGACATGCACGCCTTTGCCATCGAGATCCGATTCGGGCGACAATTTAGGGCCATTGCCTGCCTTGATCGCATCAATACGATCCGAAAACGTCTGGACATTTTTGGGCGTGATCGTATCGTGCGGAATATAGATCAGACCTGATTCGGGCACCTCGACGGGCTTGTCTTTGGCGAGCATCGTCAACCACTCAACACTGCGATAACCAAAATCGTAGGGCTGCTGAACGATGGTACCGACGACCGTGCCTTCACGAATTCCGGCCAGCGTTTCTTGATGCTCATCAAACGCAACCACTTTGACTTTGCCCACCGCATCACTGCTGCGGAGTGCCGCCAAGATCATCGGCGTATTGATGTTCCACAGCCCGACGAGACAGGCCACGTCGGGATTCGTCAATAGCGTCGTTTCAGCGTTCTCTTTCGCTTTACTGTTGTCTTGGTTGTCGGTCAAAATCCCCAAAACGGTGTATTTTCCGGCTTCCAGCGGAAAACGGCCCGAGCCCTTGGTCGGAGCCGAAGTTTTCCCAGAGGAAGCGTCCTTCGACGCGTTTTCTTTGGATGAACCACACCCCACCACCAACAACATGCAAATTGCAAACGACAAATAACGCACAGCGAGCGCCTATCAAAATGTGAAATCGAGATTTGGAAAATCGAATTCTCATCATAACGGAACTCCATCCCTCGCTGTCAGCACCCAACGGCATCTTTGCAGCGGTTACCGAATCATTCCCGATCCGCGAATGAGGCCGCTTGGCAATGATCCATACGCCATGGGTGTGCAAAACGCCACGTAGGCACGTTACGGCCCTGCAAACCCAAACGGTCGTTCCGGTTAGGCAGTTTCGGATGTTTCTAGGGTTCCGTCTCTACCGGTTCGACCTAGCTAGGCTTACTGGTCGATGCTGTGACGGTGGAACGCTCCGATGACGTCGGTGCGGATTCGGTAGCGAGGATGCGGTGCCCTCTGTCTTCTTCTTAGTTCAACACGCTGGTGGGGAAACTTACGATGTCCAAAGTTTCAACGAAAAATCCAAATGCTGCAGCAACACGCCCCACCGACTCGCGCGGAACGATCTTAGGTATTTGGCGACTTGGAAAAATGATCCATCAAGGCGAGATGGCGGAATTGGCTTATGCGCAACCCGCCGACGCCACCGGCAGCCCTCGCTGGGATTATGTCGTACGGCGTGGGATTGGCGAAAACACAATCGAATCACTGCGGCAAATCCAGCAATTCACGGCCTGCGCGACCGAGGTGTTTCATCCAAATTTGATCGCGGTCTTGGACGCGTCCGATTCCGGCACGTCGCCCTTTTTGGTGATGCCAAAGTTGGACGCGTTGACGATGCACGAGCATTTGAACCAACAGCCTCGTAAACCGCTGCCGGTGGGTCTATGGTTGGTGCGTCAAGTCGCACAAGCACTCGAAGCGATGCATGCAGGCGGCTGGGTACACGGCGACGTGAAACCAATGAACGTGATGGTCGGTGCGACCGGACACGTTACGCTAATCGATCTTGGCTTCGCCGAACGTGTGCACTGCTCTCCCAAACGATTGTTTCGAGGCACGCCCGAGTACGCGGCTCCCGAAACGATGACGGACAAGATGGTGGCGCTACCAGCGTCAGACATTTTCTCGCTCGGACGAGTCCTTTGGCAATGGTTAACGCGAGTCGAAGCGGCCAGCGATCTACTGCTTTCGCCAGTGGCGGAACTCGTAGAAACGATGATCTCGCCTCGCCCCAGCGATCGCCCCACCGCCGCCCACGTGACACGGCAATTGCTGCGGCTTGAAATCGAGAGTCTCGGTTGCCACATCGAACCCGACAAACGCCGCCGACGCGCCGCGTAAAAATGTAGAAAAGGCTTCCGCCGGTTTGCCTATTTCCCTTCTCCCAAAATATCTACGACGATGCCCGCTGGGACTCGATTGATATTGACGAAAATGCCTCGGACAGATGTCCGAGGCTATCGAAAGTTGTCGCCCTGCGATTGGTGTGCGGGTGAATGAATGACGCCTCAACAAAATGCTCTATGCTGTTAGCACCGCGTTCGCCCCGCGGCCTAGATTGAAACATTTAATGCCGATGACAGGCTGGAAGCCTATCCCACATTATTTGATAAATTGCGAGGTAAAGCAGTCGGTGGCGTGGACTTTGTCGCCGTCGGCGAGGCCGAGTTGGACCATCTGGGATACTAAAGTCTGCCAACGCTCGTCCGTCATCTGGCCAAGCGATTCAGGTGGCATCCCCTCAGGCAACGCGAGCGTTTTGAGTTCTTGATGTCCAAATTGCAACGCCTCGATCGTCATACCGTGCTGGTTCGCTTTCAAGATCGCCTCGTTTCCCAATTTGGGATCGGATAAATAATGCTGCCAACCTTCCCGCGTAGCATCGACAAAATCTTGAACCAAATCGGGTTGGTTGCGAACCATGTCACCAGTGGTGATCAGGACGCTTGAGTACGGGTTCCAGCCGATATCGCTGAGCATCAACTTGCGAACTTTGCCCCCTTGTTGTTCCGCCAGCAATGGTTCCGCGAACGAGTACGCCTGGATCGCGACATCCTTGTCCGTCACTAGCGACGATACGCTGCCGTGATAGGGAACCTCTTTGACTTGATCCAGTAGTCCTTTGGAACGCATGAACTCGAGAAACGCTCGCCCCCCTTGCCGCTGCAGCGTTTTGCCGGCGAGATCCTCGAACTTCGTCACGCCGCTATCTTCGCGAACCAAAATACAGCGAGGATGATTTTGCATCGTCGCCAACACTGCCACGATGTCGGCCCCTTGATTACGAAACAACACCACATCGTCGGCGTTGGCCATCGCAAACTGGACACGTCCCAAGACCAATTCCGGAGCCACGGGGCTTTGCCGCCCGCCGGGCCGGATGTCTACATCCAATCCGTGTGAGTGGAACGTTCGATCGGCTGCGGCTTGATACAAACCACCATGCTCGGATTCGGGAAACCAATTCAGTTGAACCGCCACGGACTTCAGAGCTTCGCCACCAACAATCGGCGGTGGCGACGGATTCGTCGATGAATCCGAGGATCCACAACCGCTGATCATGACGCAGCCAATGAGAATGAATACAGACCGCAGCAAGCTGAAAGGGTGGCTAGACATCATAAATTTTTCTTAGCGTAAATCGCGGGGAACCCAAATTGATCAGTGACGCATTCCCGGCGTAGTGGATCTTGCTAAAGATCCCACATGCAGGATCTTTAGCAAGATCCACTACGGGGGTTATTGGCTTCGCACCGGATCGGCCGACCCTATGCTCAGTTTTTGAACTGTGCAATCACGGCGGACAGTGACTGTTTGGCATCCCCAAATAGCATCCGCGTGTTTTGGCCAAAGAACAGCGGATTATCGACTCCGGAAAATCCTGAAGCCATCGAACGCTTCAGCACAAACACAGTGCGTGCATAATCGACATTGATGATCGGCATCCCATAAATCGGACTATTCTCGTCCTCGCGAGCGGCCGGATTCACAACATCGTTCGCTCCGATCACGACCGCGACATCAACGTTTTCGATCCGCCGATTGATGTCTTCCATTTCGACCAATTGGTCGTAGGGCACATTGGCTTCGGCTAACAAAACGTTCATGTGTCCGGGCATGCGGCCGGCAACGGGGTGGATCGCGTAGCTGACTTCCGCCCCATTGGCTTCGAGCAATTCTCCCAATTCCCGCACCACATGTTGGGCTTGGGCGACCGCCATCCCGTAACCCGGCACCATCACGACTGACGATGCCGCCTCGAGGATCAGGTAAGCGTCATCGGCAGAGATCGGCTTGACCTCGCCTTCGACTTTTGTCGCTTGCGTGGTCGCGGCAAAGCCAGAGAAAAGTACATTGCTAAGCGAACGATTCATCGCCTTGCACATGATGTTTGTCAAGATGATGCCCGCAGCCCCGACCAGCGAACCGGCCACAATCAAAATCGAATTATCAATTGCAAGTCCCGCGGCACACGCTGCCAGCCCTGAGTAACTATTCAGCAGCGAGATCACGACCGGCATGTCGGCACCGCCGATTGGCATCACGGCCATCACGCCCAAGATCAGCGACAACACGATCACCGCGATGACCAGTGGCAATGTCCAAGCGGGCTGCAAAAAGATCAACACGCTGCATACGAGCAGGGCGAACACGTTAAACAAACTGAGGAACCGTTGGCCTGGCAACGACATCGCCGCACTGCTGATCGTTTCGGATAATTTCCCCCAAGCAACCAAACTGCCTGAAAACGTAATACCGCCGATCAGGATCGAGATCAGAATTGTGATCATCGTGAACGCCGATACTGCGGGCGTGTCGGGGGTGGCGACCACCGCTGAAATATGAGGGCTGTCGCTCATGTAAAGCGCCGCCCAACCGACCAACAAACTTGCGATCCCGCCCGAACCGTTGAACAACGCCACCATTTCGGGCATCCCGGTCATCGCGACACGGCGCGCGGCAACCGCACCGACGAGCGTCCCTGCAACCGCCGCGACGGCGATCCAGCGATAATCGATGATCTCGCTGGACGCCAGCGTGACCAGGACTGCGACCAGCATTGCCAGCGAAGAAATCAGATTGCCTCGCACCGCCGTGGCGGGAGAGCTGAGCAATTTCAAACCGTAGATAAATAAAACTGCGGCGAAGATGTAAACAGCGCCGATTAGTTCCGCACTCATGGATCGCCTTTTTTCAAACTTGGTCTTTGACGGGAGCTTCTTTTTTCTTGAACATACCGAGCATGCGGTCGGTCACCATGTAACCGCCAACGACGTTGACCATCGCAAAAAAGACGGCGATCGCGCCGAGTGCCGTGGCCCAATCGCTCATCCCCGCACCGGCCGAGGTAATCGCGCCGACTACGGTGATCCCCGAGATCGCATTCGCCCCGGACATTAACGGTGTGTGCAGCGTCGCCGGCACTTTGGAAATCAATTCAAAGCCCAAAAAAATCGACAGCATCAAAACGAAGCCGAGATAGACCGCTTCCATACCCATGATTGTTCTCGCTTACGCATTCAGGTTTCGGATGGTTTCGTTAACGATTTCACCCTCGCGGGTAATGACCGCCGCTTGGATGATTTCGTCGTCGGGGCTGAGCACCAATTGCTTGGTCTCGCTATCCCAAAACTCTTCGATCAAGTTCAGCAGATTATTGGAGTACATTTCGCTGGCGTTGCGGCTGACCTTGGATGGCAAGTTGCCTTGCCCGATCACCTTCACACCACCGACATCGGTGATCTGGTTAAGTACCGAGCCTTCGACATTGCCGCCCGACTCGACTGCCATATCGACCACCACACTGCCGGGCTGCATCGCCTCGAGCATATCGCGAGTCACGATGACCGGGGCGCGTCGGCCGAACAACTGAGCCGTCGTGATGACGACATCGGATTCCGCGATGATTTTCTTTTGACCTTCTTTTTGCAATGCAACCTGTTCGTCGGTCAGTGCTTTGGCGTAGCCTTGTTCCGTTTGCCCGACTTCGCCCAGATCAATTTCGACAAACTTCGCACCCAACGAGCGAACTTGTTCTGCGGTCACCGGCCGAGTGTCAAAGGCCTCGACGCGAGCCCCGAGCCGCTTTGCTGTCGCGATCGCTTGCAGCCCCGCGACTCCCACACCGATCACAAACACGCGGCAGGGCCGAATGGTTCCCGAGGGCGTCATCATCATCGGGAACGCTTTAACGCTGTGATAGGCCGCCTGGATCACGGTGACGTAGCCCGCCAAGTTGGACTGGGACGAGAGCGCGTCCATTTTCTGAGCCCGTGTGCTCCGCGGAATCATCTCCATCGAGATCGCGGTCACACCGTGCGTCGCCAACGAATCCACCAGCGCGCGTTCATTGTACGGATCGAGAAAACTGATGTGGACTCCGCCTCGCCGAAGACCGCTGATTTCACTCGCGTCGGGTTTGCGTACTCGCAAGATTAGATCGGAATCGGCCAAGATGGATTGCCGATCGGAGTGCAACGTGACGCCCGCTTCGATGTAGGCATCGTCGCTGAAACCGGAACCGACCCCAAGGCCGGATTCGGCCACGATTTCAAATCCGCTGCGGATCAGCTTCTTAGCATTGGCGGGCACCAACGCGGTTCGCAATTCACCCGGCCAAGTTTCCTTGGGCACTCCGATTCGCATTTTGTCCCTCATCGTGAAGCTTCGATTTTTCATTCGCTCGGTCCCCAAGCGTAAGCGAACCGACGTCACAATGAAAGCAGAGAGACCTGAACTCGTTACCTTTTGCGATCGCCCGATGTCCAGCGATGAAAAACCGTCGCGGCAAGCAGGTTGACGACTGCGAATAGCAACAAACCTAATACAGTCGATGCAAAAATCGCTGCAATTAACGCGTCGGTCCGCTGAAAACCTTGCCAACCCGTCATCAGCGTTCCCAGCCCATCGTAGTTCGATCCGTTGCCGACAAAAAACTCGGCGACAATGGCTCCGATCACCGCAAGCCCGCTGCTCGTTTTCATACCAAGCATCAAATAGGGAACTGCCGTTGGCAATTGCAATTTCAACAATCGCTGCGTTCGCGAGGCCCCATACAAACGAAACATATCATTCAAATCCGTTTGAATCGCCAGCAGTCCCTCAGTGACGCTGTTGACGATTGGAAACAGACAAACGATGACCGTCACGATCACGACGGTGCGAAATTGGTAACCGCTCCAAGTGATCAATAGCGGTGCGATCGCGACGATGGGAACGGTTTGCAAAAACACCACGTAAGGGAAAAACGCTTTGCGAATCGATCGTGATTGACTAAACGCAATCGAGATCACGCATCCAATCACCACGGCTGCAAACAGTCCCGCCGTGGCCGCTAGCCCGGTGACGTAGGTGCCGCGAAGCAGCGATTTGCGTTCCTGGATCGCGGTCCAAAGCAC
Organism: Novipirellula methanifontis; assembly: GCF_052161655.1. Classification (GTDB taxonomy): domain Bacteria; phylum Planctomycetota; class Planctomycetia; order Pirellulales; family Pirellulaceae; genus Novipirellula. Next base: position 8,575,610 of record NZ_CP197418.1, read on the forward strand.
TTGGCTTGGCGACGGCAGCAGAATGGGCGGCAATTCAAAATACCAAATCACGCCCTTCCACATCGCTAATAGCACCAACGCCCCTGCGATCACCGAAACGACACTTTGGGCAACCGATTTCCAAGCACGAGAATTCATCACGGCGTGCCCCTCAGCGTATCGCTGACCGTGCCGTAAAACTCGCCAAACTCGGCGGTGCGACGCAGTTGTTCATCACGCGGCCAGGCCAGCGGATTGTCCATCGTTTGCGTGACTTTGCCGCTGTGCATGACAAGGATTTGATGCGACAACAGGCAAGATTCAGCGATATTGTGCGTCACCATCACCACGGTAAGCGAAAGATCTCGCCAAAGTTTCAGCAGCAATTGGCCGAGCGAATTCCGCAGCATGTCGTCGAGCGCCGCGAAGGGCTCGTCCATCAACAGCACACTGGGTTCGGTAACCAAGGCACGCGCCAAAGAGACACGCATCTTCATGCCACCGGACAACTGATGCGGATGGCGATGCAGTGCGTCGCCGAGCCCCATCATCTCTAGCATCGCCGCTGCTTTGTCGCGTCGCTGAGCTGCCGTATCACGAGCAATCAGCTCAAGCGGCAGCAACACATTGCCGAGCGTGTCTCGCCAAGGCAATAGCGAGGGTTGCTGGAAAACAAATGCCACATCGCCACGACGACGCGCCGCCGTGCTGTCCACAAATTGCACCTTGCCGGAGACCGGAGACTGCAGCCCGGCGATCAACCGCAGCAATGTCGTTTTCCCACAACCACTCGGACCAATCAACGTCGTGATCTTGCCAGCGGCAAAATCGGCCTGAACCTCGTCAACGGCGCGAATACCATTGTCAAATTGGACAGTGACGTGGTCACATCGAATGGTGGAGGCACGCAGGGTCAATGCGGGGATTACTCAGTATTCTATCGGTTCCGATTTCTTTGCCGCGTCCGCCAGCACACCGGCGGGTTTCAATTCGAACCGTCGACCATCGATCTCGAGCAACACGTATTTCGGTGTCACTTCAACGACCTTTCCTTTGAGAGTTCCGATCTCAAATTCGTCATCGACACGCAGTTTTAGTGTTTTACCCTTTGTTCGAACATTCATCCATGCCGTCCAATCGTCGCGGCCTTGGACCAACGCGGTCAACACCGTCTGAGTCGAATCGTCGAACATCGGTTTGGCATCGGGCTCTTTTGGCGGTGGTGGTGGATCGCCTACTTTGACGACCAATTTCTGCTCGGTCGTGCGGTTGGGGTACCCATCATCGGTCACGCGAATGTTGACGTCGAACTCTTGTTTGGTATCCGATTTAACGGTCAGCGTGCCGGTCCGTTCGTCAAGTCGTACAAAGTCGGGTGCCGATTCGAGCAATTCAAATCGCAGCTTGTGTCCTTCGGGATCTTTGAACGTTAGCGGCGTGGTCGAGTCTTTGCCGACAATCGCATCGACCACCGATTTGCCCGTGAACTGCGGTGCCTTGTTCGGTGGTTCAAAAAAGTTTCGATTCAAAATCGGTTCGTGATACGCGGCGACCGTCGGTTCCACACGCCATGATCGCGAGGTCGGCGGTTTCGCATCTTCGGCTGCAGCCGAAAGTGCGATCACATCGACGCTCATCTTCACATCAAAACGGCTCGCTTCGTCACGTGCCGGAGTGATCACAAGTTTGCTCATCCGATGCAAATAATCCTTTGCATAAAACGTATGCAAAAACTCAACCAGCTTTGGCAGATCGGTACGACCATCGACGCTGTAGGAGAGTCGTTGATACAGATCGCCCACGGGCAACATGTTGGTTCGATTGACACGTGGATTGCTCAGTCCGTTTTGCTCCACGGCGTCCAGCAACCAGCTTTGGTAATCGCTGTGGGCACGTTCAGGATTTCCGGGCAAAGATCGCGACAAGTATTCGCCCAATTGACGGTCGGCATAAGCTCCGTCAAGCAAGCGATCTTCGAGCTTAATTTTCTCGTTGTTAAGCGCATCGAGCCGCGTGGTCCGGCTTCGCACGGCTGTTTGATACTTGCTGACGCCCCACTGGATCGCCAACGCGCCCATCAGTCCACCAATGGCAATCGCTAAGAATCGTTCACGTTGATTCATGATTGCACCTCAGGAACAGTGGTCGCAGGATTTTCAGGATTGGGGGTTGATTCCGAAGCGGCAGGTTCCGGTTCAGCGGCGGGCGTTTCCGCAGCAGGCGTTTCGGGTTCGGTACTAGGCGTATCGAGTTCGACGACAGGCGAGTCGGGTTCTGTCACAGGCGGTTCTGCTTCAGTCGCAGGCGTTTCAGTGACAGCAGTTTCGGTCACTGCGACTTCCGGTTCCGCAGCAGAAGCCTCCGGTTTTGGCGACTCCACTTTCGGCGTTTCCGGTTCCGGTTCCGATTCAGTCACGACTTGCGACTCGTCCGCCGACGCGGTGCGTGCCTGTTCCACTCCCGTATACCGTCGGGCTCGTGCATGGTGTGGCGGGATCGCAATTTTCTCAGTAAACACCCATCGATAGGCGTTTTTGGCGTCCTGCTCGCTGGCCCCTTCACTGGTCACGCTGTGATTTTCGTCACGAATCGAGGACTCGAGTTTTTCGATCACGCTGGGGTTAATCGCCGAGCCACTCAATACGACCGTGCTGACGCCAGAGCGAATATCGCTGGTCGCCACAATCGACTTGAGAATGACTTCTTCTGCCGGCGGCAGTTTTTTGGCTAGCGTACGAATCTCGTCGAGCCAGATCGCATCGGCATCAAGGAACTGGTCGATCTTTTCGGTTTCGGCAATAAACTGCTCGGCCTCTTTGACCGGTTCTTTCATTGCCGCGTTGGCTTGATTGAGTTGGTCAATTTCGGCATCCAGATTGCTGAGTTTGCGATAGCCGAGATAGCCCAGCAATATTGCTGCGGCAACCGGCACGCCAATGAGCAAGGCGGTGCGTCGGTGATCCGGTTTCTCTTCGACCCGTTCGCGAGGATGCAAAAAGTCAATCAAACGGTCGGCATGCGTTTCTTCACAGGCCAACAATCCGACCAGCGGAGCGAGTCGACCGACATGGCTTGGCAGTTGGTCTTTGATCTTTGCATCGACATCGACCAAATCAAATGGATTAACGACATCCACCGGGGCGTCGAGCGCCTCGCTGAGGATTTCGACGTCATCGCGGTGAACCGATTCACGGCCCCAGAGCACAATCTTGTCGGGCGATTTACAGCCACACGCGAGCAAGCTGCGTTTGAGTTCATTGACGAGAGCCCTTGGACGCGCCGATTCACCCGAGGGCATGCGGACGGTACGTACGAAAATCACCTTGTTGCCGCGAGCCACCACGATTTCGGCATCATCGGACAACAAATCGATCAGCACAACATCGCCTGAACCGAGCGACAGCTTTGGGCGAGTCAGATAAAACGCCGCAGCGGAAAGAGGCCGCAGCGTGATTCGCTTGACCATTAACGAGGCATCGCTGCAAATTTCTTTGACTTCGGCTAATTTTGCCGGAGCGACCGCCGCCACGATCGCGTTGACGTTTGCATCGGTGCGATTGGTGACCAAATAATCAATCGTGGCACTTTCGCCAGCCGAAGCGAAACTGCGAATCGCTTGAAAGCGAACAATGTCCGGCAATTCCTCGTCCGGCACCGGCGGAAATTGCAATTCCCGCAGTTCGGCTTTACCGCGTCCGATCGCCACCAGGGTCTCGATTTTTTCGAGTCCTCGTTCGGCAATGGTTTTGCGAAGCGTTTCAAAGATACCGGACGGCAACATCGGCACGACCGCCGCATCGGTGATCGTGGTTTGGGATGCGGTGCACTGCGCAGCAACGAACCGTAATTCGGTTTCGTCCCAATCGATGGCTAATTTTTTTGGCATGGTTTTCTTGTGGTCATTCGCTGGACAAGCCGGCAGAACGCTGGCCCAACACGGACAAATCAAAACCCCGTCCTAGATGGCTGAGGTCTTTCCAGGAGATTACTTTGGGGTTCACACTGGTTGCATCAATTATCACTTCACTACGACTGGCGATCCCCGATTGCTCGAAATAGCCAACAATCTGAGCTCGATAGACGTCGCCTCCGCCAGTCAGCAGCGGAATCAGCGTTCTCATCTGATCCAGAGTCACAATACCCTCAACGAGGGGCCAAGTCGCAAATTCGCGATTAGGATCATCCGACTCGGTCGTCCGTGACTCGATCAGTGCTTGCACGGTTTCTTCATCGAGCGTGGGGATGCCGTACAACAATTCCGCCGGACACTCATTCAGATTAATCCGACCTGGCAAAGAGTCGACATCTTGAGTGGTTAAAACGTCCATTAAAAGCGGTAAGTAGATCGCCATCGAGATCGGATCCTCGGCAAACGGCGACGTGTACTTCTTCTGATTGTCACCATTTCCAATCGTCACGCTCGATCCGACCAAGTCGAGCACCTGGTTCACCTTCGTCTTCGCACCGGCACTCAGGTCGAGTTGTCCAAATTCCTCGGCCGTCCAGACGCCGGCGGATTGAACATTCCCATTGTTATTGCCACTCGCTCCGGCTGCGGCCGCCACCGGTGATTCGCCATACATCCGGTACGCGACGACATAGCTTGCATACAACTCGTCACCCAAGGCGTCAAACAGCTCATCGTAAAGCGTTTCCAAGTCGTCGCTATTGACATCGACGCGAGGCAAACCGTCGCGAGTCCGGTTCCCTTCGGCTCCGTTGACGGTCAAGTAGGCGGCCCAGCCCAGGGATCCGGGCGTGTCGATGCCGACGCCGTATCGCTGCTGTTCATCGGCATCGAGCACACTATTTCGATTGGCATCGGCGCCGAACAACAGCGTCGGAGTGACACCGCGAACCAACAACAGTTCTTCGACACTTTTGATCGGTCCGTTGGCGGGCGAATAAGGTGTCGGTAGCGTGGTGTAATATTCCAGCTCGGCTCCGAACGGACGCATCTCATCATCACTGTCGAGCCAATCCAAAATGGCATCGGCAACATCCTCGGTCATCCCCGGCAGCGCCATCAGCAGCGACACCGCCAAGTTTTCAGTGTCCACCTCTTCGGTGTCCGCGCCGGTGAGCGCCAAGGTTGGAATAATCAGATCCGAATTTTCTTCGAGCACCGTTAACGTATTGATGTTCAACCGAGCGGACTCGTTTTGCAATCCGAAACGAATGCCGCCCAACGTTCCCGTCTCGGACATTCCTGGTGCCACGACGGTAAAATTCGCGGGGGTGACGCCATCGATTCCGTTGGAAACGGTAATTGCTTGAAACATCGAAGGATTGTTATACACCCCGCCGTAATCGAGTCGTGTGGTCGGTGGCTGCGAGAGCAGCAATCGAATCGTGTCGACGCCCGATTCCACGTTCACACGTGCTTGCACCAAATCGCCCGACAGGTTGGCGGAATCGTCGTAGGCGACCATTAACTCGGTGAACGAGTAAACCGCCATCGTGGCGACCGCAACCACCACCAGCACCAAGACTAAAAAGAAACCGCGGCGGGGTGCTCTCGCACGACGAGGTTGACGTAGAACCGTATTGTTTTCAGTGTTCATAGTCCGGTCTCCAGCAACTCGTCTTCGCTTTCTTCGATCGGACGCGACAGCGGTAAACGGACAATGTGGGTAAAAGTGCGAGCCGGACTCTCGTCGGACAATCCTGATTCATTGGCTGCGACAATCGTGGGGTCATTCATCGTCAAACGAACTTGAACCGCAGCGGGCAGTTCGCCCATTTCATCACTGCTCCACTGGATCTGCCAAATCGCACCATCCCAGTACGAGAACTCGATGCCGACAATCTCCGGCGCGAGCAGCTCGCCGGTTTGGTTCAGCGTCGCGATCGCTCCATTATCCATTGCATAGATCGTGGCTGCGCGATCCAGCGAACGGCGTACGAGCCCACCCGGGGAATCCATCGCCGAGGCGTTAGGGTCTTGCAGTGAGTCCACCACACCGCCAATCGCGCCAGCGTCTTGGATAAAATAGGAGACGGTTTTCAGATCGCTCGGGATATCGTCAAGCGTGGCTGCCGAGCCGTCCATCAATACCGAGTATTCCTCGAGACGGGGCAAGCGACTGAGGTCGATCTGAATTTGATATTGATTGCCGATCAATCCAGGCGTTTCCAGTACCGAGGTGCCGATCTGCAAGTCGACACCCACGTCGGTCATCGTGTCCATCGCGGAATCGTCCGTCGCCATGTCGCTTTCATCCGCCAATCCCGCTGCCGAAAGATCCTCACCGGAGCTTTCTTCGCCGCCCGCGCCACCACCGACAGCCTGAGTGGCCGACGAGGCAAGCAGTGTTTCGAGAGCCGACGTGTCGATCGGAATCGGATGCGCGGCCGAACGCAGATCATCTTCAATCATTTGCAGCACCGCGGTCGCCAATTGAACTTGGCGAACGTCCATGTCACGCGTGTTCATGGTGTCTGCATAAAACTGGATCGCACCGCCGATCAACATCATCAACACGACGGACAGCGATAACGTCAAAATCACCTCCAACAGCGTGAAGCCACGCATCGTCGTTGATCGCTCCACGATCTTACGTTTTGATCGCGGAGCGATCAACGACATTCTTTCATTGGGTTGTGCTGGGATCATTCTGCGGCCTCGGCTGACGCGGCGGCTTCGGCTTCCTTGGCTGCTTTTTCGGCGGCTTCAGCTTCTTCGAGTCCTAACGTGGGGTCAATCATCCAGCGGGTTAATGCATACATCGCAATCACAGGGCCACCATCGGGATCGGTCGCTTCGACCGTGACACGAACTGCCAACAATCCATCAAGCGAGGCCGGCTGGACTTCGACCGAGTATTGAAAGGGAATCATCGAACCCGAGTCGGCTGATTCCACCGGCGACATCGGCAAACTTTGCGGCGAGATGTTTTGCAACAAGATCTCGGACAACTTCGTCTGACACAAAATACGCGCCACCGACAACTCGCGTGCTTCCCGCGCCGCATCGGTTCCGGTCAAGGCAAGTTGGCTGAGCACCGCCAAGGAACCGCCGAGGATCGCGATTGAGAGCAGAATTTCCAGCAGCGAAAAGCCGCTGCGTTTTGCCGCCGCTTGACTGCGTGTTTTAAAAGGATGCAATGCAGAGCGAATCATGGTGAAATCTCCGCGGCCGTCATCTCGCCGATGGTCACATCGCCTGTGATACCGCGAAGTCTGACTGAAATTCGCCCCACTTCGGGTAGGAACACGACCACGGCGGCAGTGCTGGTGGTTCCATCGGGGTAAAACAGAATTGACTGTGATGTGCCGCTTGGCGATGCTCCCGCGACCACATCACCACTTTGTTGAGCGATAGTTAACGAGCGAGCCGACGAAACGACTTGGACCGATTCGATCACGACCGCCTCGGGAAGTTCGACCGTCATTTCGCTATCAGCATCGGTAGGCAGCGGCATTGCCACCACCGATGCTTGGTCGGCGCCCATCATCAAACTTGATTGTTGGCCCGCCGTATCGGTGGTCTCCACCGCGTCGCTCATCGAGAAATAGGGCCGGGTCTTCAGCACATTGGCATCCAACGCGGCGTCCATCACCATCACTCGACCTTGACGCATTGCATCAAGTCGCAACCGAGTCATCTCGATTTGCAATTGCTGAGCTGCACGCGAAAGACGCTGGTCACCCAGCATCATCGTGAAGTTTGGAATCACCACCGCAGCAATTGCCGCCATCAATGAAATAGACAGCAGCAATTCGAGCAGGGTAAAGGCGGTACGACGATTCACAGACAAGCTTCCCGATTAGGAGCCTTCAGCCGTGATGTCATCATCCGTGTTGACTTGGCCATCAGGTCCGGCACTACGAATTTCATATTTTCCGCTGTTAAGCGAATAGACCAATGGATTGCCCCAAGCGTCATTAGGAATGGCGTCCAGGATAGGGCGAGTCCACTTGGCTTTCTTGGCCGCGTCACTGGGGCCATCTTTGAGCGCTTCGATCGTCTCGGGCAGCGAACCCAATTTGATTCGATAACGCTCGATCGCTTGTTTGACCGAGTTGAGCTGAGTGGTGGTCGAGTCGCGGTACGCGTCCTCTTGAGCTCCACCAAGATTCATGATCGCGATACCGCCAATCACGACGAGGATGGACAACACGAGCAACAGCTCGAGTAGCGTAAAGCCCTTTCGTCGTCGGCTAGCGACACGAGCGTGAGGACGACGGACACAAGCGAGGTTGGTTTGCGAATGGCAATTCATCTGGATTGCAAAATCTTCAAGCAGAGGAAGGGGGACGGGTGAGGAAGCCGTAATGGCGGGGGTGTATTGCCGGCTCACTTGGGTTTGAAACGAGTGGTCCAGAGCAATAAACGTCCACGTTGCCGCTTTTTTCATCGACAGCAGACGTTCACGATTCGTTGATGACTGAAATGTTGCGGGGAAACGTTGCAGTGAAAATCGGCAATTCCGCTGCGACATTCAGAAATCGACATGGATCGTGATCGTCAACAATATACTAACCATGACAAATGGCAAAGGTTCCGGCCAAATTCGCTTTGCCTCGCCCCTCTTTTGGCAACCCTTCGCTTTTCATGTCTGGCAGAGTGGGTCACTCGCCGACCTGACCGAATCGAGTTTTGACGCCGCTTTGATTCGTAAATCCAGGAGTTTTTTGTACGCAACGCCCTTAACATGCTTAGAATTGGAAAAACTGCTCGAAACCTACCTGTTTACTAGGTAATTGTCGGCAGCGTAGGTAGAATGCGGCAAATGCGCAAATATGCTACTAGCAAGCAGACACGCTGCGCCAATCTACTGCGGCGAACGCATTCCGCTTCGAATTGATCCTTTTCACTCCTCTTGCTCCAACAAGAAAAACATGGCCGCACGCGACGATTCTGTCATTCGTGGCAGCTTAATTGCCTGTCTCATCTTTTTGGTCCTCTCGGCTGCGCTCAACTTCTTCTTTTGGCAATCTGCCAATGTGCAAGCGATCAAAGCCGACAAGGCAGCAGATCAACTGCAATCAAGAACAAGTGAGCTGAAGTTGAAGGACGATCAAGCACGATTAATGAAATCGATGCTGGGCGTAGGCAGCATGAGCGAAGCGGAACTCGAACTGCTGAAGCAAAGTGCCAGTGGCGACCCCGAAATGCAGCTGATCGAACAACAATTTGTTCGCGACATGGCATTGCTGTCGGGTGAAGGCGCCGAGAGCCCAAGCTATCCCAAGGTGCCCGAATTCCTGATGAACACGATTCGTTCGCGGAATGAGCAATATGGCTTGCTGCTGAAGGAAGTCGAGCAGATCAAAGCACAAGCCGAAAGCGATATTCAGATCGCTCAAAAGGCCCAGCAGGTTGCCGAACAACGTGCCGACGACGTTCAAAAGAAACTTGACCAAGAGCGACAACTGTTTGTCCAAGACCGCGAACGGATCAACAAAGAAAAAGAAGACACGCGAGACAGTTTGACGAAAAACGTTCAAGAATTTAATCGATTTCGCCAGGTCACGAACGACGAAAAAACAAAGCTGAACCGCCAACTCGATCAGCGGCAAAATACAATCGCGACACAAAAAATGGAGTTAGTAAGACTCCGCAGCGATCAATTCGAAACGGTGCAAGGAAACATTCGTTTCGTGCGGGGTGAAACTGTCACTATCAATCTCGGTTCCGGCGATGCACTGCGGCCCGGCGTGACATTCGGAGTCGTTGGTGGTGATGAAACCCGTTTGAAAGACGCCAAAGTCAAAGCGACGATTCAGGTCACGCGAATTTTGGCTGAGCACTTGGCCGAGGCTCGGGTTGTTGCCCGTCCTGAAATTGAGCACCCGCTGATTCCTGGCGATTTTATCTACTCGCCATTCTGGGCACCTGGACGTAAGGTTAAGATCGCATTGGCGGGTGATATCGATATCGACAACGATGATCGACCTGACAACGAAGCCATCAAGGGCATGATCACCGCTGCGGGGGCCACCGTGGTTGCCGAAGTCTCGTCCACGGGCGTAATCCAAGGCACTCTCGACGCGAGCGTTCGCTTCTTGGTGGTAGACGAGAAAGCCCAAGAAATTGGCGACGACGCTGCCAATCAGGAACAAGTGGTTGCCATTGGAAAAATCAAGGAACTGGCAAGAGAGCTTGGTGTCTCGGTCATTCCTGCTTGGAAGCTACAAGCCTACCTGAAGACGATCGACGACACGTTAACCACGCCTCTGGGTTCGGCGGTACGCGGAGCCGATTTCCCACCGGAATCCGGTGTCGGAGCGACTCAACGTTATCCGAGCAATTTGCCGTCGATGTTCCTGCGGAATACTGAGGGCATGCAGACCGACAACAAGATCCTGTCGCCTTAATCCGTCTCGCGTCTCAGCCAGCGACTACTCTGATCCGTGCTGAGGCCGTATCGCCTCAGCTTGCCCAGCAATCGTTGAGGTTTGACGCTGAAACCGCTGGCTTAGTCGTCGCAGTTCCTCGTCAAGCCGTTCCGTTGCGACGGGAGACATTTCGATCGGTGCCGTCCCAAGCCGCACTTGGTTTGTGTCGGTGATCGTGTGCGGTGACGATGCCGCCAACGCCTCGCGAACAAACATGTCACTCAGTTTGGCTGCAGCGTTTCGTTGTCGAAGATCTAATAGACTGGGTTGCCCCCAGTCCAATCGTACGCTGCCCAGTTGTCGGCGTGCTGATTCCGTGATGGCGAAAAAGCGACGATTCGCCTGTTCGATATCGGCATCCAGCACCCAGATCCAACGCCGAGTGTCGACGCGATAAATCAGATCAAACAACCAAGCGTCGCGTTGCAGCAGGCTATCAAACTCATCGGCGTTCTCACGCGACATTGCGGCCCCCATCGACACCGTACCCACCGCCGCGGAATCCTCGATTCTAGGTACGACGCTATCGTGCCCAAGCTCGATCGATAACATCGGAGGGTCCAATCGCACGTGACGCTGAATTCGACTTGATGGCTCAGCCGTTGCCGATCGCTGGTGAAACGGTTGCCGATCGTTGGCACAACGCTGACGCCAGCGGACCCACGATTCCGCGACCGACTTTGATCCAGAAACCGGGGTTTGGAAACTTGATTCCGTTCCCAAACGCAGACGCGAACGAAGCCGAAGTGTCGAGAAATGCAATGCCGCCAATTGACGGCTGATGGTTAACCCAAGCCCTTCACTGGTGGCGGAAGTTTTGTGCCGCGACTCGATCTGTTTCATTTGTCGCTGGGAAATACCTTGGCCGCGATCCACTACCGACCACGTGATCGAGCTGCCATTGGGAGCCATCTGCAACCGAATCAAAATATCCTCGCCTTCGGACGCCGTTCGAATTGCGCTGGCGACCAAATTTACGAGCAAGCGGCGAAGCATGTCGGGATCCGCAAACACGAACACCTTGGAATTATCAGCACCGTCCCAAAGCACGTCCGCTTGTCCGCGTTGTAACCAAGGTCGCAGTGTTTGATCGACTGCATTACGAATCTCGGTGACGGAAACCCAACGACGTCGGACTCGCGGTAATCCCGCACGCAAACGTTGCAACTGCATCATTTCGCCGACAATCTGATCCATGCAGTCGCATTGATCGATGGCCATGCGAAGCGTTTCTGATTGCTGAGCACTCATTGATCCCTGATTGTCCTCGGCAATCGACCGCAACGATTCACGCACGGAAGTCAAGGGAACACGAAGATCATTAGCCGTTTCGCTCATCATTTGCACGATCGCGTTGACGGTATTGTCAAAATCAGACTCGCTTTGAGGATGCAAATCGAGATTCGCCGCTTCCGCGGTTCGATCAAAAGCAGATCCACTGGCACGGCGCCCCTTCACTGCCGACGCATCCCCGGCCTGACCGAGCGAGACCGTCAAATCTCGTGAGCGTTGTTGAGGTGACGTGAAATTTGATGACAACATCCGTTACATTCTCCCGATGGAAATTCCGAGCGTGCTCGCGTGGCTCACTCAATTCGGCAAGGGCCAAACCCTATGTCCGAATCGACGAAGCGACACTTCATGATTCAAGTTTCTAAAGCAGTACCGAGCGTTGTCGTGTCATCGTCGTCGCTATGACGACGACCTTACCCTTTGTCTTTGATCCCAGAGTGATCGCTCCCTCACGGAGTCTATCGTTCCTGCTGTAAGGATCGTGCGGGGAATGAGCGGTCGTCCGCTCGCGAAAAATCAGCAGCGGATTGCTTCAACATCGGTCTGTGGGGATCGTTAAACTAGGTCCTCCGATCCTCGCCTCACATTAATCGCCATGCCCAACTCAACTGCTACAACTTCCACAAAGGGTTCAGCCACACCTCGATTAGCAGTGACCGGAGTCTCGAAACGGTTTCCGGGCGTGTTGGCACTCGATGATGTATCGCTGCATGTGATGCCCGCAGAAACTTTGGCGGTAATTGGTGAAAACGGTGCCGGTAAGAGCACGCTGATGAAGATTTTGGCGGGGATTCAAGCCCCCGACAGCGGACAAATTTTGTTCGACGGCGAACTGGTTCACTTCGCCTCTACCGCAGCAGCAATCGCATCAGGCGTGTCGCTGATCCACCAAGAATTGAATTTGCACGAGAATTTGTCGGTCGCGGAAAACATCTTCCTCGGCCGCGAACCGAATCGATTTGGATTCGTGGACCGAAAAAAGATGTTGGCTTTGGCCGAGACCGCACTTCTTCGAGTGGGACTGAGCATTTCGCCCCGAACGTCGGTGGCGGAACTTTCGACCGCCTCACGCCAATTGGTCGAGGTTGCCAAGGCGATTTCAACAGACGCTTCGGTGGTAATCATGGATGAACCAACCAGCAGTCTAAGCACACGAGAAGCGTTGCGGTTATTCGAGGTAGTCGATTCGCTTCGCGATGCCAACGTCAGCGTGATTTACATTTCGCATCGGATGGCCGAAGTCACACGGTTGGCAGATCGAGTCGTAGTGCTCCGCGACGGACGCAATGCCGGAGCGTTGTTCAAACAAGCGGCTAACGAAAAAGACCAAATCAATCATGACGCGATGGTATCACGAATGGTGGGCCGCGATATCGACAAACGATTCCACCGCACCACGATTGACCAAGGCGATGTTGTCTTGGAAGTAAGCGAGCTGCGGACCCAATTTCCCGATGCTGCCCCCGTTTCTTTTTCGTTGCGGGCAGGTGAGATTTTAGGGGTAGGAGGGCTGATGGGTTCGGGACGTAGCGAATTGCTGGAATCGATCTTTGGTGTCATGCCGCCGCCTTACGGCAGAATCAAAGTCAGTGGCAAATCGATTGCCACCGGAAATGCTCGAGCGGCGATTACGGCGGGCTTGGCACTGGTGCCCGAAGACCGCAAACGAACCGGACTGTTGATCGAATCATCCGTCCGAGAAAACGCGACAATCGTTGGCATTTCTGACTGCGAGGCGTCGCCTTGGATAAACCAGCGTTGGCAACAAAAAGTCACCGCTGAACTGATCGATCAACTCCAAGTCAAAACGGCATCACAAGAGACCGTTATCGCTAATTTGTCCGGAGGCAATCAACAGAAGATCGCACTCGGAAAATGGTTGATCGAACACCCGAAAGTACTGATGCTCGACGAACCGACGCGGGGAGTCGACGTGGGGGCGAAGGAAGAAATCTATCGACTGCTCGAATCCTTGGCGAAACAAGGCATGGGTATTTTGTTTGTCAGTAGTGAGATGGAAGAATTGCTTGCGCTCGCGGATCGCGTCATGGTTATGCACGAAGGCAAAATCACCGGATCGTTAACGCGGTCCGAGATGTCTGAGGAGGCGATCATGCGTTTGGCGGTGGGCATTGGTGCAGAAACGCCGAGCGTTGCCGGTTAACACCCGGGTGCAACGAAACACAAGTCATTTAAAACCGCAATGAAGCGTTTGGATTAATAAATTCAGTTAGAGATTGAGACGAAAAACGTGCACTTAAAGAACATTGGTATTTTTGCGTTACTGGTCGCGATCATTGTGATCACGACCTGGATCAACGGCGTCTTTGTGGCACCGGCTAATTTGAAAACGTTGATTCGCGACACCAGTCTGTATGGTTTGATCTCGATCGGCGTCGCCATGGTGATCATCACTGGCGGCATCGATCTTTCGATAGGTTCGATGATCGCACTGTGCGGCGTAATGCTGGTTCAGGTCATCAATATTCGGCACGAGCGGATCGATTTTTCCAGCACAATTGCAATCGTCCAAAACGATCCCACCGATGTTTTTGATAAACCCACCCTCCGCTTCGCAGATCCGCCGCCGAAGTTGCGAGATGGCGATCGCTTGGTCTACGAAAACTACAGTGGCGAATCGACCATCAATGTCTATCGCAGCGTCGAGGTGGACGGCCAAGTGTGGATCGAAACTCACGATTCGCTGCGATCGATCAAGCCAGGCCTCGCGATCATGATCGACAAAATCCAATACACGCCGCCGCTGATAGCGTGCGGTATCGTGCTGTTGTTCGCGGCGTTTCTCGGGTTGATCCATGGACTGCTGATCACGCAAGCGAACCTGCAGCCCTTTGTCGTCACGCTTTGCGGTTTGTTGATTTATCGCGGCATGGCACGAGTTTGGACGGGCGATGACCAAGTCGGGCTGCTGAGCGCGTTGTCGGACTTTAAAACGACTGTCACCGGTAAAGCTTTTCAAATTCCCGTCCCCATCATTGGTAAAGTCGCGGGCGAACAAGAATCCTTAGCCGACATTGTTTGGATCGACTTTCCGGTTACGGGCGTCCTGCTGGCAATCGTCGCGTTGGTGGCATGGGTGTTCCTGAACCGTACGATTTGGGGGCGGCATTTAATTGCCACCGGCGAAAACAAACAAGCCGCTTTCTACAGCGGCGTCGCGACCGACCGGCTAGTCGTGTTGGCGTATGTTGTTTGTGCCGTGCTCGCTGGACTGGCCGGCATCTTGTTCATGCTCGAGTGGAACTCGATCCAACCGGGTTCAAGTGGTTCCTTTTACGAACTTTATGCCATTGCCGCCGCCGTGCTGGGCGGTTGTTCGCTGCGGGGGGGACGGGGAGCGATTCTTGGCGTGATCGCGGGTGCCGCCGTGATGCGATGTCTGTATAAAGCGATCATTGTGCTCGACATTCCCCAAGAATGGGAAATGGTCATTATCGGAGTCGCATTGTTGTTGAGTGTCCTGGTCGACGAAATCATTCGGCGGTTTCAGCTCGCCCGCAGGCTGCGGCGGCATGAACCGACCGCCGAAGCTTTGTCAAATAGTAAAAAACTCGCATAACAGCCGCGTAGTGCAAAACGGAGACACTCGATACACTCATGCCATGAATTACGTGGTACAAAAGTCGGAAACCGCCGAGATCCCTGGATTTGACGATCTCGATTTATCGCCTGTGATGCGACGTGCGCTGAAGCACGTTGGATTTGAGACACCAAGTCCCATCCAGGCCAAATTGATCCCGCTTGCTCTGGAAGGCGAGGACGTGATCGGTCAAGCGCGAACCGGAACGGGTAAAACCGCCGCGTTTGCGATCCCCATTCTCGAGCAACTCGACCCGCTCGAAGAATGCCGTGATCCTCAAGCGATCATCATCGTTCCCACCCGTGAACTAGCCGACCAAGTCGGACGGGAAACGCAAATGCTTGCCCACGGCGTGCGGACCGAAGTCGCGGTTCTTGCGGGTGGCAAAGATATCAAACGGCAACTACGCCAGCTCGAAAATGGTGTGCAGATCGTGGTGGGTACCCCCGGTCGACTGCATGACCACCTGCAACGACGGTCGCTTCGAACCGACAAAGTGTGGTGCGTCGTCTTGGACGAAGCTGACCGCATGCTGGATATTGGATTCCGTCCGCAAATCGAACGCATTTTACGTAAATGCTCCAAAGATCGGCAAACACTGCTGCTTTCGGCGACGCTTCCCCCCACTGTTCGCAAGTTGGCGGAAACGTACATGCACGAGCCTGTCGTGATCGATTGCTGCGATAAAGACATCGCCGTCGACACGATCGAACAACGTTACTTTACCGTTTCGCACGACAAAAAACTCGAATTGCTCGAACGATTGCTCGAACGCGAGAATCCAAAGCAAGCGATCATTTTCTGTCGCACCAAGCGAGGAACGGACCGTCTGTACCGCCAATTGAGCCGAACCTATCCCGCCTGCGGCAGCATGCATGGTGACTTGGCCCAACGTGAACGAGACCGAGTCCTACAGCAATTGCGTGACGACAAACTGCAGATTTTGGTCGCCACCGACGTCGTGGGACGCGGAATTGACATCAGTACGATTTCGCACATTATCAATTACGATATGCCCCAAGATTGCGATGACTACGTCCATCGTGTAGGCCGTACAGGCCGCATGGGACGAGAAGGCATCGCGTTCACGTTCGTTGTCCCCGGTGAAGGTGACTCGCTGACCAGTATCGAACAGCGGATCAACAAGCAACTAAAACGCGACCATTTCGAGGGACTTGATCCTCCGGCCGCAGTCACGTTGGCACCGAAAACCGAAGAAACCGTGAAGAAGGCAGCTCCGAAGTTGAATCCGATGCACCGGAAAGTTACCCGCCGTCGCCGTTAAGCGACCGACGACGTATTTCGCCAAGTGCACAACGTGTTTCACCAAGTGCATTGTGCAACGCAAAGAATGTGCATTGCGAAGAAAGCCCCTACCAGCCGTGTGGCGATTGCCATACGGCATTTTTCATGGCTGGACAGGATTTTGAGGCTAAAACGCCGCTCGAAATGAGTGGTGCGACGAATTCAAAAACAACTAGTAGGATTGGCCCAAAGCCGACGAGTCTGATCAACCGCTGACGCGAACGGTATTGTTCACTCGCAATGCGCCTGCCACGACCCGCACCGTCTCTTGAGCGAGTTGCTTGTGGTAGAAACTGCGAACCAGCCCGCTCAGCCTCAATTCACTTCCACTCTCGTCGACTCGCAGTTGGCGTAGCTCAGCGACTGAGCTTTTCGCAAGGATGGCATTCGCGGCCGTGGCTATTTCCTGACTAGGTCGTTGAATCATTGTGGGCTCCCAGAAGTTGTTGCAATGACGGCAAACACCTTTTGCTCAGGCACGTTAGCCGAATGATGTGAACAAGAACCATCGCACTCAATGTTCATCAGTATCAATGCTCACCCAAAATGCCAATTGATAGCATTGTTAACAAAGAGTGCAGGCAGGCGAGAGAGGCAAGCGGATCATGCGGAGCGATGGGAGTTCTATTAAATATCACACATTTCCAGATTTATGCCTACACGAATCCGCTACGAATTTCAAAAGGTAGCCCTCGGATCGAACAATAAATATGCATTGCTAGCAAAGTCGGAACATTTCAAGAAAGAATCAAGGTTGGAACGGGGCGGTATCATCGCCGGGGGATGCCTTGCGGCAGGCACACACTGAAGCGGCGTTTTGCATAACGCCAATCCTCACAATTGCTACAACCGCTTCGACATGCACCGATGCACTCGGCACGACTTCGAAACCGTAATTCATTCTGCGGAGTCCTTCGCTGGGCTTCGCGGCATAACCTATATCCCCATGGGGAAGCCGAGCCATTAGCAATGGTTTAGAAGCCTCAACCGGAAAACGCGACCATCGCCACCAGCAATGGAACAAAGCCGCGTCACAATCTGCATCCCACCCACGTACGGTCCCAACGATGTATCTCGACCTAGCAATCGCATTTAGTTGTGCAGGAGTGGGAATTGCATGTGGATGGGTGATGAATGGGCTTGGCTGGGGCGTCGACCTAAGCGATGTCGCGGATGACTTAACACTGATCGAAAAATCAGAGCTTGATCAAGTCAAAGCCGAATACGATCGGCTTGCCGCAGCAGCGGACCGACTGCGCGAATATGCGACCACGATGGCGATGGATGTCGACAAGCACCAAAGTAGCGTTCAAGCCGTCAGCGATGCACTGACGTCGGAAACAACATTTAACGCAGACGAACTCGGGGATGTCGTCAATCGCTTGATCGAAGCGAACGAATCCATGCAAACGAAACTGCAGTCAGCACAAGCACGAATATCCGAGCAAGCTGACCAGTTGGAGTCTGCCGAACGCAGAGCTCAGACGGACGCGTTGACTCGAGTTTCGAATCGCGGGGCATTTGACGAGCACTTGGCAAGACGTCACATCCTCGGCCCAGGTCGCGCAGGCTCGTTGATGCTGTTGGACGTTGACAATTTCAAGAAATTCAACGACGAGCATGGCCATCGTGCGGGTGACGAAGTCCTGAAGGTGGTTGCCAACATGCTGCACGCGCGGCTGAAATCCTACGGCATCGTCGCTCGATTTGGGGGCGAAGAATTTGCCGCAATCATTGACGGCTATACAGTCGAGGAATCCAAACGAATTGTCGAATCGGCGCGTGCCGCAATCGGACAACATATCGTGGAATTCGAGGGCAAAGAGCTTGCGGTAACCGCATGTATCGGACTCGCCGAACTGCTCGAAGACGAGTCCATGGAACAGTGGATCGAAAGAGCGGACGCGGCCATGTACCACTCCAAGAAACACGGACGCAACTGTGGTCACTCGATGAATGGAACCACACCCGAGTTGATCAACTTAGGCTCCCAATCCACCCTGATACCGGATATCGAAGAACCTGCTAAGGTCGTCGTGACCCAATTCAAAAAAGCGGCAAAGATTAAATCGACTCCACCCTCGGCGGAACCCAACCGTGGTGCGTTCTCCAGCCTACCAACCCGTTCGGCCCTGAATTCCGCGATTGATGACTTGCAAGAGCGTTCCAAGGCGATTGGCTTGCCCACGCAAGTCATGAAATTGCACGTCACTGGAAAACCAGCCGCAGGGTCGATGCGAACGTTACTACAGATTGTGCGAGCAACGCTGCGAAGCGTCGATCGCATCGGAGCCGACGATGCTTCGACTTTGCTGGTCTGCATGCCTGGAATCGATGATGATGCCGCTCAAGAACGAGTGAAGCAAATCCATTCGTCAGCCGAGTCACTGCAATTCGGAGTGACCAGCGGTACCGATTTGCCTCGGCTTGAAATCGTCGTGTTTACGGTTGACGCCGAAGAGACGCTCGATGATGCGTTTAAGAGGATCGAGGTCACCGAAAAGCCAACGGAAGAAAAAGTAAAACCTAATAAATCGGACGATTCGACTCCTGCAACCTATAATGAACTGCAGACGGATGACGCAAAGGCATCATCACCTACGGATTCCCCTTCGCCCGCATAGCCTCAATCGTCCTCAGCGGAAGTCGAGACAGCGAGTCAAAGTGGCACCAGCGAGCACGATACTCACCACGACGCAGACACGATAGGATGCTTTAGCGTCTTCGTTGGCTCGGTCAGTAATGCTGCGGCCCGCTTTCGGACGATTCAAATCAATCCTTGGCGTGCGGACAAGCAGTGTCGCCATCATTGTCCTAATAGCGAAGAAAATCACCTGCCAAGAGAATTCAGGCGACCAGGATTACTGGCCCCGCAAAAGTCCGAGAACATTGATATTTAGTAAGTTGGCGGGGGGCATGTACAAAAAACATTGGATTTCACGGCAAATGACCGTCAAAAGCTGCTATTGACTTCCCAGATTTCATGTATATATTTGGGAGCGTTATGAAGGTCGGCGCTAAGTTTGCTGCCCACCTCTCCCAAAGGACGCTTGATCACGTCTCTCTCAGTAGCTTGCTTGAGGAAAAAGCGGTTACGCTCGCCAGGTAGAAAGATGGCTTGAGATTAAGAGGACAGTGGATCAAACACAAGTTACCGAGGTTGCTTGCCGCTTTCGCATCGCGATGGTTGCCTCATACTCAACACTTCGATTTCAATATTCGATTGGCCTCTCAATCGCACGTCCCCCTAATTTACTACTGAATGGATTTTAAGTCGCACTCGACAATCTGCGATTCTGCTGAGATTTTCGGCTAGGTCAGGTTCCGCAACACGATACTGCGCCACCTAGTTCGTCTCCGACATGGATCCTTGGATCATTGGTTTTGACCCTTTCTCAACGCGATCCTGCGATCGCATACTAAACCCAACACTTACTTGTTTCGCCTCGCCAGGGCACGTCACCGCCGTACTCCTGGTAGGCTTTTTCCCTTTGAATTCGTGCGGTGTTTCTTCGATTTCCCGCTTTTAAGCGGAGTGCAACGGCGGCCCTTGTGTGGACGCCTTCACGCGAGCCTCGTGTTCATATTTTGATTGAATACGTGTGATCTCCGCGGAGGTTCCCCTTGGCGAGTATGTAACTCGCGTCACGCCAAATAACGCTTCACTTAAAACGCATCTGGAACAAAAATGGCAAAAAAGAAACGGACCAGTCGCGGCCGGAGCGGTTCCGGTAACGGAGCCTCAGGCTCGTATGGCAACGGCGGCAGCAACAACAATAATAATGGCGGCGGTAACGGAAAACCTCGCGTACGTCGACGCCGCCGTGGTGGCGGCGGAGGCGGGGGCGGCGGTGGTCAAGGTGACCGCGGCGGCCAACCTGGTGGACAGGGCAACGGCGAACCTGCGGATATCCCCAGCGACGCGCCGCTCGAGGAAAGCTTTGGCATCCTCGAATTGCACCCCAACGGCTACGGCTTCTTGCGAAGTACCGACAACAACTACTCGCGAGAACGCAGCGATCCGTTTGTTCCCGGCACGATGATTGAAAAATTTGGGCTACGGCAAGGCATCTACCTAAAGGCCATGGTCCAGCAAGCACGTCGACAACAGGGCCCCCGGGTGCGTGAAATTGTCGATGTGGATGGCATGGCGCCGGAGGCGTATCTTGAAGTCAAAAACTTTGACTCGCTTACCGCGATTAACCCTGAGCAGTGGTTGCGATTGGAATGTGGCCGCAAACCACTAACCAACCGTGTGGTCGACTTGCTGGCGCCGATGGGCAAGGGACAACGTGCCCTAATCGTTGCACCTCCACGCAGCGGTAAAACCGTGATGCTGCAAGACATCGCGACGGGAATTACACAAAACCATCCCGATGTAAAACTGATTGTCTTGCTGGTCGACGAACGCCCTGAAGAAGTCACGGACATGCGTCGTAATGTGCTCGGCGGCGAGGTCGTCGCGAGCAGCTTGGATATGGACGTCGAAAGCCATGTTCGCCTCAGCCAACTGGTAATTGACCGAGCGAAACGACTGGCCGAAATGGGCCAAGACGTCTTCTTGATGCTCGACTCGATCACTCGACTTGCTCGCGCTTTCAACAAATGGGTTGGGCGTGGTGGTCGCGGCGGAGCAACGATGACCGGTGGATTGGACATCAAAGCGATGGACATTCCGAAGAAACTGTTCGCTACCGCTCGGGCGTTCCAAGAAGGCGGTTCGCTAACGATTATTGGCACCGCGCTTATTGACACCAATAGCCGCATGGACGAAGCGATTTTCCAAGAGTTCAAGGGAACGGGCAACATGGAATTGGTGCTCGACCGACGACTCGCCGATCGCCGTGTTTGGCCATCAATCGACATTAGCCAAAGTGGAACTCGACGCGAAGAATTGCTTCACGACGAAGAGACTTACGAAGCGGTGACGATGTTGCGACGAACGCTCAGCAGCATGCACCCCGTCGACGCGATGGAGCAATTGACCAAGCAACTTGGCCGATTCGACAGCAACGACGAATTCATCAAGCTGATCAGTGGCGCGAAAACGTCACTCTAGCTTGCATGAAAAGCTTCGTTGTCGACCCGCTGCCAGGCAGTATTCCCTACGAAAACCATCGCTCGATTCGCGTCAAAGCAAAGTTTTCGGGGATGAAGTTCATCGACTTCCTTGGCGAATACCACCCTCCGACGCCACGCGATGCGTGGCTCGGCTGGATCAATGCGGGTGAAATCCTAATCGACTCGTTCCCGGTTCGCGCCGAGAGAATCGTGCGTGAGGGAGATCACTTCACTCACATCATGAGCGACGTGGTTGAACCCGACGTCAATTCAGCGATCACAATTCTTCATGAAGATGAATGTGTCATCGTCGTCGAGAAACCGGCGCCGCTGCCGATTCACCCCAGCGGTCGATTTCATCGTAACACGCTGTCTTGGATGCTCGAGCGACACTACGACGGCGAAAAACTTCGCGTCGCCCATCGACTCGATGCCAACACGACTGGCGTTGCCGTGTTGTGCCGTACCGCAGCGGCAGCCGGCTTTGTGCAGCCCCAGTTTGAACGACGCGAAGTCCAGAAACTCTATCTTGCACGCGTATCCGGCACAGTCCCTTGGAACGAACACCGCTGCGACCTGTCGATCGCTCACGCATCCGACGTGATGAAACGACGATTATCAGTGGGAGCACGTGTAACGTGCGAGAGTGGGCAAGAAGCCCGCACCGATTTTAAAGTCATCCAGCGGTTGGCCGACAACACAACTCTGGTGCAAGCCATTCCACTTACGGGCCGAACGAACCAAATTCGCGTTCACTGCTGGTCACTTGGATTCCCCATTCTTGGGGACTTGCTGTATCTGCAAGACAAACAAATTGGCGAACAACAAACGCACACGATGACCGATCCGCCAATGTGCTTGCACGCTCACCAATTAACATTCTGTCACCCGGCGAGCCAAGCAGCGGTGACCTACGAGAGTTCGCCACCGAAGTGGTGGCGAATTGAAGCGAAAGCGTGACGCAGCACCGGCAGCTACACCGCTTGTGCCGCCGAGTTTAGCACGACGACAAAGCTCGCCTTCTAAATGCTGCCCTGAGTCCACTTGCCATCAATGTTGCGCCAAGTGTCACTGGTAGGTGGTGCATCTCTTAGCAACTCAGGCAGCCGTGATTCACGGACGTTGTCATACGAAGTCAACTTAGCGAAGCGAACCAAAGATGCTGGTACTCCGACCGCGGTAAAACCAGGATGACCGGTCGCCGGATACGGGCCACCGTGGTTCATAGCGGCACTGACGGCGACACCCGTAGGCATTTTATCATTCAAAACGCGTCCCACTTTTGGCGTCAATTCAAACGCGATCTCCGCATAAATATCTTCGTCGCTTTGGTCGGTCGCCGAATAGACACACCCGGTCAAATTGCCTTCGAGGTGCGAGATCACCTTCTTCATTTCAGGTAGATCCTTGGCGACAACCACGAGCGATGCGTTACCGAACGCTTCGGTTTGGAAGCCTTCGGGGTTCCCCAAAAACGCCTTACCGTCAACACGAAGCAGTGTATTAGCGTAGGCACAGCGACCGGACTCAGGCTCTCCTCCACCGGTCAACAACTCGGCACCGAAATCACAGAGAGTCTTTACGCTATGAGACAAACTTTTCGAGACGGCCGGTGAAAGCAGCGTGCCTGCCGCGGTAGATGCAAAACGATCCTTCACTGCCGTAACAAACTTTTCGGACGATTCGTCAGCTAACAACAAAACCATGCCTGGGTTCGTGCAAAATTGGCCCGTTCCCATTAACACGCTTGTCACGAAATCGTTTGTAATTTCGTCACCACGCTGCTGCAGTGCGGCGGGGGTCATGACGACGGGATTAACGCTTGAAAGCTCCAAATAGATTGGCTTGCCGGCTGCGTCGGCTGCGGCCTTTAACTTCAGTCCTGCCGAACGGCTACCGGTATACCCAGTGGCACCCACACGTGGATCCGAAACCAAACGCTCGCCATCGGCGTGACTGGAGCGATAAATCAACTGGACTGTTGCGGCAGGCAATCCCGATTGGACAAGAGCCTGCAATGCAAGATCCGCAAACAAACGTGTAGTCTCGGGATGCGAGCTATTGGCTTTGCCAATCACAGGATTTCCCGAGGCGATCGCGGCGGCAAAATCGCCTCCCGAGACACTTCCAAAGGCAAATGGAAAGTTATTGGGGCCAAACACCAAAACAGGGCCGAGAGCCTCGAAGCAGGAACGAATCCCCGCCTTGGTATCGATCGTCGCTGCGGCCCAATTCCCAGTCCGACATGCAGCCGCAGCCGCCCGCAACTGATTGCTAGTTCGAGGCAATTCGACATCAGCCAAACGAGGACTTCGCCCTAGTCCCGTCTCGGCAAACGCCGCATCGACCAACGAATCTTTGGCTGCGTCAATCTTATCGGCGTAGGCCTCCAAAAACTCAGCAATCTTTGCACTCGGAAGCTGACGCAATTCACGAGCTGCGCTGACCGCAGCATCAAGTGCGGCATCACAGTCCGACCACTCACTTACCGGAAACTCAGCGGCTAACAGCTCGTTCTTATTGGGGTCGGTTGCCTGAAAAGTCTTACTAGAGTCGGCATCACGCCAGCTACCATTGATCAAGACTTGCTGGACGGTTGAATTCGTCTTCGACATTATAAGAAACCTAGAGAGATATTGGAAAAAGGAGGCCCGAGGATCTCGCCAAGAAGCAGCACAAATGCAACCGAAACGAGAGCGAGCATTGGATTTTAAGAAACGACTAACTGCCTTGAACGATAGGATTAGACAACGTCCCAATCCCGTCGATGGTAATCTGGACCTGGTCGCCAACATGAAGCGTAAAGTCGTTTGACGGAATGATACCTGTCCCTGTCATCAAGAACGCACCATTAGGGAAATCGTTGTCGCGTCCGAGCCACTGGACAAGATCCTCGAAGCCGCGAGCCATTGCGGCAGCCGACGTTTGCTGATCGAACACGACGCTGGAGTTGCGAATAATCTTCAAATCGATACCGAGATCCGCGACGGGCGGCAATGTTTCAAAGAGAGTGACCCAAGGACCGAGTCCGGCACATTGGTTGTAACATTTCGCTTGCGGCAAATAGAGTGGATTCTCGCCTTCGATATCCCGCGAACTCATGTCGTTGCCGATCGTCAATCCCACGATCTTTAGCTTGGGACTGAGCACGAGAGTGACTTCCGGCTCCGGTACATTCCAAGTCGCGTCCTTGCGAATTCGCAACGGTTGCATGTGGCCGCTGACGCGGTGGGGCGTTGCTTTGAAAAACAACTCAGGTCGCTCAGCGTTATAGACGCGGTCGTAACACGATGCAGCGGCCTCGGACTCTTCCATCCGTGCCGCTTGGCTTCGCTTGTACGTCACGCCAGCGGCCCATACTTCTTGAGCGTCAATCGGCGGCAACCAACGGATCGAATCATCGATCGCAATTGGCGTGTCAGCCTCAAGAGACGAGGCTGTTTGGATAGGGTTTTCCGCGGCGATGATATCCGCCAGCGAGTGGATTTGACCACCGGTTTTCAAGGGAACCAATTCGTCATTATCCACGCGAGCAATCCGCGGCGAGCCTGAGGCATCGATGTATTTTGCGATTTTCATTTCTAAAGGATAACGAAAAGCAAACTGCTGCGGGAGCCATCACCCCAAGTAGAACCGCTGTCGAAAAAACGGAAGTCTCCCTATGCTTGGAAGCGAATCACACCACCCACGATCGTATGCGTCACGCGCGCCGACAACTCGTGGCCATCCAGCGGACTGCTGATGCAATTCGAGCGGAATTGCGTCGCATCGACTCGCCATGTCGCATTGGGATCGAATATGACGACGTCACCTAACGAGCCAACCGCCAATGTTCCGCCTGGGATCGAAGCGATCCGGGCTGGCGCGGTCGAAAGTCGATCGATCGCATCGGGCCAAGTAAAAATGCCGTTATCGATCATAAATTTGGAGATAGTGGAGAGCGTCGTCTCAAGTGTCGCGGCGCCAAATGGAGCTTGGTCGAGGTCATTCATTTTCTTTTCGCGACTACGTGGACGATGTCCACTTTGGATCGCATCGATCGTTCCATCGGCAACTGCCTCGCGAAGCATTTCGACATGACGTTGGCTGCGCAAAGGGGGATGCACTTTGAACCGCGAGTCATAGGAACGAAGTTCGGTGTCGAGCAGACAAAGGTTATGTGGGCACACCGACGCCGTTACCTTGATATTGCGGGATTTGACGCGGCGAATCATGTCGACCGCGCCCATCGTACTGACAGGCCCCACGTGCAAACGACCCGACGTTGCTTCGGCCAATCGCACATCGCGTGCAACCGCCAAATCCTCGGCCTCGGTGGCCAGCCCTTTCAAGCCGAGCGTCAGCGAAACCTGCCCCTCGTGCATCACCCCGTTCTCTGCGATTTCGGGGACCTCGGGAATATCAAAAATGACACGATTGAGCATCCGGCAATAATCAAGTGATCGCTTCAGCAGTGCATCGTTTGCGATCGGCCGCGGCGCGTCACTAAACGCGACCGCCCCAGCCTCGGCCAACAACCCAAGCTCGGCCATCTGCTCGCCCTCGCGTTGGCGACTGAGACATCCAATCACGTGAACGCGAACGCCATTGGCACGTGCCGCCTTTTGACGCACAAACTCCACGGCACCGGGCGAATCAATTACCGGTTCGGTGTTTGCGGTGCACAAAATCGAGGTAAAACCACCCGCCAGTGCTGCATCGCTGCCGGATTGGATTGTTTCGTCTTCCTCATTGCCGGGTTCACGCAATTCGACCCCGAGATCAACTAAACCGGGAGCCACAATACAGCCCGTCGCATCAATGCGTTGACAACCGGCCGGGATTTGCGAAATGCTGGGATCAATCGCAGCAACCAGTCCGCCACGAATTAGCAAACTTGCCTGACGATCCACTCCTTGGCTAGGGTCAATCAAACGCCCGTTTTCAATCAGCAAATCAGACATATCGGATAGGTTCAGCCTGTGTCGTTGAGTTTGATGCGTCCTTGGCTCCCGAGAGTAACCACAAAGCGGCCATTCGCACCGCGATTCCGTTGGTGACTTGTTCAAGAATCACCGATTGAGGCCCATCCGCGACCTCCGGTGTAATCTCGACGCCTCGATTGATCGGCCCCGGAGCCATGATCAAGATGTTGTCTTTTGCTCGTCGCATACGAGCCCCGTTCATCGCATACAGCGCCGCGTATTCATGCACACTTGGGAAAGGACGTGCCTTTTGACGCTCAAACTGAATTCGCAACAAATTGAGCACGTCACAGCGATGCAAAATCGCATCAAGATTGTGCGCCACCTCGAACCCTAGCTCTTGCCATCGCGGACTAACCAACGTCGGAGGGCCACAAATGATCACATGAGCGCCGAGTTTGCTGAGCCCCCAAATGTTACTACGTGCGGTGCGGCTATGCGAAATGTCGCCGACCAAGGCCACGGTCAATCCATCGAGTCGCCCGCGATGTTGGCGAATCGTCAACATATCGAGCAGCCCCTGCGTCGGATGCTCGTGCGGACCATCGCCCGCATTGATCACGCAACAGCGAAGTTCGCGGGCCAGCAAATGAGGAGTGCCGGGAGTCACGTGCCGAGTGCAAACCCAATCGACGCCCATTGCTTCGATGGTTTTCGCTGTGTCCACAAAGGTTTCCCCTTTGGCGACACTGCTTCCCCCGCTACTGAATTCCACGGTATCGGCCCCAAGCCGTTTCGCCGCCAGCGAAAAACTGTTGCGAGTCCGAGTGCTATTCTCGAAAAACAGGTTCGCAAGCGTTTTTCCCGCAAGCAGAGAGAGCTTGTTGCGGCATCCCCCCGTCATATCTTTGAGCGTTTGAGCTGTATCCAGAAGAATCTGGATTTCAGCGGCTGAGAGACTT
This sequence comes from Novipirellula methanifontis, assembly GCF_052161655.1. Lineage (GTDB taxonomy): Bacteria > Planctomycetota > Planctomycetia > Pirellulales > Pirellulaceae > Novipirellula. The sequence goes on from NZ_CP197418.1 coordinate 8,603,059, forward strand.
TCCAGATCAAGTAAATGACGCCGATGCCAGCCTGCTGGAAACGCTAAGTCGATTGCATCCGCCTTGGACATCTTTTCGATCTTCAAACAGTGAAGGAATTTCAGAAAGGATTGTGGCGTCACGTTACGAGATTTAACGGTTTTCCGCGAGCACCCTGGATCAAGTTTTTGGGCTCGGATTTCGTAGGGACCGAATTGGCTCGGTTATCTAACCGAACGGTGATTCGCCGGAAGCACATGGAAAAGTCAGGAACGAAACGGTTGGCAATTTTCGCTGCCTCAAATGCAGGCTGAAACGCAGTTAGGCAGGAGTCTTTCAGTAAATTGGCCGTTTTGGCGCTAGCCACGGTTCCGGCGCTGAACCGGGGCTAGCGCCAAACGGCTAACAGGATTTCACCCAATGATTCCTGCCTACCTGCTTAGCGAACTGTTGATTTGATCGAAATGCTAATCGCTGTGGTGAGCCGCGGGCCCGTAAGGCACCGGGTAATACACGAGACCCGGCCGCTCACGCGTCACGGCTCACAAGAACAAGCGGGACTTAAACCTTGCTACTCTTTGCCAAACCAACGAGCGATACCCAGCCTGCAATCCAAAGCAGGCCGCCAATCGGGGTCACCGCCCCCAACCATGGCTTATTCAGGGCAACAAGCAGATAGAGACTGCCGCTGAAAAACAGGATCCCAAGCAACATCAACCAAGCTGCAACGCGGCGTACGCGGTTCGAGCCAAACGGTATCGCCGCAATCACAAGCAGCACAACGGAATGCACAAGGTGATAACGAGCCCCCACATCAAACTGGTCACTTCGCTTGGCGATTGTCTCCGCATCGAGCCCACGCGACTGCAGAAAGTCGCCTAATCCATGGGCTCCGAAGGCGCCGATCAACACTGCCAGTGCACCACAAACAGCAGCGGCAACCAAAATCCGCTTTTGAAGGGCGATATCGATCACGACTCGAGCAACTTGTTCACAGCTTTGATCAAACGGTCCATCGGAAACGGCTTGCGGATATAGTCACTCACGCCAAGCAATTCCGCGTACGCCTTGTGACGGCTTCCTTCATTGCCCGTAATCATGATCACCGGCAACGGGACGTCTCGAATTCGTCGCAGTTTCTCAAGCACAAGAAAACCACTTCGCTTGGGCATCATCATGTCCAAGATCATCAAATCGGGATTCTCGCGTTCGGCAAGTGCAAGCCCTTGATTTCCATCACGTGCGATTACGACTTCGTGTCCTTCGCCTTCGAGCGCGTAACGAACCGATTCAATAATTTCATGATCGTCATCCACGATCAAAATTCGCTTAGCCCCCGTCGACGCTGCAGGGGACGGTGCAACATCACTCTTTGAATCGGGGCTCTTGTCGATGGCATCGTCGCTACTGTTCTCGCGGGTCATCGTTTCTCGTTCTGGCAAAGCGGAATCAAGCGAAAAGACTGTCTGTGGGAGACAGTCCGTGGCAGGTGGGACGCGTCAGCATAGCTTACCAGAAGACGAAGCAACACGTCTGCACAAGCGAAAGGAAGGCAAAATCAATCGGAGGGGGGGGACGAAACAGGTGGGGCAGTGATGGACGGGACCGCACCATCGCCATGCTCTTTCTAGCTTTAAGCACAATTCGATTGAAAAATTGCACCCACAACCGTGCAAGATTCGACGACCTTGCATCTGCAACGAACCACTAAAGAATCGCGACAGTGCCGTCAAATTCACACAAATGGAAGAAGAAAGCAAGATGGCGGCAATTTACGATCGCAGAATTGCTTTAGGGAGCATTCTAGTTGGACGAGAACTGGGTTGGCGAAGTCGCCCAGCAGTCTTTTGACGTTCCGCTAGCGCCCGCCACGACATTGCCCATGATCCACTGATTGACGTCTGCCAGCGCCACCGTATTCATCTCGTCATCGTCTCGATACTGACGCACCTCAAGCTGTGCACGAATCATCATCGCACGACGCATGTCTTCATCGAGATGCGATGAATCAAACATTGCATTTTCGGTCGCCCACTGCCAAAGCATAGGCAGACGTCGCTCGCGGAGATCTGACAAATTCGAGAGGGCACTGCAACCGTTTGGCATTCGACCGCCCAGCGATACAACCCCTGCAAAACGTTTCGGATCACGAAGTGCGATTCGCATTGCCATCGCTCCTCCGCTTTGATAGCCCGCCAAAACGATTCGTGAAGCGTTCACCGAAAACTGTGCCGACGCCTCATCGATTGCTTGCATTACATTTTCGTAAGCGGTTTGAATCGCTCCAGGACGCGTTCGCCACTCGAAGCGATGACCGACGGAATCGATCGCACAGCTTGCACGCACGCCGACGGCCACGTAATTTCGCAGACTGATGTGGGGCATCACCTGCGTAACTTGGTTCTCGTTAAAGCCATCGCTATGCAGCCAAACCACGAGCGGATACTCGTAATTGGACTCATAATGTAGCGGCAAGAAGAATGCGGTGTGGGCCCCCACCCCCTTAAATTGATCAAACGGAGATTGCAAACCGTCAGTCGTATCGTCGTCGGATACGGAATCGTACCAGGAAGCGGCTTGAAAATAGCTATCCGAATTGTCCTGAGCAGGACCGGAAGATTCGTGGGTTGGAGGAGTGTCGCGAGGGGCTTCTTTCGATTGGGGAATCCCCCTAATTGCCGAAGAATAAAAACGACTCATAACCAACCGAATGTTAGAGGAAGGCCCCGCCCAAGGTTGCTCGAAGACTCAGCGGCACGCAGAAATTGCCGTGCCAAAATGATCAGTTCGAACAACGCCACAGGTGCGTTTGATGGATGTCATAAACCTATGCGTAATCGCTTATCGATGTCAACGCTGAAGCCGATTCTTCAGCGAAAGAACCTACAAGTTCTGTTAAGACGATAGCAATTGATCCATCGTTGCAACCAAACTCTTTACGGCATCCACACTGTTCTGGAAATCCGCTTTTTCGGAGTCAGTCAAATTGAGTTCGATAATTTTTTCGACTCCGCCACTTCCCATTACCACAGGGACACCAACGTAGTATCCACCGACCCCATATTCGGAATCACACAGAGCGGCGACAGGAATCACTCGCTTCTTATCGCGAACAACTGCTTCAACCATTTGGGCACATGCGGCGGCGGGTGCGTAGTAGGCGCTGCCGGTTTTCAACAGCGACACGATCTCGGCTCCACCCTTGCGAGTGCGTTCAACGATTTCGTCCAAACGAGCACGATCGATCAACTGCGTCACAGGAATTCCGCCGACGCTGGTGCAGCTTGGGATCGGAACCATGGTGTCGCCATGCCCGCCCATCAACAGGGCGCTGATGTCTTCGATGCTGACGCCCAGCTCCATCGCCAAAAAGGTTCGGTAACGAGCGGTGTCCAAGACGCCGGCTTGGCCCACAACTTTGGCCTTATCAAATCCGGTGACTTTCCACATCTGTTGCACCATCGCGTCCAGCGGATTGCTGACGACGATAACAACCGCGTTGGGGCTGGTGGCCTTAATCTGCTCGCCGACCGAAGTGATGATTTTTGCATTTGTATTGAGCAAATCATCGCGACTCATTCCTGGCTTACGAGGAATACCCGCAGTCACAACGATCACATCGCTGTTGGCGGCATCTTCGTAGCTAGTTGTACCGACGATGTTCGAATCGAACCCCATAATCGGCGAAGCTTGCATCAAGTCCAACGCTTTTCCACGCGGCATGTCTTCCGTCTGAGGAATATCCAACAGAACAATGTCGCCTAACTCAGCTGCAGCACACCAATGAGCACAGGTGGCTCCGACGTTTCCGGCTCCAATGACGGTAATTTTTGCTCGGCGCATTTGTTTCGCTCGCGGGGAAAGTGAAGGTAAAGTAAACGGGTGCAGGAGAAATGGAATCGCATTCCAGCTCCAATGATTTTCTAAGGCGTTATCCTCTCGCAAGCGAGCCGTGGGTCAAGTAGACGAACCCTAGTTTTCTGCCGCTGGAATGCAATCGAGCGAGTTTGGAGTCACTATTCTGGCAACTTCAGCTCTTCGGCTTCGCGTGCGTTTCGCTGCCTGCGAACTTCGCGATCCTGGCGTCCGATGACAAAATTCCAGACCAAGATGCCTAGCATTCCAACGCCGACCGCGACCGCAGCAATCCAGCCGAAAATATTAACGCCGACCGGATCCGCCTCGGTTTGTTCGCGATTGACCATATCCGCGCCGATCAGCAACGGTCCGAACTGATCGGCTCCGCCAAACCGCTCCATATAAGCGGTCGGATAGCTCCAAAGACGAAAGAAAAACGCGTCGGCGGAAACGAGTATCGTCAGATCGGCCACAACCGCATCTAATTTCCCATCGGCCTCGAGCTTGTCTTGCAAAAACGCAGGAAGCGTCTTGTACACCAGCGAGATCGGATAGCGGTTTTGAAATACCGGCCCATCACCGGCCGCATCGACTCCCGAATCGATCTGCACTTTGACGTTCCCGAGATCCCCCATCGCATCGACTTGGTAATAGTGATCCGCACCGAGCTGCTTGATTCGAGCGGGTTCGGTCACGGAAATCCGCGTCACCTGAACCACTTCGACCTGCATCCTAACCCACTGGGCGGTAAAGGATTCAGGTGTTTTCAGCAACTCAATCGGCTTGACGTCCAACGGTGCCGACCGCTGGGACGTGGGCAGTTCGGCGATACGATCGGCTGCCGCGAGCATGGAGTAAAAGAGCTCCGTATCCTCGCTCGAAAGCGGTTGACGATTTCGTGACGCGACTCCGGAAAGCTCTCCCAGGCTGACGCCTTGATTCGCGAGCAGCTGCCAACCGACTTTATCGGGCTTCGCCGGAAACCACTGCAGCGGCAGCGCGGCGATGGCGTCGACCACCTTACTGTCGCCTTCGCTCGACGGCCGCGTTTCGATGACAACACCGAGCCCACGGATCCGATCACCGCTGCGGGCCGTCGGTGGAAACCCGGACGTAATCACTTCGATCGCACGCTTGTCGTCCTGTTCGCCAATTTCGACCGTGACGGTATCCAATTGTCGCATTTCTAAGAATTCGACCAATCGAGCTGGCACTTTAAGCGACTGAACTTTGGCGACCACTCCCTCGACTGCGACAACTTGCCCCAGCTCAACCGCGGGACCGGAAAGCGAGCCGGACAGTTCTGCGGAAAGCGAATTCTCTATAGAGCTGCGATTTAGCCGATTGATTCGGTAGACCAACTTTGCCAACTCGCCAATCGATTCATCGTCATCGGCGGGATAAAGCTGTTCGATTCGCGGCGTATCAAATCCAGCCAACTGCAATAATGACTCTTCGGCGTTCAGCGGTGTTTGGAATGCCCCCGCTGCAAACAACCCCACCATCCCCCAAGCCAAAACCGACTTGAGCTTACAGAGCGATGAGCGAAAAAGAAGCGTCGTTGACCGCTCCGCGATCTTTCGTTTTGATCGCGGAGCGATCAACGACATTGGCTTTCGTTTTGACCGCGGAGCGATCAACGACATTGGTTGAGAATCCGAAGCGTCATTGTTTCGTGTCATTGCGATTCACTGGGTGGGGGCAACTTGACGTCTTCACCCGACGCCGGCTGGGATGAATCCGCGTGTTGCGATGGTAATTGTTCTAGAAACGTCGGAGCCAAGTGTTCTTTTGCATGGCGAATCTCGCGACTCTGCTTTGCGGAAACCGCCGTCCGCCACATTGCAAACACGGCCAATCCGACGCCAAGCAGGACTGCCAGCGTGATCAAGCCCCACGATGAAGCCGGCAATCTACCGTCGGAATCGAGCGAGTTCGATTGAGGCGTCGATCCAGCAACCACGTCTTCGGGGAGCGTCAAAATTCGCCCCACGATTACGGCAGTGGAATCCGCACCCACGCTCGATCGATACGCCAGTCGCTTTAAAAACCGGCCGGTAATCCATAGGACGGGGCCTTCCTGTGCGGGACTTTTGCCCGAAGCCAACGCTGCAATCGACTCGTCTACTTCATTGACGACAGCCAGCAAGGGACGATCGGCGCCATCGATTGGGCGTAACCAAAGGTGCCAATAATGGGGAATTTCGTATTCATTTGATGTGGCGACATGCTTTTCCACTCGCACCACGTGACCGGCGAAAGCGACGACGTGGTTCAAGTAGACGTCGGGTTGTTGCATTAGCGGCAACACGCCGACTTGAGGCACCGCATGTTCGCCCCCGTTGCGTGTTTCCCCCGATAAGGGCTGCTTGTCTGAATTTTCGGAGCTGGAAACCATCCCTACTGGATCGCCCTCGAATCCGAATCGGGCTTCGTCTAAATACCGATACATGGCGTCACGATCACGAGATTGCCAAACGCCCGACGTGGCAACACGCGAGGCGGCCTCGGCATCTAAAGCCCTGATCAAAGCTTGGATTTTCAACCCATCGCCACTTTCATCGACTTGATCCAAATTCACACCCGACGGATCGGACGACACTCGCTGAATCAGGTCACTCCATTCTGCATGCGGTGGCGACAACGCCGGCTTGCCATCCTGCGATTCACGATCGGCTTGCAATTCAAGCTGCGACAGTTTGACCGTCCATCCGGTATCGAGCACGGTGAATTGCGGAATCTCTCGATGACGACGGATCCGCAGCAGCGTGGCGAGCCAAAGCTGCTGATCGTCCGCGGGAATCAGCGCCGCGATCGCTCGCGCATCCAATGCAACTTGGGGATTAACACTGAGTGATTTCAGTATGTTCGCCTCGGTCGCAGCCTCTTGAGCAGTCGCAGCGGTTAGCAACGAAGTCGCATACACCTTGCGGGTGGCATCGTTCACCACCTGCCTCTGGCCTGATACACCTCCGAAGAAGGGTTCGTACACACGCGGCTTCGAGGCTTGCCGCATGACGACTAAAACCAAGGCCAAACCGAGCCCCAGCCGGATCAAGCGTCGATAGTTCTGAACCGTTGCGCCGCGCCGTTTATGACGACCATAAAGGCTATCTTCGTTAAATTGAGAAGGGATTTTCATCGGATATGTCCGGGAAACGCTGGACAAGCTTGAAGGAGCGTCTCGGTAACCTTAATCTAGGACTGGGGAAGTTTAGCGAACCATCTCGCTAATCGCCGGTGACTACTAGATAGAATAGCGTTTAAAGGCTCCGCTCGCCTAACCCCGTCACCTCCGCCCCGTCTTGGCAACAATCATTCAATTCAACCAGTCACTTGGTCGCCATGCTCGTTTCCTATTCGCAGAATTGCCCATCCTTGAATGCATTTTGCCCCCGAGTCTTTCGTTTGACGATCCGAGCCACTCGTTTGACGGTTTGTGCCATTGCACTATCGCTCTGGATGGCGGGCTCATTTTGCTCGGTTGCGTTTGCTGAGGGAGAACCGGCCGAAGATTTTCTCAAACGACTTCGTGCAGCGGGTTACTACGACACCGCACTGGCATATCTCGACCGATTAGATCAATACCCCGGCGTCGACGGATCGCTGAAGGATGCTGTCTCGCTGGAAAAGGCGCAGACCTATATCGAGGCTGGTGTGAACGCTCGTAGCGCGACCGAGCGAGACGAATTCTTTGTCAAAGCGGAAGCATCGATCGCCGACTTTCTGAAAAAAGATTCTCATCCGCGAGCGCCCGAAGCGAGACTCCAACTCGGCAAACTGCAATTAGTGCGTGCCAACACGCTGATGATGAATCCCGATGATGCGAAGAAAAAATCTGCCCGGGACTCGTATCTGAGTGCCGCGAAGACCTTTGACACGATCGTCGAAAACTTGCGCACTAAACTAAAGGAGATGCAAGGCGAAAAGATCAAAGCGGATGAGAACCCCAAATTGGCAGAACAGCGGACGCAGTATCGTGCCGATTTTCTCGAAGCCAAGCTCAATGCCGGAGACGCTCGCCGTTTAGCCGCGACCACCTACGCAGATCCGGCCAAGGAAGGAAAAAAACTGCTCGACGAAGCAATCACTCAATTCAAAGATTTGGCCGACAACTACAGCGGGTATGTGACCGGGGCAATTGCCATTTTACATCTCGGGCAAACCCAACAACTGCTCGGGCAAAGCGATGCAGCATTGGACAGTTTTCTAAAGTTTCTCGAGCAACCCGATGCCGACCCACTACGTGAAGGTCGGTATGAAGCGACCAGCGCACTAGCGCAACTCTGGCTGGCAAAAACGCCGCCCGAGTACGCGCCCTCGATTGAACGAGGTCAGGGACTGCTGGACACGATTCGACCCAATGAAAAGCGATTGCCTGCTGCACTGCAACTGAAGCTTGATGTTGCCAAAGCTTATCTCGCCAAATCCAAAGACACCAAGAACCAAAAGAAAACCGATCTTAAACGTGCCGAGTCGGCCGGTCGCCAACTACTGATCGAAATCGAAAAATTTCCTGGCCAACATGCCGAGGAATCAACAAAGTTGTTGGCTGAAATGGGAGTCGATTTAGCCCCAGCGGAACTGCCCAAAGCGGATGATCCACAGAATCTCGAAGAAGCGTTTGCGGCATCGCGAGAATTGTTCCAGCTGAGCGAAGACCTTCGCCAAGCCCTCGATTTATTGAAGCAGCAAAAAAAGAACGATGAGGAACACAAAAAGCAAGTCGAGAGTCTCGAGAAACAACTGTATGACACACGCTACTTGGCGACTGAAACGCTGCGGCGTGGCGCCACGATGGTCAATGCCGGCACCGATCTGGCAACCCTGAATCAAGCGAAACATTTCTATGCGGTGCTGCTGTATCAAGTCGATCGTTACCGCGATGCAGCCGTGGTGGGTGATAATCTAGCACGAACCGCACCCGGAACCGATGTCGGTTTGAAGGGCGGATTGGTTGCGCTTAGCGCATTGCAAAAACTTCTTGTCGAAGTTCCTCAGGACGAGAACACCAACTTGATCGCCCAGCTGAAATCGATTGGCGATTTTCTCACCACCACATGGCCCGATGATCCACAAGCCGCAGCGGCCCAAGGCATCATGATTCGATTGGCGCTTCAGAAAGACCAATGGGATCAGGCGCAGTCGCTGGTTTCGAAAATGCCTCTCGGCCCCGAACGCTCAAGTTTCGAGCGGTTGATGGGGCAATTGCTTTGGAACCAATCGATCGTTGCTAGACAAGAAAAGAACGACCAACTTGCGGACAAACTACTCAACGACGCCGAAAAAGAACTGATCAAAGGATTGGCGGGGATCAAAGGCGGTTTGATTGAAATCGAAGGACTGCGAGCCGCATTGGTGTTGGCCAAGGTCTACTTGCGTAAAGGTGACGATGCCAAAGCGCTGGCGACACTTGATCACAAAACTTACGGTCCGGTAAAGCTAGTCAGCAAGATTCCGGCCAATGACGACGCATTGCGAGGCGATCTGTTTGCCACTGAATTGACTACGATTGTCCAGCGGATGACTAGCGATGGGACTGATCCAACCGCACTATTAAAACGGGCCACCGCGGTGATGGACAATCTGCGTGCCGCCTTCAAAGGCGAAGACGGCCAAAAACGTTTGCAATTCATCTACATCGGCATGGCACGCAGTCTGAAAGATGAATTGGAAACGGCGCCCGCTGCGAAAAAAGACAAGTTGATCGATGCGTTTCGCGTCTTTTTGACTCAGATCGCCGAAACCACCAAAGATCCCGCGACGTTGCAGTGGATTGTGCAAACTCTGGTTCAATTGGGCGAAGCTGCGATGCCCGATGCCGATGCCAAAGCCACCGGGCGCGCGAAAGAACTGCTGGAAACTGCGATCAAAACTTACGAGCGACTCAAGGCCCAAAACCCTGACGTGCCGCTATCGGCTCAGTTCCAACTCGCCCACGCTTACCGCTTGGTCGGTCAATATAAAGATTCACTTGATGTGCTTGAACAGATCCTGCTGGCCAAACCGACCATGCTCGACGCTCAAGTCGAAGCGGCCACGGCGTACGAGAAATGGGCTGGCGAGCTGCCTGATAAATATGCTCCGCGTGCATATGAAACCGCACTCAATGGCGGTCGTCCCGGTCCTGACAAACAGAAAACCATCTGGGGATGGGGCAAGATCAGCACGCTAACCAATGGGAACGAACAATTCAAAGAAATCTTCTTTGATGCTCGCTATCACATCGCGCTGTCGCGCTTCCTGTGGGGGCGACGCGCCAAAGACACCTCGATCATGAAACGAGCGATCACTGACATCACCCAAGTCAAAGGGATTTATCCCGAAATGGGTGGTCCCGCACAAAGTGCCAAGTTTGATGCACTGCTTCGCCAAATCGAAAAAGAGGTGGCGAACCGGTGATGAAGACTCCGTCCGATGCCGACCGCCGCGCTACAGCGACACATTTAAAAACCTTTTCAAAACCAAACTCATCTCAACAAACTCACTTCAACGAACTGATCGAGTGAAAATGAAATACTTTAACGCCGCACTGATGTCCGCCGTCTGGATGGGTTTGGTGCTAGTGGGAAATACGGTCCAGGCACAAAATGACCGGATCTACCCAAGCACCGGTTCTCCTGTGATTGGTTCGGTTGATGAAACCAGCCCCCAAGGGATCCAAGTCAAAGTCGGGGGCAACACTCAGAACTTTGTCGCCGGTGAAGTCGAAAAAATCTTGTTCGCGGGTGACACTCCTGCGTTAACCAAAGGACGCGAGTTTGCGTTGGATGGGCAATACGACCAAGCGTTGCAAGAGTTAAAAACGGTCAATATCGGCGAATTGCCACGTGACGTCATCAAAGCGGACGCCATGTTTTACACCGCCTATTCGATGAGCCAATTAGCGATCGCGGGCAAAGGAAACAAGCAGACGGCTAAACAGGCCATGCTCGCGTTTGCATCAAAGCATCGCGACTCGTGGCACTTTTACGAAGCCGCCAAAATGCTCGGCGATCTCGCCTTGGCGTTGGACGACAAAGAGGGCGCCCTAAAATTCTACAGCTCCCTTAGACAAGCGCCCACGATGAACGCCAAGATCGAGCATGTCTACCTCACCGGGATGGTGCACTTGAAAAGTGATGATGCCGATGCAGCGATCGCCGAGTTCGATAAAGTGCTTGGCTTGAAAGTCGATTCGGTAGAAGCTGCCCGCTTGCAATCGCTCTCCAAAGCAGGAAAAGCCGCCGCACTGGCCTCGAAAAAACAACCCGATGAAGGGCTAAAGTTGGTCTCGACGCTGATCAGCGAAATGAACCCGACCGATGTCGAAATGGCCGCTCGAATCTACAACGCTCAGGGGGCCATCTACGAAGCCAAAGGAGACACCGAAGGGGCGATCATGGCTTATCTGCACACGCACTTGATGTTCTCGGGCCAAAGTGACGCACACGCTGTGGCACTTTCGAAACTCGTCGAGCTTTGGCCCAAGGTCGGAAAACCCGAACGTGGCGCCGAAGCACGTCAAGAATTGCAACAACGTTATCCCGGTTTCGGAAAATAATAAGAAAGCCATTTCGCGTTGCGTCGTTGCAAATCGACCTTCGTGCCTGTTTTATCAACCGATTCGAGTCGCTTGGAGGGTGCGAGGGTACTTTTCCCCGACTATCCTGTTCAAATGCTAGAATTCTCTCAGTCGCCGGTTTCCGGGCCGCCAGAGAGCACGTTCACCAAAATACAATCTAAACGTTCCCGCTACTTATCTTCAGAGAGTCTCGTTGATGTTTGCTGCCTGCGGTTCCCTCCTGCATCCTGCCCGTCTCAGTACGCCCAGCTTGCACACGTTTCGTTCTGTGGGTCTAGCGATCTTCGCATCGCTATTCCTTGTTGCCAATGTCTCAGCTCAAGATGACGCTGCGGCGGAATTTGGTGAAGCCGAACCGGCCGCTGCCGCACCTGCGGATGTGCCGGCCGATGGTCCCGCCGATGCAGGGGCAAACAATGCGGGTGCGGAACCCACCACGAAGAAATCAAGCGACCAGAACCTGCTCGCTTGGACTATTGATTCGCTTGGATTGACCTATTCGTTTGTGTTTTTGGTCCTTTCCATCACGCTCGTTTCACTGTTTGTGATGAATGTATTGGCCGCTCGCCGCGACACCCTCTGTCCTCATGAATTGGTCGAAGGTTTCGAAGAGAAACTAAACGAGAAACAATTCCAAGAAGCCTACGACATGGCCAAGGCGGATGAGTCAGTGCTCGGGCAAGTCCTTTCCGCCGGCCTGGCTCGTTTGTCACGCGGCTACAACAAGGCACTCGAAGGGATGCAAGAAGTCGGTGAAGAAGAAAGCATGAAACTCGAGCATCGGCTGAGCTACATGGCTTTGATTGGTAACCTCAGCCCGATGATCGGATTGTTCGGTACGGTTCACGGGATGATTGAATCGTTCCAAGTGATCGCACTTGGTGGCGCATCGCCTAAACCAGCGGACTTGGCAGCCGGTATTTCGACGGCACTTTTCACAACGTTGATTGGTCTGGCCATCGCGATTCCCGCGATCGCCGCCTACAACATTTTGCGTAACCGGGTCTCACGCATGCTGCTGGAAATCGGCGTGACGAGCGAGAATTTGATGAGCCGTTTTGAGGACGTCCAACCTCAAGGGGCCAAAACCTAAATGCGAGTCAAATCAAAAAAACCTGACTTAGCCGAAGGCGATTTGACGCCGATGATCGACATGACGTTTCAGTTGATCGCCTTCTTTATGGTGTTGATCAATTTTGCGCAAACCGAAGCGAATGATCGTGTCGTGTTGCCGAATAGCCAGTTGGTGAAACCACCCGAGGTCGCGCTCGAATTTCCGATCATTCTGCATGTGGCGATGGACGGTGAAATTGTGCTTGGCGGTGACGACTATACCGTGGAAACGCTACGAGTTGGATTGCTACGCGAACTGACCGTGATTGAATCCGAAGGCAAGACTGCTGACGATGCGAACGTCGTCATCCGTGCTCACAAAGACACCGCCGCCGGCGACGTGCAAGAAGTGATCCGTGTGGCGCAGGAACAAAGCCTCGTGAACTTTGCATTGCGAGTGAAGGAAGACAACCGATGAAAATTCGCAACCAACATGAAAACGAGAAAAACGAACTCAACATGACCAGCATGATTGACATCGTCTTTCTATTGCTGGTGTTCTTCGTGATGACATTTAAAGTCGTGGAAATGGAAGGCGACTTCAGCGTGCGGATGCCGCTGGGGGATAGTCAAGGTGCCGCCGACCCGACGGATCTCGGTCTAAAATTGCGTCTGCGAGCCGATTCAGAAGGTCGATTGGCTTCGATGGCACTGAACGATTCGGATCTGGGCACCGATTACGACACACTACGAGCCCGCATTGTTTCCCAAATCGGCTCGGCCACTCCGACCGAAGACGACGAGGGGCCTGAACTTGAAATCGATACCGATTACAACTTACGCTACGAAAATGTCATCAAAGCCATCACTGCGGTAAGCGGCTACAAAGATGGCAACGAAATTGTCAAACTGATCGAAAAGATTAAGTTTGCAAAGCCGCGGCGTTAGCGGTCGTATTCTTGAGAAACGGTATCGCATGATTTTATTGCTGGACAACTACGACTCTTTTGTCCACAACTTGGCGCGGTATTTTCGCCAACTCGGCTGCGACACACGCGTGATCCGCAGCGACGAGATTGATGCGTCGGGCTGCTTGGCTCTGGCTCCCGAAGCCATCGTGATCTCGCCTGGCCCTAAGAGTCCAACCGAAGCCGGCTGCTCGGTCCCGGTGATCCGCGAACTGTCATCACAAATCCCGATGCTAGGCGTATGTCTGGGGCATCAATCGATCGGCGTTGCCTTTGGCGGCATCGTGTTGCGATGTGGTCCCGAACATGGCATTCAGTCTTCGATCATGCACAACAGGCAAGGCATTTTCGAGCACATTTCATCACCGATGCCCGTCGGGCGATACCACTCGTTGGCAATCGATCCTGATCATCTGCCCGACGATCTGGAGGTGACCGCGCGCAGCGATGATGGGGTGATCATGGGAATCCAGCACCGCAAATGGCCTGTCTTTGGAGTCCAGTTTCATCCTGAGTCGATCCTGACCGACGATGGCAGCCGTCTGCTCAAAAACTTTGTGACGATTGCCGCAAAACGACGACGGGAACTGGCGCTGTGATTTTGGAATCGATCGTCACGTCGACGAGTTCCGATGGACAAATCAACATCGCTCCGATGGGACCGATCGTATCGGATTCGTTGGTTCATGCGGATGCCGAAGGCGAAACGATCCTGTTGCGTCCCTTCAACTCATCCCGCACGTATCAAAATTTGATGCAAACGCGGCGAGCCGTCGTCCACGTAACTGATAACGTCGACCTGTTTGCGCGAGCCGCAGTGGGATCACTCGGTGATCAAGCTACCCTGCGGCAGTGGGTACGCCCGATCGAAGAAGCATCACACGAAGAGACGCAGTACTGGAGATTGCGAGATTGCCATCGCTGGTTTGCCATCGAGGTGGAATCGATCGAAGACCATGATCCCCGTGCCGAAATGACTTGCCGCGTGGTCAAATCAGGCGTCGTCCGCCCTTTCTTTGGATTCAATCGGGCGAAATATGCCGTGATCGAGGCCGCGATCCTGGCGACACGAACGCACATTCTTGCCAAAGAGGAAGTCGAAGCGGCCCTTCGCCACCTGCAAGTTTTGGTCGACAAGACCGGCGGTGCCGCCGAGGACGCCGCATTTGAATTTCTCAAGCAAGCGATTTCACAGCGATACGCAGACGTCGATCCCACCTGAACCGCCCTAATTCGCCTGTCCCATTTTTTCGTTTTTCCCGTATTTGTGGGCCGACGGCGCGAGCGGGCTGTCGGTTTAATCGAAATGTAAATGGTATTAGTGAGCCGTGGGCCGTGAGGCACCGGGTAATGCGTGGAACCCGGCCGCTCACGCGTCACGGCTCACTAAATCAACAGCCCGCTAGCTGTGGGCATTATTTTGCCAACGTTTTACTGAGCCGCGGCCCGACACTAGCGCGTTCGGCTCACAAAATGGGACAGTCGAACTAACGGCGGACTAAGAAAACGTATTGTTACTAACGCTTTAAAGTGAGCCCCGTTTTGTTCCCCAAACTAAGCGTCGGTGAGTCATCATTTTCCCCGGCTTGGAAGGCCTATGGGGGTGCTGGTATCGTTAGCACATGGCAACCAATCAGGTACACGTGACCACCGGCTCACGACTTCATTTCGGTTTATTGGACACGGCGAAACCCTTTGGGGGTGTCGGTGTGATGATTGATGATCCGATCACCGAAGTGAGAGCACGACGTGCCGATACATTTGCAGGACCGACGATTGCCGCCGATCGGGTACTGGGGATTGCTGAGCGCTATCGCCAACACTTTCATCTCGAGACATTGCCGAACTGCCAGATCGAGGTTGTCCGCCGCCCGTCTGCACACACGGGACTGGGAACAGGAACTCAGCTAGCGATGGCGGTGGCCGAAGCGATCAGCCGACTGCTCAATCCGAGTCTTTCGGACGAGACAATCGCTTTTCGTATTGCTGACCGCGGACGTCGATCGGCAGTCGGAATCCATGGCTATCTGCGCGGAGGACTCATCTACGAAGACTCTGACAGTGCATCCGAACTGAATCCAATCCAACAACGACTCGACGTTCCGAAACAGTGGTGCGTTGCCATCCTCAGGCCCACACAAGAAACATCGACGATCAGCGGTGACGAAGAGTTAAACCAATTTGCAAAGCTGCCAGCAACCACGCCTAGGCAGCGTGCTCACTTTCGAGATCTGATCACGAAGCGGCTGTTGCCAGCAATCGAAAATGCCGACTTCGATGCGTTCAGTGAAGCGGTTCACCACTACAACCGTGACAGTGGACTGTTGTTCGAATCCGTACAGAACGGTCCCTATAATGGCCCCGCAGTATCGTCGCTTGTTTCCTTTTTGAGAAACAGTGGCATCAAGGGAGTAGGCCAAAGCAGTTGGGGACCGTCAGTTTTTGCTTGGTTTCCGACGCGTGAACAAGCGAACGAATTCGTATCGAACGAGATCGACGAATCCAAAGTCCACGTGTTGCTGACCCATGCCAAAAACAAGCCGAGGCAAATCGAGTCGCAGTCATAGCGATTCGATAACCAATTACCTCATCGTTCCTCGCAGCGGCATCGCCATGCGAAGATCCGCGGTGTACTGAGTTGATTCGGGTGGTGCGACTGCAGTGGCAGACAACGTGGTCAGATCGACTTTCTGAGATGCGTTTTGCGGCATCGTGAATAGCTGGGGGTCCCCGCTTAGCAGTTGATTCACGGCGTACGAACCAATCGTAATTTTCATCCCCAAAGGCGGCCCCATCGCGGGCGTCAGATTCAGTTCGACTTGATGCGGCAATGCACATTGATGCTCGGCATAGTAGCGATGATTGGTCGCAGTACTTTGAGCAATCAAGCGATTGTCGGGGGAATACAAGAACTGGTTTGTCACATAGCCAGCGGAGGGTTCGATCAAGTAGACGCGTTGATACAACCCATCAGGCATTTGGATGACGCTGCGAATTTCCAGCTTGCCATCGTCACGTTTGACGGGACCATTGACGACGGTTGCGGGATCCAACTGAACCAATCCCAACGCGTCCATGATCCATGTTGGATCGACGGGTAAAATTGCCCGTTGGAGCTGCTGGCGGTACTTATCATGTTCGGCGTAATAGAGCGTTTTGGACATTCCTTCAGGAACTTCGAACCAAAACACCTCGTCATTGCTGCCCATATCCATCCCTGCCCCAAGTACGATCGGCAAACTGGCGCGTAAGCGAAAGCGACGCTCCCGCTGCAGACTCAGTGTGGCACTGAGCTTGGGAATATTGGGCATCGTCAACACTTCCACCGACGCGGTGTTGGTCGACAATTGTTGAATCGAACTGGTTCGGTTCATGACCGCAGCCAACTCGTCCAAGCTAGGTATCTCACTGAAGGCAACCGGAGGCGGCGGGAACGGCATCGGGGCCTCGCGACGGGCGCAAGTTGCTCCACCGGAGACAAAACAGATCATCAACGTTCCGATCCACAGCCATGTTCGCATCCTTGCTTTTCTCCTGGGACCGTTATTCGGTTGAGGGTTCGTCGTCAGCGTTAACCACATCGGCTTCGCAATAGAGCAAATCGTTTAGCTCGTCACGAATCGAGTCGGATTCGGCACGGTTGATCTCACAGGGCATGACATCGACTGTCGAGTGATCGGCAAGCACTTCCAATCGCATCGCCCCCTCTTCGAGCGAGTCATCGGCTGTGCCTTCCCAAGGACGCACCAGACGTTTGCGCATCAACATGATCGCAAGCAAGTAACGTGTTTTTGCTTTGTCGGGAAAGTTTCCCATTTGACGTAGTAGATCGATCAAGACCTCCGGTGGCGCCAGCACAAGCTTCTTTTCCGAAGCGGTGGGCATCCGGTTTTTCCACCACCCGATTGCTTCCTCAGGAGGTCCTTTCCAACTTTCGGCAGAAAAGTCGCGGCGAACGTAATCGTCGCCCGATTCCATCACGACCGAGTAGTACCACTCGCCTTCGCGCAACGGACGGTGCAGCGAATGGCAATTGCGGGTACAGCGGCCGACGTGGTATTCGCCTAACATAGGAGCCAAGAAACAGAAGGAATTCGAGTAAAGGGGTTCGCGCATTGGAACCGTAGCACAATTCCATCCTAACTTGAAAGACAGAATGTCGAGCCGGTTTTGACAGCAAAAATCGCCGCAAATAGATCAAATCCCAGCATCGCTGGTTTGCTAGCATGGTGTTTTGGCTGAGGAGCGAATGCAACCTTCGATCACGATCCGCATGACGACTGCCGAGGATGCCGAAGCGGTGGCAACCGTGTTCCACGCTGCATTCGCTCCTTTGCGAACAATCTATCGCCCCAACTCCCAAACCGTCACCAGCCGGTCCCTTCGTCAGAAGGACGAAACACGACTCGTCGCTGAGTTGGATCAGCAGGTCGTTGCCACGGTTCAATTCGACAGCCACGAAGGTTACTTGCATGTGATTGGTCTGGCTGTTCACCCCCACTTTCAACAAAGGGGCATCGCCCGTCGCCTGTTAGATTGGATCGAATTGCATGTATTATCCACCGCTCGCACTACCATCGTTCTGGAAACAATTAAGGAAACCGGAAATGTTCTAGTCTTTGAGAAGCTGGGTTTTCTAATCATCCGCGAGGGAGTTACGAACCGTTTCGAGAGCGACATCTATCCGGAACTGCACGAGGTTAAGATGAAGCGGACAATTTTATAACCAATCGAGAAAGTCCTGCGTGAATTAGTATCAGTGTCGAATCATTCATCAAGACATTTCAGTTTTCGGGTTCGGGGGGACAACCTACCGAAGTTGATGTCGACACTCCTTCATCCCGCCGCACCCACACGATCTATTTGATATGATGACTTCTTTGGAACAAACCGGAATGAAGTCGCTGCTTGGTTGATGGCAATACTACTTCAGATCCTCCTAGCGCTTCGTCTAGTCTAAAACTTAGGGTTTTTAATGTAGTGGAGCTTGCTAAAGCTCCCTTTTTCTTGGGTGTGGGAGGATTTTTAGCACGATCCACTACCCCAAAATCAAATACTGACAAAGCACTAGGGACACTGCGTTGGTGAAGCTCGTAAACGTGACGCCTCAAGCGGAATAAAAACCTCCTCAAATATGATGAGCGGTTATGATTGGCCCTTATGGCGAGATTCGCTGGACCGACGACCTTGAGCTCTGCGCCGACGCACTTTACTTACAGATCACTGGAAAGTCTGTCGAAGATTTATTCCCAAACCTAAACGTGGCAACCGGCACGTGACATGGAACCGCTGAATCACATTGATCCGCTTTCATAAACACGTCCTTCTCGCCGCGAGAAAATCCGCCCCACTGCAATTTGCGAGGTAAGCCCCCATGCTCGAAGCCGAACCTGTTCAACAGTCTTTGCTGCACTGGATGCTTGTCTCACTTGGGCCAGCGTACCTCGTGCTGTTGCCTTTGACAGCATTTTTGAGCTTCCTTGTCGCGTTGATGATTGTGTTTCGCGGCAAAGGGGCCATGGCGGCTGCGGCACTCGTCCTGGTGGTTCACATCCCTTTTTTGATCGGTCTGTTCGCAGCTTTCCAGGGTGCAATCTCTGCGTTTACCGTGATCGCAATGAGCAGTTCGACGCCAAAACCTGCTGAAATTGCAGGGGGTTTTTCCACCGCACTGGTTGCTCCATTTATTAGCTTGCTATTGATGGTCCCCTCTTACTTAACCGCCGTCATCGGCGCGGTCGTTCGATCTCTCGTGCAATCACCGTCGTCTGCTTCAGACGCCAACACATGATCTTTCAATCATGAACACACTCGCTCCCGTTTCAGCGCCGACGCGGCTTGCGTTTCAAGAGGGGACGTTAACGCTTTCAGGCGTTGAAAAGCGGTTGGTCGAGCGATTGTGGGACCAACCGTTGTGGATGCATGACGCTCGCAGTGGCTGCTGGCGGACCGACGCGATGCATTACGGCGATGTGGTGGAGTGTTTACAAAACCGACTGGCGACAACATGGTCCGATGACGTCGCACGCTGGACGCCGATTCGCTTTGCCGCGGCAAAGCTGCACTCGTTGCGACCAGACCAGGACGAGGCACTCGACGCCTGGATGGAAACTCGCCGCGGTGTCGTGGTGATGCCCACGGGGACGGGCAAGACCGAAGTGGCACTGCATGCGATGTGCCGCCTCAGCACAAGCGTATTGGTCGTTTCCCCGGTGCGTGATTTGATGTACCAGTGGCATGATCGGATTCGCAATGCGACCGGAATCGACGCCGGGATCATTGGCGACGGCGTGCATCGCGTCAGCCCCGTCTCGGTGACCACGTACGACAGTGCGACAATCCACATGCCACGATTGGGCAACCAATTCGAATTCATCATCTTTGACGAATGCCATCACTTGCCGGGGCCGATGCGTCAGGACGCCGCCCGTATGTCAGCGGCACCGTTTCGGCTCGGCTTGACCGCGACCCCCGAGCGACGTGACGGGGGACACGAACTACTCGATGAGATCATCGGTCCGCGGGTTTACACGCAAGCGATCAAGGCCGCCCGAGGCAAAACGCTTGCGAATTACGACATCGTGCGGATGGCCGTGCACTTATCCCATGATGAACGAACTCGCTATGAATCGCTGGGCAATACGGTTCGCGAATTTGTTGCCGAGCGGCGAAAAGACGACTCTTGCTACGATTGGCCAGCGTTGTGCAGCGAAAGCGGTCATGACCCTGCCGCCCGTGCGGCGATGGTTGCCTTTCACGCCAAACGTTCCATCGAAGACCGAGCAGAAGAAAAACTGCGAGTCATCGAAGACCTGTTTCGACTTCACGCCGGCGAACCGGTGATCGTCTTCTGTGGTTCCAACGCGATGGCTCGCGACGTATCGCTACGTTTCTTGATCCCATGTCTACTGAGTCATTGTCGCAAACGCGAGCGACAAGAAATTTTGACTGGATTAAAAGAAGGGCGTTACCCCGCGTTGGTTGTCAACCGAGTGTTGGACGAGGGAGTCGATTTACCAGAGGTCAACGTCGCGATCGTTGTCGGTGGCGGCAGCAGTACACGCCAAGCGTTGCAACGACTTGGACGCGTGGTACGCAAAAACCGCTTTGGCCGCGCATGTTTCTACGAGATCGTGACCGCCGGGACGCGTGACGAAGTGCGGTCTCGTTCGCGTCGGCGTGACGACGCATTTCGCAAGCACTGACAGCCTTAGATGTTGACCAAAGAACAAGCTCTGCTGGAGTACGATTTTTCGCGTCTGACGGTCGTCCCCGATCGGTTGACTCGCTCGACTCACGGGCATTACCCGCGGCTCGCCGACGAAATGCTGAAGATCTATCGCGAAAATATTGGTGAAGTACGCAAGCATCTGCATGACCGCGTCCGACGTTCGCTGCAGGGTGTCACGGATTGTCCAGCAAAACGGATCGCCGCGTTTTGCAAATTGCTGGATGACGCGAGCGAGTTCCATCAGGACAAATCCGCTGCGTCAGCCAAACTCAGGCAACGCGTGTTTTCGTTGGCGGCAACCAAACATCCGCTGGTGCAAACACGTGACCAATTGTTTGACCATGACGAAGCGAACACGAAAGCGGAAATTGCAGCAGAACTTGGCAAAAGTTGGGCGGAGATCGAAGCCAGTCTGTTTGCCGATGTGATCGAGTTCCATCGACTTCGAAAACCACCCGAGAATCTCGATGCGGCAGGTTTACTGTCGCGTTACAACGTCGCGCAAACTCAGACAGCGTTGTACGGAGCATTGTCGATGACGGTTTGGGCGGACGACGATTTCAAGATGATCTTGCGTTACGCCAAACTGGCGCGATTGATGCACTCGATCACCCGGCAAGGCGATCGTTACGTGTTTCAGTTGAACGGACCTGCGTCGCTGCTACGTCAAACTCGTCGCTACGGCGTCGCGTTCGCTCGGTTCTTGCCGGGATTGTTAGCAGCACGTGATTGGCGGATGCAAGCGACGGTGCTCGGACCCGCGAAACGGCGATTTGCGCTGCGGCTGAGCAGCACGGATGGACTGCGAAGCGAAGTACAACCAAGCGATTTCGACAGCCAGTTGGAAGAAACGTTTTGGCGTCAATGGAACAAACTGCAAGCAGAGAATCAAACTGACGGCTGGCGGCTCCGGCGTGAGGGCACGGTGCTGCACCAAGGCCAAACCGTGTTCACCCCCGACTTCTCGCTGAGGCACCCCGAGCATGGCGAAGTGCTGTTGGAAGTGATCGGATTTTGGACGCCGGAATATTTAAGCGAGAAAGTGATCCGGCTGAAACAGTTTCAACACGCTGCGAGGATCGTGCTGGCGATCAGCGAAAGTGTTGACCAATCGATTCCCGATTTAGGAATGCCGCGAGTCACCTTCAAAACGACGCTGAAAGTGAAGGAAGTGCTGCAGGTTTTGTCCGGTTGAACCGCTTCGACGCTGTCACTCATTGATAGGGATCGAAGACACGGATCGATTCATTGGCATCGATAAGGGTCGATTTGCCAAAGCCAGTGAAGTTGCGGTCTTCGATAAATCTGAGGTGCCAGGAGTCATTGTCTGTATTTGACTCTTGCCACCTTTGTTTTGCCCCGGTTCTTCAGACAATTCGGCCTGCACTTGCTATGGCTGTGAACTTCTGAGCAAGTCCGCCACGGGAAAACCCTCGTTGGTAACGGCAAACACCTCGCGTTTGTCACCTCGATCTTCGATCAGCATCAAATTCTCGAGTTCAGCGATCACGACTTCCCATTGCGTATCGGATCGGGAATCGCCTTCATCCGAATAGTTTCGACCGTTGGCCTGCACAACCAAGCCACCGAGGTGTCGAATACCCATCAGTCGTCCCGCCGGATCAGTTGCTGCGGCGACAAGTGGTTACTTCGCCTCGTCAGTCATTTCCGGACCAGGTGTTGGGGGTGGTGGAGCGGTCGCCGTCGTTGGCGTTGTTTCAGACAGAAAGTGCCGGATTATTGTTTGCGTTAGCTGTCGGGAAAACTTGTCGCGAAACTCTGCCAAGGACTCGTACGACTCGACTAATCCCTTTGCATAGCACTCCTGCTTGAACTCCTTGAGCGCTGAATACTGGGCTTCGTCTACGCTGTCTGGACGAACGGGGGTCGAGGAGAAGTAGATCATTGCTGGCTTGCCAGCGTTAAGATGTTCTTCGATTTCTTCAACGGTTCCGCTAGCGGCGACACCAGTCGGGCTACCGATTCGAGTCCAAAAAACGGCAACCAAGAGATCGCAATTCATCAGCACCTCCTTGTTGATGATCGCTTGCGGACGGTCTCCCATTGAGGGTGCCGAGTGGGTTTCCCAGCCTACGGGCATCAGGACGAGGGCACGGTCCTCAGAATGGATGCAGTTCCACTCATAAATAACATCACGCGCGGTTTGACGTTCAGCAGCGACATCGCCTGGCGATGCGATCATCACCTTAAGGACGTCAGCACTATATCCGCCACTCGCTCTGCTACTCAATCTGCTACTTCTAACACTTTCCTCACCCAGCCAAAACTCTTCGTCTTCATCTGCGGCAAACGTCACAGCGCGAGTGTATGTCGGTGTGGAAATCGCCCACTTTCCGAGCGGATCCCCCGTCAACACTAGCACGTAGTAGACCAAGCTGTGAGTGCCTTCCGTCTCTTTGAGCGAAACTTTCGTCGCGGTCCCAGTAGCAGCAGCATTCCGTTTTGATACGACCACATCATCGATGACTAATCCTGGGTAATCTCTTAGTTCGATTGTCTTAGTTGCCATTTTCTTGATTTCGCGTCGGTGTCAGTGGTCTGATTATTTTGTTGCTATCTACGTAACTTTTTGCATCCAACCCCGGCTTACTGTGACCGAGGAACTGCCACACTCGGCCGCTAGCGAAGCTGAAGCTCCTAACGCCCACTTAGCAACCGACATATCGCGATTGAACCGCCAGTCAAACACTTTTTAAATCTGGATTAGGCATCATTCAAATCGCCTGCGACCAAGTCGATCAATTCGCGTGGAGATACAGTGTGCATCAGATTTCTATCGATGGCCTAACTTGCGATTCTGCGGTGGGTGAGGGTGAGAAACAAGCCAACTTGGGGCGTTCTCGCCCTGAACTCAGGCTTGTTCTCACGGCATGCACCTCTATAGAGCAGCAAACGGGCTGCTATTCTCACCCGCTACAGGGCTAGCGTCAAGGTTGTACTCACCTCTCACTACATACTCGGGTGGAATGCTTCGACACAGGCAGATTCTCTACGGAGAAATCGAAGGTCTCAGGAGTCATTGTTCGTATTTGAATCCTGACACTTTTGTTTTATCAGGGCGTTCGGCGACTCACGTCGCGAAGGCTTCTCGGATCACTTCACCGCCAAGGACAGTGGGGATTTCTTCGCGATTATTGTGCAGGTAGATGAGCTTGTGTTGATCGAGTCCCAGGCCGTGCAGCATCGTGGCATGCAAGTCGTGCGGCGAGAGCGGACGCTCGACGGGCACAAAGCCCAGTTCGTCCGTGGCCCCGATCACTTGCCCGCCCTTGATTCCGCCTCCTGCGAGCCACATTGTGTAGCCAGCAGGTGAATGATCACGGCCGCGTTTGTCACCCGTCTGATTGCCTTCGGTCGTTGGCGTTCGCCCAAACTCCCCACCCCAAACGACCAACGTTTGCTCCAACAGGTTGCGTTGTTTCAGATCTTGCAACAGACCGGCGATGGGAAGATCTGTCGCGCGGCAGCGGCTGATATGATTGCTCTTCAGTGAACCGTGCGCATCCCAGCCCCCGTTTCGCAATTGAATGAAGCGGACACCTTGTTCCACCAGTCGTCGCGCCAACAAACAATGCCGTCCAAACACCTCGCTGGCTTTCTGGTCGATTCCATACATTTTTTGAGTCGCTTCGGTTTCTCTAGACAGATCCAGGATTTCCGGTGCGTTCAGCTGCATCCGAAAGCCCAGTTCATAAGATTCGATGCGGGCCTCGAGTTCTGAGTTCTCGTTTTGCCGCTTGAGATGCTGCTGGTTCATCAAGCGAATGAAGTCGAGCTGCTCTCGACGATCGGCCACGGAATACAAATTGGGTAATTCCGAGTACGGCACGCCGCGCTGATCGTCCAATTGCGTGCCTTGGAACCGAGCCGGCAAAAACCCACTTCCCCAGCCCGGGCGCTGCGGTGCCGGTCCGCTCGAGTTGGACGACAAGACAATGAAGCCTGGTAGGTCACGGGCTTCGCTGCCCAATCCGTATGTCACCCAGCCGCCTAAACTGGGCCGTTCTCCGAGCGACGACCCGGTCAAGGTGAAATTCTCCGCAGGCCCATGGACCGGAATCCGGTGATTCAGCGACCGAATCACGCACAGGTCATCGACATGTAGAGCGGTGTGGGGAAGCAAATCGGAGACCTCGATCCCACTTTCGCCATACTTTTTAAACCCAAACGGCGAGGCCATCAATTTCGACCCCACGCCCGAGCGAGGAATGTTGGGCACGTTCGCCCCAATACTGTCCGGCACATATTTGCCTTCCATCGCCGACAGTCGAGGCTTGGGGTCGAAGGTGTCCATGTGGCCTGGACCGCCCGACATGAACAAGAAGATGACGTTCTTGACTGTGGGCGGAAAATGCGGCTGCTGGGAAATACTGTCGCCGTGGTTAACGGCCGCTGCCCCGTCCTGAAGCAGGGCATTCAAAGCGATCGATCCCAGGCCGATGCCCGCTGATCCGAGGAAGGTTCGTCGATCTTGGCTAACGGGGTTCACAATCATTGGGTGGGCTGAGGTGCGTGGGAGGCGGGCGGGTTGCGGACGAAGTTCAAACGACATTCGGTCAGGGGATATAGATGAATTCGTTCAAGTTCATCATCGAGTGACAGAAGCGAATCAGTTCGGGAACGGGCCCGTCCGAAGTCGCTGCACCGTTCTGAGGGTCGCGGGTTTCCTGAGGGTCGCGGGGTTGCAATGCCGCTGTGGCAAATCCAACTTCCTCGGATGTCGGTGCGCGACCAAGCGTCCGTTGGAAAACAGCGTGGATCAAAGCTTGGGTATCGTCACCGGCCTGGGCGGTCGCGATCCGCGCCAACTGCTCGGCTCGCTTGACCACAAACGGACTGTTCAGCAGGTACAGCGGTTGCAACGCAACCGTCGACACCTCGCGACGTGAACAACTGCGAACGCCGTCGGGGGCATCAAACATCGTCATCACGTCAGGCATTTGGCTACGTCGCTGAGACAGGTAGATCGTCCGCCGCAACGTTTGTTCCTCACGTTCCGGGGCCACGCTTGGTCCACCGACATGCCGATTTAAATCCTCCGTCGCAACGAGAATGGAATCACGAATTACCTCGGCTTCCATGCGCCGCTGAGGCCAACGCCACAAAGTCTTGTTCTCGGGATCCAAATCGTAATTGGTTGCGTCTAAAACACTCGACTGGCGATACGTCGCGGAGGTCACGATCAAGCGATGAATATGTTTTGTACTCCAACCATTGTCGATCAATTCCGAGGCTAACCAGTCCAACAGCAACGGATGAGTAGGCGCGGCGCCATGAGTCCCAAAATTGCTGGCCGTGTCGACCAAACCGCGACCGAAGTGCGCTTGCCACAGGCGATTCACCCAGACGCGGGCGACGAGCGGATTCTGGGGACTGGCCAACCAATCGGCGAGCGTTTGCCTTGGCGTTGGTGAAAGCTGCGAAGGGGTCTCGCCGAGCACCGCGGGCCAAGCCGGCTGGACTCGCAATCCCGGGCTTCGCACGTCGCCGCGGATCAGCACCCGTGTAACATTGCCAGCCAGGAAATCGGGCGAGTAGGGCAGGGGAGAACGATTCACGACTGGCAAATGTCGCACTTCTTTGTTACCCGTCTCAGGCGAATAAAAGCCCCAAGTGTGTGCAGGGTAGTCGGCAGGATCCACCTTCCGTTTCTTGGCCTCGGACAGATAGAAACGATACGAATCGTTGGTGAACCAGTTTTGGATTTCATCCGCCAGAAACGTCTGTGCATTCTGCAGTTGGTAATTCCCCAGTTGGCCGTTGGAGAAAAACGCCATCAGCGCGTAGTAGTCACGCTGCATCAGCGGTTCGAATTTGTGGTTGTGACATTGCGCGCACTCCATCGTCAGCCCCAGCACCGCGCTGGACGTATTGTCGACAATGTCCATCAACACCTCCATCCGCTGCAGCGGCTTGTCCATTTGATTACCGCTGATCCGCGCGGCCCCCAAAAACCCGGTCGCGATCAAGGCCTCGTCGGAGTAGGGCTGCAGTTCGTCGCCGGCGATTTGTTCACGCAGAAATTGGGCGTAGGGTTTGTCGTGGTTGAAGGCGTCGATCACGTAGTCGCGATAACGCCATGCAAAGGGACGAGGGATGTCATGCTGATACCCCTGACTTTCGCCCCACCGCGCCAGGTCGAGCCAGTAACGTCCCATCCGCTCGCCATAGTGCGGCGACTGCAGTACTCGGTCGACCAATCTCTCATAGGCGTCCGCCGAAGTGTCGCTCACAAACGCATCCGTCTGAGCGAGCGTGGGCGGCAATCCCAACAGATCCAGGTACAGTCGTCGAACCAACGTGCGACGTTCCGCCGCTCTCACTGGTGTTACACCGGCTGTTTTCTGGCGTGCGGATATAAAAGCATCGATCGGGTGTCGCGAACCGACAACGTCCGCGTTTGCTGGACTCGCGATCGCGGCGGGCCATTCCGGACGCTCGATTGGCGCGAACGCCCAATGATCGGACTTGATCTTTGGCGTTGGAAGCAGTTCGTCGTCCCAGCTGAGTCCCTGATCGATCCAGGCTCGAATTTTCGCGATTTCGATTTCCGACAGCGGTTCCTCCTCGGGAGGCATGCGATCGGAATCGGATTTCGTCGTCAACACTTCCAATAAATGGCTGTTGCGGCTTTCGCCGGGGACGGCAAAAACCTGCCCGGTACTGAAACCGAGCAATTCATTTCGCACGTCCAGCCGATGCCCGGAATCAGGGTATTCGCCTGAGTGGCAATCGAAACAACGCTCCCTCAGGATCGGATAAATGTCGGTGGTGAACTCGATGGGCTGGTCCCAGGTGACAGCAGGTTTCGACGCGGTGACGGGATGCAATGCTGGATCGTCTGACGAACTTAGGAATGAAAACGCATCTTGCCAGGAGCGTGACAGGACCAAGTCGTCCACACGGATCTGATCCTCGCGTTCCGTTTTGACGCCCGTTGAAAAACCGACCCAGCGAAATTGGTGGATGCCATCCTGTTTGCTCAACGACAGCAGCGGCTGATCGGCGTCGACAGCTTGCGGATCGATCCACAACTGAATCTGACTGTAAGCGTTGCGAGCGCCGGTTGACTGCTTGGCGATCCTGGCGATCACGTGATACATCTTACCAGGCACCAATTCCGTGCGACTCCAAGCGGTTTGCTTCGAGCCAAATCGCACCATGAACACATTCTTTCCGCGACTAGGCCCCCGGTCCGCCATATGGATGCCGATATTAGGAATGCCTGTGCTATGGACGGCTTGATCGCTGCCTTCGGTGCGATCGAGCCAAAGCACAAAAAATTCGGGATCGCTGGCTGCTGGGGCTTCGGAGGGCCCGTCAGTGTCCGGCGGTTCGTACAGAAATCGAAACCCGACGAACAATTCATCTTCGGCGAAGGTTTGGCTCAGTTCACGACGCAACGGATTGTTTCGATCGTTCGTTCCGCCAATCATCACATTGGGTGACGATGCATCGGAGGGGGACATGCGATCGTCGAAGTCGGCAAATCTTGGCGGCCGCAACTGCGATAACTGCCATGGCCTAGCAAATCCGGAATGCGGATCATCAGCGAGTTGGCGACCGAAATCATGTTGCGGAAAGAATCGGTCCGCAGCCAATCTTGCCTCTTCTGCGTTTACATCGGAGCCGCCAATCGTCAGCCCAAGCAATCCGGCGGCGAGCAGCAGACCCAGACATCTTGGCATTGCCCTTGACGATCGCAAACGCGACTGAATTCGATAGAAACGCATGATCGAGTTGCCTCGGAGGGACGTTGCTGGCAGTGGGGAAACCGCAGCGGCGAGCAGAATAACAACGGCGAGCGTGCACCCACAAACCACCCACCAAGGGTACCAGTTTATCGTGTAGCTCGGTGCCTTGCCGCATCCGAATCTCGCCGATCAGAATTCGAATCGGTCCTCAGCCGGCGCTGAAGAAACGAGTCGACGAGCCGCCGGGGCCGATCTTGACGTTAACGCGTTTCGCGCACCGCGGACAATGTCCGACGTAGGCAGTGCACTCGGAATTCTGGTAAATCCGGCCGTAGATTTGACAGCAAAGAAACGTGATCCCCAGAAAAGGGCGATATCGATAGCCGGAAGCTTCCTTTTGCGAAGAATCGGCGGTACGCCTCAAATCACCGGGGTTGCTTGAAGCGTCAAACTGGGGTGTCGACATCGGATGGGAAAGAAGTGAAGGAAAGAAATCACTCAGAACTAGACTCTTCGGCACGGTGCAAGACTTCCAAGGCGAGCTTTAATTGGTGTCTCGCTCGACTCAACCGACTTCGCACTGTCCCGATCGAGATCTCCAGGATCTCTGCGATCGTTTCATAAGATCGCTCCTCCATCTCTCGCAAGACCAGAATCGAGCGATGCTCGTCGGTCAATCGTTCCATCGCGGTGCGGACCATGGCGATCCGTTCCCGCTGGAGCATCGGTTCATCGACTCCACAGGATTGATCGACGACTTCGAGCCCATTTTTCTCGCGAAATTGGTCCAACGAGATGCGAGCTCGCTTTTTTCGCCGACGCGAAAGAGCACTGTTGAAAGCGATGCGGTACAGCCAGGTAAAAAATTGGCTGTTTCGCTGAAACGTATCGAGCTTCACAAAAGCTCGGATAAACGCTTCTTGGACGACTTCTTCGGCTTCGTCGGGCGAACCGGTGACCTGCAGCATGGACGCGAACAAGCGATCCTGGTTGACCTCTACCAACCGGGTAAACGCAGCACGATCGCCCTGGAGTGCTCGGTCAATCAGTTCAGGCTCTTCGCCCACGCCGCCAACTTTCGTGAAAATCGAGGTTTACTCTGCGCCGCGTCCCTCCCGCTGCTCTGCGGAGCTAAATGGAAGGACGATGGCACTATCTGCACCCTAGTTTATCATCCTGAACCAAAATAATATGCCAAACCGTGCGATTTCGTCAGCAAGAAGGGACCGAGTGCCCGCGTAACCCCTCTCAATTAAGCCTTTGAGGCGAGCCAAACGAACTCTGAGCCGATCGGCCCCAAAAATAGAAATAGAGACAGCCCCCCATTTCTACGGTTCTCATGAACCACGGCGAAGGAACGGGAAGGAAATAGATCCTGTTCTGATCCGCAGGCCCGCGTTTTGATCGCGGAGCGATCAACGACTTTCTAATTCAATTCGCCTTCGCCCTGGCTGCCGCCCGTCAAATGGCGTTGCAGGTAAGTGGCACGCTGAACGTTCCGATCGGACGAGCCGAGCACGCGGCCATGCAATTTCTGCAAATGAGCCGGCTGGGTATGGATGAACAGTTTATTGATCGTGGCGACTTCGACATCGCTGATCAAGCCAAGATTCACTCCCATTCGCACCTTGGAAAGGTAGTGCATCGTTTCTTCGCTGCTGATCTTTTTCGCCGTACTCAGGATGCCCATCGCCCGACTGACGTCGTCATGCAGGTCTTGCTGGTTTTGTTCGATCAAAAACGCACGTGCTTTTCGTTCGTATTGGATGATCTGAGGCACCACCTCGTCGCCGACGAGGGCCAGCAGCGACTTTTCGCTGTGACCGAGCGTGACTTGGTTGCTGACCTGATAAAAATCGCCCGAATATTGTGATCCTTCGCCGTACAGTCCGCGGACGGTGACGTTGATCCGCTGCATACTGCGAAAGACTTTTTCGATCTGCCGCGTGATCACCAGGGCGGGCAAATGCAGCATCACGCTGACGCGAAGCCCCGTCCCCACATTGGTGGGACAGGCGGTCAAATACCCGTACTTTTCGTGAAACGCATACAGAATCGAGCCCTCGAGCTTGTCATCCAACGCATCGATTCGGGCCCAGGCGGCTTGCAAATCCAATCCGCTCTGCATCACTTGGATTCGCAGATGATCCTCTTCATTGATCATCACGCTGTACTGCTCGCCTGGATCGACGGCGACCGCTCGCGAACCATCGGCATCAGCGATCTCGCGGCTGATCAGTTGGCGTTCGACCAAGAATTGACGATCGATCTCCGATAGCTCTTCGATATCGATGTAGCGAATGTCTTTCCAGTCCTCCATCGCCTCCATCCGGGCACGCACGGTCCGTTCGATGCTGTCACGATCTTCGTCACTACAGCGACGAATGAAGGGAAAGTCGGCGAGATTTCGAGCCAAGCGAATTCGGCTGCTGATCACGATGTCGGATTCAGGCCCGGTACCGCGCAGCCACTCTCCGGAACTTTTCGCGAGGTTAGTAAAGTCAGTTTCTTGATTCACGACTGATTCTCACCTTCACTCGAACTTGCATCGTCGTCATCCGACGCGGGGATGCTGAGTTCGCGTTCCATTCGTTTTAGTTCGTCTCGGATTTCGGAAGCACGCTCGTAATCTTCGAGCTCGACCGCCTCTTCCATCTCACGCCGCAGCTGGATCATTTCCGCTTGCGAATCGGCTGACGCTGCTAGGCGTCTCGGCCGCTTGCCGACGTGCTCGACCGCGTCGTGGATATTCCTCAGCAGGGGGACCAAGTCGGACTCAAAAAAGCTGTAATCGTAGGGACATCCGAGCCGCCCGGTGTTACGGAACTCGAAAAAACTGATGCCACACACCGGACACTCTTTTTGGTCCAATTCGGCCAATTCTTTTTTGGATTGTCCTAGCTGCAGCTGCTTCGCGAGCGCGTTGGTGACCGAGGCCACGGGACTGTCGGATTCTTTTTGCAAAAAGCCGCGAGCGTGTTCCTCACAAAGATGCATAATTTTGGGACCTGACGGTTCCGTCAACTCAGTGATGTGGAACGTGGCGGGCTTTTCGCAATACTGGCATTTCATCGTGTCATTCCTAGCTGCCGTGACTGCCGCTAAAGTGTGTGTTTTCCTAAGTATTGGACGCCAAAGGGATTCTATCGCCGCCCCCATCGGTGTCAACGTAACGACTTTGACGCGTCGATGTCGCGAACAGAACCTGTTTGCCGTTTCCTTTGTCATAGACTGCCGCAAAGCCGACCACTGCGTCGAAGCCCAATCTACTAGAGCCCGATTCCTTTTCAGAGCCCGTCGACCTCGATGTTAACACCCGAATCTGCCGACTTCGACCAACTCTCGATCCACCATGACTTTGTTCCGGTGTATCGGCGTTTACTCAGCGACTCGTTAACCCCAGTGACCGCGTTTCGGCTTTTGGACGACGGCGGCCCCGCTTGTCTGTTTGAAAGTGTGATCGGCGGCGAGAAAGTCGGCCGCTACAGTTTCCTGGCGGCGAACCCGATCAAGCGATTTGTCGCACGCGGCAACCAGGTCACGATTTCGGATCTCGGCAGCAGCGTTGACGGGAGCGGGGGCAAGACGGAAGAACTCGAATCAGCCGATCCGCTGGAAACCTTTCGCTCGCACGTGAAATACAAGGTCGCTGAGGTCGCGGGGCTGCCCCCATTCGTGGGCGGGGCGATCGGATACGCCGGCTACGATGTCGTCCGCTACGTCGAAAATCTTCCCAACGCGCCGTTGGATGACCGCCAATTGCCTGACCTCGATTTTGCTTTCTACCACACGTTGTGTGTGTTTGATCACGTTGCCAAGACGATCACGGTGGTCTCACTAGCCGATTGCCGCGGTGTCACCAATGCCGCGGAATCTCAACAAGCTTTCAGCAAGGCGTCTCAACAGATCGACAAAACGATTGCCAAGCTTTCGCAACCGACCGCTCATACCCCCGAAGAATTCACGACTGAGAAGCCTTCGCCACCGCTGAACATCGAGTCCAACTTTACTCGCGAATCGTTCTGCAAAGCGGTGCTCGATTGTGTGGAATACATTCGCGCGGGCGATATTTTCCAGGTCGTCCCGAGCCAAAGGCTCAGCGTCAAAACGGACGTCGATCCGTTCGAGATTTATCGCTCGCTGCGAGTGGTCAATCCCAGCCCGTTCATGTTCTTTGTCCGTACGTCAGATTGCATGCTGGTTGGGTGTTCGCCCGAGATCATGTGCCGAGTCGCCGACAATGTCGTCACCGTCCGCCCGTTGGCGGGAACTCGACCTCGCGGCAAAACAGAAAAAGAGGACAAGGCTCTCGAGAAAGAACTGCTCGCTGATCCCAAAGAGATTGCCGAGCACGTGATGCTGGTCGACCTGGGACGTAACGATGTCGGCCGCGTGGCCCAGTTTGGCACCGTGGAATTGACCGAAGTGATGGTCGTCGAGCGTTATTCGCACGTGATGCACATCAGTAGCGAAGTGCAAGGCAAGCTGCGTGAAGGGCTCGATGCCTTTGACGCATTGAAGGCGTGTTTGCCAGCGGGCACGGTTTCCGGTGCACCGAAAGTTCGCGCGATGGAAGTAATTGATTCGATTGAACCTCACCGCCGTGGCCCCTACGGCGGCGCGGTCGGTTACGTCGATTACCGAGGCAACATGGATACATGTATCGCACTGCGGACAATGGTCGCCAAAGACGGCGTCGTCTACGTGCAAGCAGGCTGCGGCGTGGTCGCCGACAGCGATCCGGATTCGGAATACGACGAAACGATGAACAAGGCGCGAGCCTTGATCTCGGCGATCGAAACCACCGTGGCTCGCGTCTCTTCTTAGTCGCTCGCGTTTAACGCAAATAGACCGTAGTGGACGAGGCAACGAGTCCTGGGATTGACCCCATGTGCGGGACTCGTAGCCTCGTCCACTACCGTAAGCTGCGGGACTCGTGGCCTCGCCCACTACCCGAAAACCTTGTGGTTAACGCAGCTTCTTCTCGAAGGCGCCTCGTAGCTTGCCCAGATAGACGTCTGCGTCGCCGACTTCGTTCATCACCTTTTGGCTCATCTCTTCGATCGACTTGTCCGCACTGGCTAGCAGCGAACGTGCTTCGCTTTGCTGTGACGTCAACCATTCTCGCAGCGCCAACGTTTGCTCCAAATGAGCCTTATCGACCTGTTCCTGCAGTTTCTGCTTCGATGCCACAAGTTGATCATTGACGGCGTCCTGAGTCGCTCGGCGAAAGACCTGTCCGAGATTGGTGTGCATTTTCAGTGCAAGATCGTTCCACTGGCCGCTGAAGTTGGCATCAATCTCGATGCGATCGACCGCATCCAAACTTGATTGCAACGACTGGACTGCGGCGGATTTAGCAAATTTGGAATCGACAGCAAGCTTCATCTGCAGCCCTGTCTGTTTGCTGACGAAACGGCCTTCGACGTTATCACCTTCACTTCGCAGCTGGACCCACAATTCGCGTTGGCAGCCGCTGATTGTGATTCCCGCTTCGTGTTTGCTGCCTAAACGCAGCGGTTTGGCTTCCATTTGAGGCCAATGCAGTGTCAACAAGTCGACATCCGCACCGCGACGACGATCGACCGCGTATTCGACGCGAACCACATCAGGTCCATCCAATTGGAATTTGACCAGCGTTGGTTCTCGCAACAATTCTGGCGTCGGGGTCAGATTTTCAACGATGCCTTTGAGCGTATACATTTTGCCGTTGGCACGCATTGATCCGCCGACTTCGCAACGACGAACCAGCAAGGTTGAGAGCTGTGCGTTGCCAAGCAAATCAAAATCTTCGCCTCGAATCCGTTCGCTCTCGGGCGCCACGACGGTGTAGTTGGCAATCGTGCGCCCCCCGTCGAGGTAGCCACGAATTTGATCGATCTGTTTTTGCACAGCAAACTTCAACATATCGATCCCAAAGTCGTCTCCATTCTGAAGATCGCCTGGCACAAACTTGTTGACTTTTTGCATGTCGATCTTCTTCGCTTCATCCAGCGAGGCGAGATCCGTTTGCAGTTGTTCGGGCAACGTGTCAATGGCTTGGCGAACCGCCATCAATTCGTTGCGAGCTTGCTTGGCTTGCTCAAGCGTCCGCTGCAATTGCGGCCAATCTCGCAGCGGATTGTCGATACCACGTGCTTCATCACGCACAGAGCGAATTTGTTTTTCCAAATTACGTGCTCGCACGACCAACGAATCGTATTCGCTTTCCCAGCGATCACGGATTTCGCGACTACGGCGAACCGTTTCCAGATTTTCGGTCAGCGCACTTGCTTCGGCGCCAAGCGAATCGGTCGTCGCGGCAATCATGCGAGACAAGAACGAAGGGGCATCCGAAGGCGAAGGAGCAGCTTCCTCTTGTTCGGCGTCATAGTGTCCCGACGAATCTCGATCCGCACCAATTTGCAGTCCGGTGATCTTGCCATCGCGGGCAACCCAGCGGCGATGCAGCATCGCGTCGCCATCAATCACCAATTCGATCGATTCGGCGCGAAACATGTCCTCCATCTCTTTGCCCTTACGAGGATCCGCGACTCGGAAATCCGAATACGAGATGCTCGGGGGAAACAGACCGACATGGGCGCTGCCGATTTCGACTTTGGCACCAGTGGCACTTTCGAACCCTTTGATCGTCACGTAGCTGGCGACCGGGCCTAAGCCCCAACGCAACAACATGATGATCGCGACAACAATGATCAGACGGGTTAGTACAAAACTCCAGCGTATCATGCTGCATCCTTTTGCTTAGAGGTGCGCAATTGACGAAGTAAGTAATTAAGCGCCTCGTCCATCGGTTGCTGATCGGTATCTTCCTCGTCCTGGGTGGCCGAGGGTGTGGTTTCAATGGGGCTGTTCGCCATTTCGGCATCTTTCATGCGAATCACGTCGATTCGCGTCTCGACCGACATACGAGGCATCTGCAAGTGTTCGCTTGACTGGTTTGAATCATCATCAAACGCCGCGTTCACTTCTGCATGGGTTTCCGAATCCGACTTGGAAACGACATGCGATTGATCGATGCGAACGACCATCGGCTGTGTTGCAGCGGCAGCCACCTCGCCTACGCGACGTGGCGTTTGCGGTGCGATGGGTGATGCGGGCTGAAGCACGACGCGGTTTTCTTCGGCGTCGAGTGCCTCATCCGAAAGTGCGTCGATCCGCTCACGTTCGGCCTCGGCGTCCCGAGGTTTGAACAACCGGAACACGGGATAGGTGATCAGGAAGATAGGCAGCACGGCGGCCAATCCGATGACAAAGCTTCCCAACACAACGGTGTTGTTCAGATCGGTCCACGGAACCAGCGGCAGCTTCCAAAAACTGGCCATCTTGGGACCGAGCGTCGGATGCGTCAGAATATAGCTGCCGACGTCATGCGAATACGGATCGAGCTTGGTTGCGGCGAAGGTCGTCCCGATCGTGGTCAATGCCGCCATCGAGTGGTTGATCTTCAGCGACAACAAAACGATCAGCACAAACAGCGCCAACAGATTTCCGTGCGGAATAATGCCCAACAACGCACCGATCGCAACCGCCCCAGCAAGCTGGTGCGGATATTTGCGTCCGGCGATCGCGTGGCGAACGTTACTAAATAATTTGATGGACCAGATGATCATCGCGGTGCGCCTCCATGCGCACGGTAGTGGCTTCCCTGGGACTCCATTTGTTAAGTGTTATCGGCGCTGCGGCGCTAGAACATTCAGCACAGACGGTAAATTTTCCCAAGTCCTTTCATTCTTTCTGAACGGAACCAGGAAAGATGGGCAACCTAGGCTGACTGCTCGTTTTTTTGCCTTACTAGCAAAGAACACTTTTTTCCTGAAAATCACTCCGTTGTGACCAGACGTGTCACTCCGATCGCGACACTACTGTATTTCCGCCTTGGGTCGCATGACCTTTTTTGTCACCGAATCTATGAATCCACAAATCACGACCCAATTTCTTGGCTGGGATGCCCCGCTGCTGCCGCGTGCTGTGGAATCGCTGAAAACGAAGTTTGCGTCGGCGAATCAATTTGATCTGTCGGGACTGATCTGCATTCTGCCCACCTCGCAAAGTTCCTATCGCTTCGAGACGCTGTTGAAGGAAACGGCCGCCAATGCCGATTTGCGGCTGAGTCTGTCCCAAATCCTCACGCTCGGTAGGCTGCCAGAACAACTCTATTCGCCTCGCGCCAAACTGGCGATCGACTTTGAGCAAACGCTTGCATGGTCCCAAGTTCTTGCGGCGACCAATCCCGAGACGCTGAAACCGCTTGTTCCCACATTACCGACGTCCGATGAAGTGGATACTTGGATGGAGCTGGCGGCGACGATTCGGGGGCTGCACGAGGATTTGGCCTCGAACCAACTTTCGTTTGCCGATGTGGCTGCCGCAACCGAAGCCGAAAACGACCAGCGACGATGGACACTGCTTGCGACGTTGTTTGAATCGTATTTAAAACGACTCGCTTCGGCGG
The DNA here is from genome assembly GCF_052161655.1 of Novipirellula methanifontis. Lineage (GTDB taxonomy): Bacteria > Planctomycetota > Planctomycetia > Pirellulales > Pirellulaceae > Novipirellula. The sequence goes on from NZ_CP197418.1 coordinate 8,639,882, forward strand.
GGCTGGCCGACCCACACCACGAACGTCGATTTGCGCTGGCCAAAAAAGCCTGCAAAACCGACTCGACGATCGTGATGATTGGAACGAGCGACTTGAGTCATCTGCAGATTGCGATGCTGCGAGCGATGCAGGGCGAAATCATCGCGATGGTCGCCGCCCCTGAAAACGAAGCGTCGCGATTTGACGACCTCGGCTGTATCGAAACGAGCAAGTGGGCCGATTACCGCTTGCCGATCGAAGATGAGCAATTGATTTCGGCGGGCGATATCGCCGACCAAGCGACCACCGTTGCCGAAGTGATTGCTGAGTTCGCAAAACAATATCCGGTCGACGAAGTCACGATCGGCGTCACCGACGAATCCCAAGTCGGCCCGATCGAATTTGAAATGCGAAGCTGCGGTGTCGATACGTTCCGAAACCTCGGCTGGAGTATTGATCGGACGGCGATCGGGCGGCTGCTGAATTTAACGGCGTCCTATTTAAAAACCCGCTCGTGGCAATCGCTCGCAACCCTGGTTCGGCACGCGGATGTTCACGATTGGATCTGCAAACAGGATCCCGACGCGGCCAAGTCCTGGTTAACGCAGTTGGACCAATTGCTTGCCAACCATTTTCCCATCCAACTTGCAAACGCGTTGCCCGAGGAGGCGAAGAAAAACTACCCCATGGCGATTCAGGTCGCCAAGCGGATCGAAAAATGGATGAGGCCGCTGCAAGGGGCGAACCGCTCGTTAGGGCAATGGTGCGGCGCGATCTCGCAGTGGTTAACGACGCTGTATTCCGAGCAACTCGATTCCGAAGAACTCGCCGACGAGTCTCTGCCGCTGTTCGCTTTCGAAGCGAGTAGCGTTCCCGAAGTCAGCGTCCCGCAAGACCGAACCGCGATGGCGCTGCATTCGGTTCGCGGATTGCTAACGCGGTTTGCCGAGGTCAACGCGGAATTGGATCTCGAAATTGACGGAGCGAGTGCGATGCAAATGATCGCCAATCGCGTGGGCGACCTGCGTGTGGTCGATGCGATGAAGCCTGACGACATTGAAATCCTCGGTTGGCTGGACCTCGCCTTGGATGATGCTCAGGCGTTGGTGGTGCTGGGGCTGAACCATCCGTTTGTCCCCACCGCAGTCACCAACGACGCGTTTTTGCCAGGCACGCTGCGTACTCAATTGCGGATGGCCGACAACGACCGCCGCTTTGCCCGCGACGTCTACAACATGCAACTATTGCTGTCCACTCGCCAATCGGTCCGTTTTATTGTCGGTCGCAATTCAGCCGATGGAACTCCAACACCGCCCAGTCGATTGTTGGCGGCGGCATCGGATGAGGATGTGGCTCGGCGAATCCGCTTGTTACTCGAAAAAAGCCGACCGCGAGTCGTGGTCCAGCACGGCTGGGACACCGCGAACGTCGAATCATCGCTGCCAATCCCCAAGCTCCCCCCTTCGACCGGCACCTGTCCAGTCAAGGCCATGAGCGTGACCGCGTTTCACGATTACTTGGCATGTCCGTATCGATTCTATCTGCGTCATGTGCTGAAACTGAAACCGCTGGACGACATGTCCGCGGAGTTAGCGGCGAACCAATTTGGCGATTTGATTCACGGTGCGTTAGAAACGTTTGGCGATTCCGACGATCGCGATGAAGCCGACGCGGACAAGATCGAAAAAATCCTGCTTCATCATTTGCACCGCTACGCGAGCTTGCGATACAGCGATTCCGCTTCCACTGCGGTGGCTTTGCAAATCCGGCAAGCGGAAAGACGTCTTCGCAAAGTGGCTATCGAACAAGCCAAACGCATCGGCGAAGGCTGGGTGATCAAAGAATCCGAAGCGTCCGTCGATGACAAACAAGACGGAGCCTGCATTGAGGTCGACGGCTTTAAAATGGGACTTCGCGGCCGACTCGATCGCATCGATTACCATCCCGATTCAGGACGCTGGGCGATTTTGGATTACAAAACGCACGGGCACAAACCTGAGAAAAAGCACCTCAAAAAGACCGACGAGGGACTGAAGTGGATTGACCTGCAATTGCCACTCTACCGCATGATGATTCCGTATCTTGGCATCGAAGCCAATCCAACCGAAGTGCAACTCGGTTACTTTAACATCAGCGACAAGGACGAGGAAACGAAGATCAACATCGCCGAATTTGACGAACCGCTGATGGATCAAGCTCGGCAATTGATCCTCGACTGCGTTCGCCGCATCCGTGACGAAGACTTTGCGCCGAGCAGCGATCCGATCCAATACGACGACTACGACATGATCATGCAAACCGGCGTGATGTCCGTCGCCGGCGGAATGGATGATTCCGAATAAGCGGCGTCGTTCTGCCTCGATGTTGCGGTGCCAATTATTGTTGATGTCATTCCCCAACCCCCACGAAATCACCTTGAACGCTTCGACACAAACCAACGCACTTCGCCCGACGCTCGTCCGCGCGTCGGCAGGGACGGGAAAAACGTACCAATTGACCGCTCGGTTGTTGCGAATTCTGCTGCAAGACTCGCCGCCCGAGACGATCCTGGCGACGACGTTTACTCGTAAAGCGGCGGGTGAAATCCTGGATCGTGTGTTGTTGGTCCTTTCCAAAGCGGGCGATGACAACGATGCCGATGCACTGCAGCAATTGCGAGATCAAGTCGGTGTGCCGACGCTGAACCACCAGACGTGCCGTCAATTGCTGCACAAGATCCTGCGTAACATCCATCGCCTGCGGATCTGTACGCTCGACAGTCTGTTCACGCAATTGGCCCGTTCGTTCCCGTTTGAATTGAACCTGCCTCCTGCGTGGCAACTGACCGACGAGATCCAAGAGATGTGGATCAAAGAACAAGCGATCAGCAACGTGGTTTCGATGCTGAATCCGAGCGAGATGACCACCATATTGACGATGCTTGGCAAGGGCGAAATCAAGCGTTCGATTCAGCGTGAATTGATGCAAGTCATCGATACCGCGTACAGTATCCAGCGTCGCAGCGAACAAGAGGTATGGCACAAGCTTGTCGTTCCGAAACGTCCCGAGCAAAAAGATTTAACGCGAGTCGCTGGCGAGCTTCGCCAGGCCGAAGCGAAACAAAAGACGGTGAAAGCTAAGTTGCAAAAGTTGGCGGATGTCACCGAAACGGGCGACTTCAAGACGTTGACCGATGAAACGTTGATCGTGAATATCGCCAAAGCCCGCCGGACCGGCGAGGATGTCAAGTTCGGACGCAGCGTGTTACCCGATGGACTCGACGAGGCACTGGACGTCGTTTACGCAGCCGTGCGAACCGAGGTGCTTAGTTTGCTGAGCGCCCAGAACGAGGCCACTGGCAAGGTGTTGGCGGCCTACGATTTCCACGTCAATCAACTCAAACAAGCCACTTGCGTGCTGGGGTTCGAAGACGTCGCGGTCCGGTTGGCCAACCTGTTTGCCAAGGTCGACCACGCCTCGTTGACCAACCGCATGGACGGCGCGATCGATCACGTTTTGCTCGACGAATTCCAAGACACTTCGCCCGCCCAGTGGCAAGTGCTGCGTCCGTTGGCGATACACGCTTGCGACACCGCCGCAGCGGAGCGTGATGGATCGTCATGGCAGACTGCCCGATCGTTTTTCTGTGTCGGCGATACCAAACAAGCGATCTACGGATGGCGCGGCGGCGTGGCCGAAATCTTTGATGCCGTGACCGACGAGATCGCGGGCATCACCGAATCCGAACAAAACGTCAGCTTTCGTAGCAGTCCCGACATCATCGAGTTCGTCAACACGTTGTTCTCCAACCTTGCTCGTCATCCGATGGCAACCGAAGGCGACGTGAAAAACCCGGCGGACAAATCGGCTCACGAGGCCGAGTCGATTCGCAAGTTTGCGAAACAGTTCCCACCGCATGCAGCCAATAACAAGTCGCTTGCTGGTTACGTGCAAATCGAAACCAGCCACACGGTCAAAGACGGCGACAAAGCGGCTAACGATGACGCTTGTTTTAATGACGCGGCAAAACGAATCGCTGAAATTCACCAGCAATCGCCGCACAAATCAATCGGGGTGCTGACGCGAACCAACGGCGCAGTGGCTCAATTGATCATGCGGTTGGAGGCACTCGATATCGAAGTCAGCCAAGAAGGGGGCAATCCGCTGACCGATTCCGCCGCCGTCGAAACGGTGTTGTCGGCCCTGATGATGGCCGAACATCCCGGCGATGGGCGTTGGCGATTCCACGTCGAACAAACGTTGATGGTGGCCGATCCGTCGCTCAATGAAAACACGATTCGGATGCGAGTCGAACGCGATGGGATTGCTCAAACGGTCGAGTATCTCGCTGGCAAGCTCGCTGCGAACTGCAACGCCCGCGACACGCTGCGGCTGAAACAATTGACGCGGCTTGCCATCGCCTACGAAAACAATCCCGGCCCACGACTACGAGACTTCGTGCGTTTGGTCCGCGAGAAGCGGGTCGAACGGCCTCAGCGTGCTCCGGTGCGAGTGATGACGGTGCATCAATCCAAGGGACTCGAGTTCGATGTTGTGGTGTTGCCACAGTTGGACGGGGCGCTCACACGCAGCAGCGGCAATTGCGTCGCGGACATGAAATCGCTGAGCGAACCGCCCAGCGGAATCACGCGTTATATTGGACAAACGCATTGGCATTTTCTGGATCGCCGCTGGCAACTCGCGTTTGGGGGGCAAGGAGCAAGCTCGATGACCGAGGCGCTCTGTTTGTTGTATGTTGCCATTACGCGAGCCAAGCAGGCGCTGTACATCATCGTTCAGCCGAGCAAGAAAAAGGACTTTCAAGTCAAAACCGCCGCGTCGCTGATCTATCACGCGCTGGGTTGTGACGCAGATCCAACCGCCGACAATGAAACGCTGTATTGTTCGGGAAATCCTGATTGGTACAAAAATGACAAGGGGCCTGCGAAACCGGTCGTCGCTGAAACCGAACCCGTCAAGCACGTCGAGATCCGCTTTGCCCACGCGTCCTCGTCGTCGCGTCAAAGTGCAAACCGCCAACCTTCATTGAGACAGCATTGAGTAAACGAAGAATCTTACATGCCGCGGACATCCATCTGGACAGTCCGCTGCAAAACTTGGAATCGTACGAAGATGCTCCGGTTGACCAAATCCGTGGCGCCTCGCGTCGTGCGCTGGAAAATTTGGTGCGGTTGGCGATCGACGAAGAAGTCGACTTAGTCGTGATCGCGGGCGATCTCTACGATGGCGATTGGCGGGATCAAAATACGGGGCTGTTCTTTGTCGCTCAAGCGGCCAAGTTGACGCGTGCCGGCATTCCGTTGGTGGTCATCCGCGGCAACCATGATGCACAAAACATCATAACCTCGTCGTTACCGCTGCCCAAGAATCCCGACGGCAGCGAGATCATGCTGGCAGCAGAAAAAGTCGATTGCCGCCTATTTGAGTCGATCGGCGTGGCCGTGCACGGTCGCTCGTTTCGCAAGAAAGCGGAAACCGACGATCTATCCAAAACGTACCCCAAACCGCTCTCGGGAATGTTCAACCTCGGACTGCTGCACACCAGTTTGACGGGGGCTGAGGGGCACGACAATTATTCTCCGTGTAAACCGGCTGAATTGACCGCCAAGGAATACGACTATTGGGCGCTCGGGCACATTCACATCCGCGGCGAGCACGGAACCGAGGACGGAGCTCCGATCGTTTTCAGCGGCAACATCCAAGGCCGCCACATTCGCGAATCTGGCGAAAAGGGCTGCGTGATCATCGACATCAATTCCCGCGGCAAATGCACACGAACGTTTCATCCGCTGGATGTCGTTCGCTGGGAATCGTTCGAAATCAATGCCGCGAAAATCGAGCATGTCGATGACATCATCGAAGAGTACGAACAGTGGCTGCAACAGACGGTCAAAACGATCGAGGATCGGCTGCTGGTTTCTCGCGTTTCGATTGTCGGAGAAACACCGATCCACAATGCCCTGCATCAAAGTCGTGGTCGTTTAGAAGCGTCGCTTCGCGCGACCGCGATCACGCACGGTGCTGGCCAAGCGTGGATGGAAAAGTTTCGCTTGCGAACGTCGACGCCTAATCACGAATTGGACATGGGTGATTTGGAAGGACCGCTGGCGAGTGTTTCCAAAATTTTTGACGACCTGCGCAATTCACCCGAGCGTGGCAAATTGATTGCCAATGAATTCGCGGCATTGATCAAGAAAGTGCCCGAACAAGAAGAAAACTTTTCCGCCGACAACGACCAATGGGTCGACGAACTGATTGAATCCGCTGCCGCGGAATTGCTTGGCCGTTTGCAAGGAAGCGAGGACGCGAACTGATGATCATTGAACGACTCGATTTAAAAGCGTTTGGACGTTTCACCGACACCTCGATCGAATTGCCCGACGGTCCGCGGCGGTTGCACATCATCTACGGGCCCAACGAGTCGGGAAAATCGACGAGTCTGCGCGCGATCATGTCGCTGTTGTATGGCATGTCCAAACGCGCCGAAGACAATTACATCCACCCGACGGGGAAGATTCGTGTCGGCGGCAAGTTGTCCGATGGCAACGGCAACGTGCTGGAGTGCCTGCGGCGACGCGGCAACAAGGCGACGCTGCGCGATGCCGACGACAATGAAACGATAGACGATGCGGTTCTCGAAGCGATGCTCGGTGGCGTTGATCGCGAGGCATTTGAGCATCGCTTTGGTTTGTCGCACGAGGAACTCGTTCGCGGCGGGCAAGCCATCCTCGAGGGCGAAGGAGATCTAGGTGAAATCCTATTCGCCGCCGGAGCAGGGGTGAGCCAACTGAAAACCGTGCAATCTCAACTCGATGACTTAGCGGGCAAGCTGTTTGTCGCTGGCGGTACCCGAGGGGCAATCAATCAATTATCTCGCGAAATCGCTGAGAAACGAAAAGAACTCGAACTGGCAAAAATCCCGCCGAGCGACTTCAACGATCTCAAAGACGAACTGGATCGAGAGTGCCAACGTGTCGACGAACTACAGAACTGCGTCAAAGAAGCGGCGGTCGCATTGTCCAAACTGCGAGCCGTCAAAAACGCATTACCGTTGATCCCTCAGTGGCATTCGTTGCTTCAAAAGCTGGACGAACTTGCCGATGCGCCGCGGCTTGACGATGCTTTTAGCGAACGACGCCGCACCGTCGACACTCATCACGAAATCTCGCTGCGACAAACGCGATCGCTCAGCACCCGCGTGGATGAATTGAGCAAGCAGCTGAAAAGCCTCGGAGATGACTCGGCGATTTTGGTTCACGAAGCCCAAATCGACTCGCTGTTTCAGCGTCTCGGTGCACGTGAAGAGGCGCGGACTCAGCGTACGAATCTGCAACGTACTCGCAAAAACCTCGATCGCCGCATGGTCGAAGCGTTACAGGAGCTTTCGGTCGAAATCGTCTCGCAAGAAGAGCAGGCGGTTACCGATGAAATCGATTCGTCGCTAAAGAAACTGCGGTTTGTCGATTCGGTGCGAACCAAGCTCAACGATTTGGCGCAGCAATACGCTGTGATCGCCAAACAACGTGACGACGCCGATGAAAGCCTCCGTTCGCTTACCAAACGGCTTGCCGAAGCCGACGAACAAGCAAAAGAAACCATCGTTCCGGACGATCCCTACTCGATTAGTCAATTAATCGAGTCGGTCGGCTCTCCCGACTCGGTGCTGTCGAATTTGGCTCAGCAGAAATCGGACGTCAAACAACTTCACAACCGCTGTGAACAACTCGCTCGTAAATTGGACACGTTCTGCAGCCCGATTATGTCGGCCGGCGACACCACTGCGGCTTCGTTTGCGGATTCGTTCCACGACACCGCAAAGTTGCGATTGCCAGTGGAATCGGCAATCGAATCAGCCGTCCAGAATCTCGAAAAACGAGAACAGCAACTTGCCGCCGTAACACAGCAGTGGAAGCAACTCGACACGACCGAGCGGGAATTGCAACAGCGACTCGACGCAGTCCAGTCTGTCACGACGCTGCCGAGCGAGGAACAATTGGGCGAGGCTCGTGAGCGTCGCGATGCGATTTTCTGCGACGTGATCGCCGCAAACCAAGCGGGAACGCTCGACACCAAAACGCTGACGCAGTTGCAAGCGGAAATCCGCAAAGCAGATACGTTGGTCGATGCGATGCGGTCTCATCACGAACAGTTGCATCAGCAAAGTTCGATCGAAGAAGAGCTAAAGAAGGCCGCCAACCAAAAAACGCTTTGCCAAACAAACGGCGAGGCAGCGAAAACCGCGTTCCAAGAGGCCCAGCAACAATGGCAATCGTTGTGGGAAGCCTCGGGCGTCACCCCCACCACGCCTGACCGCATGTACCGCTGGATCACCGCGCATGCTCAATTGGTTGAAACGACCGTCCGGCTTGACGAAGCCCGAGAACGCGTGGGTCAACTCGAAGAACGCATTGCCGCCTCGTGCAAACGACTCAATCACGCGATCGAATCAGCCGTCGTCGACAAACCTGTCTTGGTCGGCCATGACGAACCGAGCCTGTTTGACCAGATCGACGCGAATGATTTTTCGTCGCTGTACGATGACGCGGTGAATCTTCGCACGACGCTGCATCATGCTCGCAAACGTTACGACGAACAATTGAAACAACATGACATAATGCGTGAAGAGTTGCCGAGATTGCAAACGCAACTCGAATCGCGTCAACGCGACTACGACACATGGCACTCCGATTGGGCCGCCGCCACGTCGGCACTGGCCGAATCGGTAGACCGCACGCCAGCGGTGGTTTTGGAAAAGATCACACAAATCGACGCGTTGTGTGCCCAGAAACGCGAACGCGATATCTTGGCTCACCGCATTCGATCGATGCTCGAAGACGACAAGACCTACCAAAAAGACGTCGCACGCCTGGCCGCTGAATTAGGCGTCAAGATCGAGGAAAAGGAAGGGGACGTCAGCGACGCCTTCAGCACCGTCAAGCAGCTGTACAACCGATTGCAAAACGAACGTGCCGCGTCACAACAACGCGGTGTTTTGGCCACGCAACTTGCGTCAACTGAAAAGCAACTTGAAACTGCCGAGCAACAGGTGACCGAAGCCGAAGTCGCGATTCAAAAGCTGTGCGAAGAGGCTGGCTGCGACGCGGCGGAACAATTAGTCGAAGTCGAGCAGCGCTCCAAACAGCGGCAGCAATTCGAGCAATCCAAGCAAGCGATCGAAGAACAACTGCGAATGCTTTCGGGCACTGTCGAGCTCGAAGCGTTCGCCGACGAAGTCGCAGAGCACCAACCTGAATTGGTGCAAATTGAAATCGAAAAGATCGAAGCGGATCTTGCCGATAACCAGGACTCGCTCTCCGAAGCTCAGCAAACGGTGGGTGCGTTGCGACTGCGGCTAAAACAAATCGATGGCAGCGATCGGGCTTCAGAACTTTCGCAATCGATTCAATTTTTGACGGGCAAAATGGAGAACGCGATCGAAGAGTTTGCTCGCGTGAAGGTCGCCGCGATGATGCTGCGACAAGCGATCGAGCATTACCGACAAGAAAACCAAGGGCCGGTATTGCAACTTGCCTCGACGATTTTCCAACAACTGACACGAGACGAATATGACTCGTTAAAAGTCGACTTCGACTCACGTGGAAAGGTAATGTTGTTCGGAACTCGCACGCGTAGCGGCGAACCCGATGTGCCAGCCAACGCCATGAGTACGGGGACAGCCGACGCTTTGTATTTGGCTCTGCGTTTGGCCTCGATCGATCATCAATTGACTCGCGGTACCGCGTTGCCGTTGGTAGTCGACGACTGCTTGGTCCAACTTGACGATGATCGAGCGTGCGCCGCAATCACGGCCTTGTCCGAATTATCCGCACGCACGCAAGTGATCATGTTTACCCATCACGAGCATTTGGTGGACTTAGCCGAAAAAACGCTCAAGACGGGCGAGTTCCATGTACACCGCTTGGATGCCGAATGTGTAGCATGATCGCGAGTCCGATTTACCGTCATATTCGACACGAGAAATCGAATTTGTGATTCCTCACACGTTCGCCATGCTTTTCACGATCAAAGCGACTTGCATCTTGCCGATGCCAAGGATTGGGTTGTTCCGGTTGAACAATTCACTACTCCTCTTGATCGCTGACGAGACTGGCAAGGATGCTAGATTTTTCTTCATTGGATGCGTTTTCGCGCCGAGATATCCTCAAGGGTTCTTTGGCTGCGGGTTTTCTACCGTTTGGCCTGGGCGGGAATGACAATCATCCCGATTGTCCGATTCAAAAGATTCGCGAAAAGCGTTTTCCCACGCTTGTTGCGATCATCCATGCGCAAATTGATTCGCTGTGGTGTGGACATCAAGGCGATGACGCCTGCCAAGTCGCTCGTGAAGTGCTGATTTACGCCGAGCATCTGCCCGCGAGATTGCAACTCGGACTGAATGTTGCCCTTTTGTGGTTGAACCTTTACAGCGTCAAACACACCGGCCATCAACTGCACAAGCTTTGCCCTCACGAACTTCGCCGATTGCTCAATCAAGGGGAAACTCCGTGCGATAAACACAGCCCACCCCGCATCGAGTGGACCGACGACCATCTGCTGCATACCGCCGTCGGTGGCGTCACGATGTTGGGACGATTGGTGATCCATTCGCGTCAGCCGGCACGCCAATTGATCGGTGGCGGATGGTCACCTCAGTGCGAGAAGCCTGAGTTTTTAGTGACGATGGATGCGCCGCCATTGGCGGATCTGAACAACCACTATGACGTCTGTATCATCGGCAGCGGGGCAGGCGGAGCAACCACCGCTAGCCGATTGACCGCCGCGGGACTGCGTGTGCTGATTCTTGACGTCGGTGATTTTGTCAGCCCCGATGCATTGATCCAAAAGATCCCGCAAGACGATGGCAGCATCAAACTTTCTCCGCCACGCAGCGACCAAGTTCTGTACCGACTTTACAAAGACGGTGCCGGTCAAATCGCTGGTGGGCTCGGGAATGTTCATTCGAAATTGCAGCTGGCGATCCCGTCGATGCGAAAGAAGATCCCGCCCAAGCAGACCGTTAACGTCTGCCAAGCACGCGTGTTTGGTGGCGGCCCTTACGTCAACAACGCGATTCACTTACCGATCACCGAATCCGTTTTTGAATCGTGGGGCGATCGTCGACCTACGGGCGTCGAATATGCGCAGTTATCCGAACTGATGACGTCGATCTGCGATGAACTTGGCGTCAACACCGAAGTTACAAAGTCGCAAATCAGTGATCGCAGTATGCGGTTTGCCGAAGGGTGTCACGCGCTCGGCGAAGAGGTACAACCGCTGCCCGTGGCGATGCGGCGGCAGTGCCTGGGTTGCGGCAGCGACAATTCGGTCGACAGTTTCGGCGATCACATCGGCGGCATTCATCCTTACAAGGCGGGTGAACCCAACAGCTTCCTGACTCAGTCGATGAACAATCCGGTTCCCGCCGAAGTGTCTTACCGAACCGAAGGCAAAAAGCTAAGGATTCGTCGTGATGAAGCAGGAGCACTCCGAGTCGACGGCATCGACGTATGCCACCGCAGCGAGTCGGGACGCCACACACACACGACGATTTCGGCCAATGAATTTGTCGTCGCTGCAGGAATCGGTGAAACGAACAAACTGCTGAGCCACAGTTTGTCATGTGCGGGACTAAGAAACCAGAATCTCGGTAAACGCTTGACGGCGAACATCGGAACGGCGCTGTATGCGATGTTTGACAAGCCAATTTGGCCATCGAGCAGCACGCGTCCTGAGCCGGGCGTGACACAGTGCTTCTTGGTCGACCGACGCAACATCATGGAAAATGGCAAAATGGTCGAGGAACCTGTGCTGGAAAATTGGTTCCATTTTCCAGGCACGGTCGCGCTGGCGTTAACGGGATGGTTCAAAGAGTTCGCCTGCGTGATGCGAAAGTTCAATCATCTGTCGATGTCGGGCATTGTCGTTCCCACCAAAGTCCGCTGCAGCAACTATGTAGACTCGTGCGGCGATTTCCATCTCGAATTCGACTGTGACGAATTTGAAATGCTGCTGCGTGGTTTACGACGTGTCGCACGGATCTATTTCGCAGCCGCCAAACCAGACGACGGCGTGACATTGCATCTGCCTACCAAATCGATCCTGATGCGGTGTGGTCGTCCGCTACGAATCCGCAACATGGATGACTTTGAGTGGGGGCTGAGCGAAATTCGTCGACGCGGTCCCGCGTTCGTCAATCTACTAACCACGCATCCGCAAGGTGGTGCGTCGTTGGGCGACGTGGTCAATCCCACGACCTTCCAAATGATGACCGACTGTGGTGAAACGATTGAGAACTTGACGGTCGCCGACACCTCGATCTTCCCCGCCGGTTGCGATATCAATCCGCAACTGACGCTAAAGGCTCTCGCGACGTTGGCCGCACAGCAAATCATTCAACGCTCGTCAGCCACGTTGCCACAGCCGACTCCGGCTTTGGCGCGATCATAAAACGAGCGTGAAATTTCGACGTCGCCGACTCCCGAAAGTCTTGGCGACTTTCGCTACGGGGACATCGACGGGGGCGGGCGATCGATTGGACTAGAAGTCGTCTGAGATGACTTCTCGTGAAGCTCGTGTGCCAAGGGCTCCCCACAAACCGTAGGGACTCCTGGATCCTGGAGCACTTTCAGCGGTTCCACCGCTCCAAACATTCTCGTGGTGAATGTCACCCCCGATGATCGAATCGGTGACAAATTTGACTGAACCATCGCCCATCAACACATGCACGCCGCCTTGATGTCGACTGCTCGGCGGTGCAACGCCATGCGAACTGGCGTTAGGCCCGCCAATACAGAGTTCACGGTTTGGTGGCACGATCGTGTTGAAACCGCTATAGGAGGTACCGCTGGACGCCCAACGATAACCACGACCGTGGTTTGACGGAGCGAGCGTTGCCGCCCCGGCGAGCCAGAATCGAGGACGATTGGGGTCGACCAAACCGTCGTGAACGCAGTAGTCGGGTTCGTCGCGAACCATCTCGGACGATGAATCGTTTCCGATCGCCGCAATCGTACGAATTTCGTTGTCACCGAGATCCGTTGCAATTTCGCCTGCAAAAATCGTGTTGGATAAACCATCCAACACGTCACGGAAACGCATCGTTTGGTGCGATACAAATGCACCTCGACAAGCCGCACGTGCTTCGGTCGCATGCGTCGCAAGATTGCTGAGCGTGACCGTCGTGTCGCTGACGATCCCTAGCGGGCCCCGATCCATATAGTGGACCGAATCTCCTAGACAGACCGCATAGTTGGTTCGTCCAAAGCTAGGCAATCCTACACCGGGATCGCTCGGACAACGCAGCGTTGCCAATTCCGTGACCCAGGGTTGATAGTTTGCTTCGTCCGTTTCTGGGCCCATCGCGGGATACGATCCCAGCGGGTTGCTGATCTGTTCCCACAACGATTGCTGTTCAAAAAACGGAGTCAAGCCAACCCAGGCCGACAAATCCATGCGGTTGCTGACGTCGCTGCCGATCGCAGCTCCGTTAACCCAAGTGCCGCCGCCATGCATCGGCAATTGGTTGTAGGACGAATGGTAATTGTGAATGCTCAAACCGAGCTGTTTCACATTGTTGCTGCAGCTCATGCGGCGAGCCGCTTCGCGAGCCGCTTGCACCGCGGGCAACAACAATCCGACCAAAACCCCGATGATCGCGATCACGACCAACAATTCGACCAAGGTGAAAGCGAAACGTGGGTTACCCGAACGAGAGCTAATAACGCGAGGGCGGGGGCGGCTGCGAGAGTGCAAGATATAAGAGGTATTCATTGTGATTCTCTACGATTCAAAAAAGATTAAGTGATTCAAAAAAGACCGGATCGAAATTCCAGCGCACGTCAGAGCGTCGGTGCGAACATCAAGCAAGCATCAGCACCAAAATGCAGATGCAAAATCAACGATGGTGTTCCGTGCCACGTGCGGCACGAAACGTCTTTAAAGAATCGCAGGAGGACCGCGAGAAGAGATGCCGCCGCGTTGGACGCGTAACGGCCAGCCGTTTCCGGTCAAACCGATTCGATCGACCAGGGTGATCTCGCCGAGCGAGGAAGTCGAATTGGCGACCGTTTGACCGATTAAACTTTGGGCTGCACAGAGGGCACACAGCCCGACGCAAGCGTGAGGATCGCCCGAATCCACTGCATACAAGACCGCGTTGGAATGGTCCGCCGCTTCATCGTCAGCGTGGATCTTGGATGGAGCCGAATTGCTCGCGACGGCAACATCACAATGATCGTGGTCGTGGCAGCATTGGGAGCCGTCGCCGTGATGCGAGCTGTGGTCTTGATGCGAATCGGGCGTCGGAAACGCCGCTTCACAACCGTGACCCGAACAGCACGTTGAACTTGCCGACCCGACGTGTTGTGCGTGCGAATGCCCTGGATGATGGTGCATCGCCGGCAAAAGCCAGCCGCCCACCACATAGGCAATCAACGCGATTCGGGACACAAGATTCATCAAAACAGTGCAGATCGGCGACGGAAAGTGGAGTTATTTTGAAAGGCTTCTACGCGACGTTTACGAAACTAGTTCTAGCCTAAGCAAGTTGAATTAAAGCAAAAAGGTGTTTTCTTGCGTTTTTTGACGATCGCACCCCAAAAACGCTCGTTCCCAGCCGTCTGCCTGGGAACGCACTGCTTTCGAGGCTCCCGCCTCGTCTTTTCTCGCTCAGCCGGCGGGAAAAGCCGCTCTGCTACAGAACGCGGCGAGCACTACCTAAAACCGGGGTTCGTTTTTCCATAATTTACGGATAAAGAAGTCTGCTTGGCGACGATGAGCGTAGGGATGCCCCGCCGCACCGTGCCCAACACCGGGCATCACCAGCAGCTCAAAATCCTTGTCCGCTTTGACCAACGCATCGACCACCTGCATCGTCGTTGCGGGGTCCACATTTTGGTCCATCTCGCCCACGATTAACATCAAGTCACCCTGCAATCGATGAGCCTGGGTCACGTTGGATTGCTCGGCATAATGAGGGCCGATGGGATAGCCCATCCATTGTTCGTTCCACCATCGCTTGTCGACACGGTTGTCATGACATCCACAATCAGCAACCGCCGCGTGATAGAAATCACCATGTGCGATCAGGGCTCGCATCGCACTCTGGCCGCCAGCGGAACCACCCCAGATGCCCACGCGGGAAAGGTCCATTTCAGGTCGATCGATCGCCGCCGCCTTCATCCACGCGATCCGGTCGGGAAACCCGCTGTCGCCAAGGTTCTGCCAACACACGTCGTGAAACGCTTTACTGCGATAGCTGGTCCCCATCCCATCAATTTTGACCACGACAAACCCTAATTCGGCCATTTCAACCAAGCTGGTATGGCGGCCAAATTGCTTGGGCACAAACGCGGAATGAGGCCCGGCGTAAATTGCTTCGAGCACCGGGTACGTCTTACTTGCATCGAAATCGGTGGGACGAATGATGATCCCATGGATATCAGTTTCGCCGTCACGCCCCTTGGCGACAAACCGTTCGGGAAATTGCCATCCCGTCTTCAGCAGCTCGGACGCATCCGCTTTCTCCAACTCAACCACCAACTCGCCCGTCTCGGCATCCCGGAGCTCGGTCACCGGTGGCAGATCGACTCGCGAATACGAATCGACGATAAAGCGACGCTGGGGTGAGAATTGCCACTCGTGATCTCCATCACCACGCGTTAAACGAACGAGATCGCTACCGTCAAAGTTCACACGAATCAGATGACGATGATAGGGATCTTGATCCTTGTCGATCCCCGAAACCGTTAACCAGATTTGTCGATTCGCTTCGTCCACAAACTCGACGTCACGCACTACCCAATCGCCATGCGTGATTGAGTTTTTCACTTCGCCGCTGGCTTGGTCGATCAAGTACAGATTATTCCAACCCGAACGTTCACTCATCCAGATCGCTTCGTCGGTCGCATCGATCCGCCGCAAGAATGTTTTGTGCGAATAACAAACAAACGTCTCACTCTGTTCATTGATCATCGCTCGCGGCTCAGCAGATTCCGCGTCCACCGAGATCACACGCAGCGTTTGATGGCCACGCTGGTTGTACAAGAATGAAAACGAGGTACTGTCGTCGTGCCAATCAAGATCGCCAATCGAATAGGGATTCGGAAACAAGGAATCGTCAATCATCGTGACGGTTGTCTCGGCGATTTCGTTTTCGTTGACACGAAACAGGACGGGACGCGGATGATCCATCGCGTCGCCCGGCTTTGCATAATTGACGGTATGCAATTCGGAGTGAACTGAGCCTTTCGGTGATGACTGGACAATCGGAATCGTTCGCACGTCGACTTTCTCGATTTTCATCGCGACAAAACTGCGAGAATC
The DNA here is from genome assembly GCF_052161655.1 of Novipirellula methanifontis. Lineage (GTDB taxonomy): Bacteria > Planctomycetota > Planctomycetia > Pirellulales > Pirellulaceae > Novipirellula. Next base: position 8,656,184 of record NZ_CP197418.1, read on the forward strand.
AGGCGACCACCATACTTGGCCCGTGAATCCATTTTTAGCATCGCCGCCGGTTGTCAAAACTGCTCGGGCATCCGATTCAATTGAATTCAACACCACATTGTGATTTTCAAAAACGACTTGCCAAGATTCGTCGGGCGATCGAGACCGCGACGAACGTCCCGAACGTTTTGTCAAATTCCGTAACGGTTTGGGCGGCAGAGTATCAGCATCGATCCGAGCGAGGGATTGCCACGCGCTGGCGACAAACGCAGCGACGATCGAACCGCCTTGAGTTTCCAAGATCCAACTGTGTCCCTCAAAGGTCGAAATCGACGCCGTTTGTTGAGGTGCAACACGGCCATAGTCGCGGTACTCGCCGGTCGGGGTCACCCATTTGTAACGCAGTGGCTCGGCAGTGCGATTTTCAAACTGGATCTGCGTCCGATCGCCACCATCTCGACTTCTCTGAACTTGTCGATTGGCAGGAAGTATTTCTGAACCGTCCGAATCGACGTGGTCGCTTTCTCGCGAATCGACCTCGCTGAGCGGGCCAGCGGGTAGGACGAACTCCCACTTTCGCTTGCCAAATTCAAATCGTGCCTTGGTAAAACCAGGGTCAAAGGACAACGATCGCAGTTTCAGTTTTTGCTTTGACGACGCCGCTTCCTCACCAAGCTCCGCTGCGAGCAGGCTCACCAGTTTGTCGTGATCAAAAGCCTCTTCGCGAGTTTTTGCCACCGCATCGACGATGATGTATCGGAATGCATTATCGGATGCGAGGACTTGATACCAAAACGAATCCTCGGACGACTCGCTCCAGTTTGGATCAACCTTGTCCGCGAAAATCGGTTGATTGATTCGCTTGGTTAGCGTTTGCCAGCGTTCGTAATCCTGCTTACTGCCTTGCCCGATCGCCACGGTCGGCGCGATCACGATGGCGAACATAGTCAACAAACAGAGAGCACGAGCGGCGAAGGGACGCATGTTTGGATTCTCGCGAGGCAGGTCAAACGGAGACAGGTGGGCGGACAAACCAGGAGCCAGGGCAGGGTGGGGCAGAGCAGGGCAGGGCGTTTACTCGAAGTGGGCTTCGGTCACCCCACGTGCGTTGCTAGGCAATCGCCCCGTCACGGTGACCTCGGTGATCGGGTATCGACCAGGAACGAATCGCTGGTTGGCCTTGGTCATAAAAATGCTTTGCGGCAACACCAACGTCTCGCCTTTGAGCAGAGGTGAATCACGATACAAAAAATACTGGCCGTTCAAATTCACAGTCAGATTGGGAATGTCATGATCGGCCGCGTTGACGATCACCACGACATCGGTCAACAGCCCCCCTCGGCCATCGGGGGCGACCACGGTTTGGCGGTCCAGCGATACTTCCACCGGCAGCGATCGTGACGCGGCCCGACCATAAAATGTCGCGTACAAACTTAACCCCGCCAACGGGAACAGACAGGCCGCCAACAGTGCCAATGTTAAACCCAATCCCGACAATTTCGGGCTCGGTGCTATTTTGCGGGGCGGTTGGTCCGCCAGATCGAAATTAGTTTCAGTCATAGCCCGAAGGATAATCAATACAGACAAAAAAACAGCTAGTGGTTCAGTGTAGGGTGCGCATGTAAACCCACAAGGAGAGATTGAGTTACAATGACAACCGAACCTCATGCGGCCCGATTAACACCGCGGTCCCAGCGACGATCAACGACGACGATTTTCAACCTCCGATCACAAGAGATATCCCCAAAATGATGCGATTGACTGTCCTGTTTTTATTCGCGATGACGCTGGCCCAGCTCTGGCCTCACCCTGCGGCGATGGCAGCCGACACCCCTTCGAAACCCAATGTGATTTTCATTTTATGCGACGACCTGGGCTGGGGTGACCTTGGGGTTCTATACCAAAACGAATCAAAACACGACAAGCGGCTGCACACGCCGATGATCGACCAAATGGCGGCCGAAGGCATCCAGCTTCGCCAGCACTATTGCCCGGCTCCGGTCTGTGCCCCCAGCCGCTCGTCACTGTTGAGCGGCGTGCACCAAGGACACGCCGAGGTGCGGGACAACCAATTCGACAAAAGTCTGGCCGACAATCACACGCTGGCGACAGTGATGAAAAACGCCGGTTATCGAACGGCATTGATTGGGAAATATGGATTGCAGGGCGATGGCGATTCAGCCGAAACATGGCCGGCCTACCCGACCAAACGAGGTTTCGATGAGTTTTTTGGATACGTTCGTCACGTCGATGGGCATGTGCATTACCCAGCCGACGCGTGGCCACTAGGCAACAGCGAAACCCATCGCCAACCCAAGCAAGTATGGCATAACGACCGCGAAGTATCCGCGGGGCTGTCGAAGTGCTACACCACCGATTTGTTCACGGCGCGAAGCAAACACTGGATCGCCGAGCACACCGAATCGAATCCGCAAGGGCCATTTTTCTTGTACCTCGCCTATGACACACCGCACGCGGCACTGCAAACGCCGACGATGGCTTATCCCGAAGGCAACGGTTTGAATGGAGGTATTCAGTGGACCGGCGAAACGGGCCACATGATTAACACTGCCCAAGGCGAAATTGATTCGTACCGCCATCCCGATTACGTCGGCAAGGGATGGAGCGACGAGGAAGAACGATTCGCCACGATGGTTCGACGGATTGACCATTGCGTCGGCGATCTGCTGCAGACGCTGCGTGATCTAAAGATCGACAAAAACACGCTCGTCGTGATTTCAAGTGATAATGGGCCTCACCAAGAAAGCTACCTTGCCAATTCAAATTACGACCCCACGTCGTTCCAGTCGTACGGCCCACTCGATGGGATCAAACGCGATGTTTGGGAAGGCGGCATCCGCGTCGCCACGTTGGCATGGTGGCCTGGGAACATTCCGGCTGGCAAGATCAACACGGAACCAAGTCAGTTCCATGATTGGATGCCGACGTTTGCCGATCTGGGCGGGATTGCCGCTCCGGCCCGCACCGACGGCGTTTCCTTGCGACCACGGTTGACCGGAAAAGGCAAAGCCGCGGCGAGCCAGATTTATGTTGAGTACTCACAGAACGGCTCGACGCCCAAGTACGAAGATTTCTCGCCGTCGCATCGCGGTAAAAAACGAGGCCAAATGCAAGTCGTTCATTTGGACGGGTTCAAGGGCGTGCGTGTAAACATCAAATCACACAACGATCCGTTTCAGATTTTTGACCTGAAGAATGATCCCAAAGAACAGCACAATCTGGCGGACACGAATCCTCGCTTTAAGAAACTTGAAAAACGGATGCGTGACCATGTCTTGCAATCACGGATGCCAAACGCGAGTGCAAAACGGCCCTACGACAACGTTGCCATTCCTGCGGTGCAAGTCACCGAGGCAACGCCCGGTTTGAATTGGTCGTTCTACGAAGGCGAATTTCCCTACGTTCCAAAAACCAGTGGATTGACACCGCAAAAAACGGGCAAGTCTGCGAATATCGACGCCGCGGAATTGCCCAGCGGCAAAGGGGCAATCCAGTGGACCGGTTGGATCGACGTGCCGGAAACGGGAACGTACGAAATGTCGTTCGCGACGGGCAGCAAAGCGTTTCTACGGATCCATCAAGCGTCCGTGTTAGATGCCGACTTTGGCTACCAAGCGGGACAGCGGCGTACGGTTTCGATTAAATTGGCCAAGGGGTATCACCCGATCCAATTAACATGTCTGTCGGATGGCAAAACGCCGCCAACACTCGATTGGAAATGGGGCCGTTCGGCGAACGAGCTCAATTCTGTCGAGGACAAGTCGTTATTTCGTAAGTAACCGACCAACCAATCACTCTCTTCGACTCCACTCACCCACGTTCTTTTACCCGATAGCTCTCCTTTGGCAGAGAGCGTTCAAATTGAGGAATCTTTATCATGACAGCTGAAAAGCAAGCCGAGAATCAATCCAACCGCCGCAACTTTATCACGCAATCTGCCGGAGTCGCTGCGGCGGCATCGGTGGGCTTGTCCGCCACGCGAGCCGCTGCTGCAGCGGGATCCAACGAACGGATGCGAATTGGATTCATCGGCCCCGGCGGTCGCGGCTATGGTGCTCACGTCAAGACGCTGTGCAAGCTGCACGAAGAAGGCCGGAACATCGAGCTCGTCGGTGTCGCCGAAGTCTATAAGACGCAGCGGGACAAGGTCGCCGACCACATCAAGAAAGCCACTGGAACCGATCCAGGTCGTTACGTTGACTATCGTGACATGATCGAGAAAGAAAACCTCGACGCCGTTTGTATTGGGACGCCCGACCATTGGCATCACAAGCAAACGGTCGATTCGATCGCGGCAGGACTGAACGTCTATTGCGAAAAACCGATGACCAAGACGGTCGAAGAGGCGTTTTCGGTCGAAAAGGCGTGGCGAGAAAGTGGCAAAGTCATGCAGGTGGGCGTGCAATCGACCAGTCTGCCGGTTTGGAACCAAGTCAATCAATTGCTCAAAGACGGCAAGCTTGGCAAAGTCTTGGGATTCCAAACCGAATACTTCCGTAACAGCGACATGGGGCAGTGGCGCTACTACAAACTCGAAGCCGATATGTCGCCAAAAACGATCGATTGGAATCGCTGGCTCGGCACAAACGAAGGGCTTGCACCCGAGATGCCATTTGACCGTGAAAAGTACAAACAGTGGCGTCGTTTCTGGCCGTTTGGCAGCGGCATGTTCACCGATCTGTTTGTGCACCGCACCACTTCGATGTTGAAAGCAACAGGACTGCGACTACCTGGACGCGTCGTCGGTGCGGGGGGGCTGTACATGGAATACGATGGCCGTGATGTGCCCGATGTGGCAACCGTGGTCGCCGATTTCAATGAAGGCGTTCAAGGTCTGGTGACCGCCACGATGTGTAACCAAGAATCACGAATTGACCAATTGATTCGTGGACACTTTGGCACGTTCCGTTTTGGAAACGGCGAAGAATTTGACGGTTTCGATTTTATTGCCGAGCGTCCTCAAGTGACTCATGAGCGTGACTATAAGGACGAACGCATTGCCACCGAAAAAGTGGCCAACACGACGCATGCTCACTTTGCAAATTGGCTTGATGCTTGTGAAGCAGGCGAGCCAATGATGTGTAACAACCCACCTGACTTGGGTGCTGCCGCGATCGCCGTGGTTAACCTTGGTGCGGAAAGTTATCGTCAAGGTTCGGTCTTTTTCCTCGATCCAGAATCTCGCGATATTAGCACCACCGATCCAGGCTGGGCTAAGAAGTGGGAGCAACTTTCCGAAGCCCGCGCGAATCCAAAACATATCCCCGGATGGACCGCAGGTGATTTTGGTAGCAAATTGATCGACCCAGAATACATGAACCTGGCCGGTCCTTGGGTCGACGGCAAAGATCCGTCGCAGTCGTAATCGCAGCGACGGCACTGCCATACCGGTTGATTTGATCGAGGCACAAAAAAACCGGCCAATGACGTTTTCACATCATTGGCCGGCTATTTGAAATGCTTCGATCGGTCGGCGGCAAAATGGAGCCGCTGGGAGAAACGCGAAAGTCTCAGCGTACTACTGTACAAGCCTTTGTATGACTTTGGCGAACCCGGAAAATGATCCCTCTGCCGAAATTAGACGACCGAAGCGGTTGTGGGCCTTATTCAGTCCCACAACCTTTATCTTAGACTCGCTAAGGTGTTCATCAAGGTAGGTCGGCAAAAGATTCGCCCGCCGATGAGTCGAACTCGCAAAGTTGTTGCTTTTTTTCCGAAAACCGGTGACGACAAAACTTTTGTGATTTCGCACTTCCTGCATTTCCCCCCGCTGTCCCCTCCATGATCCCTCCCACTACTTTCGCTCCCACCGATTCGGATCCTCCATCACTATGAGCCTCACGCCATCCCCCTTTGCTCTCACCGGACGCCGCGCCCTTGTCACCGGCGGTACTCAAGGTGTCGGAGCTGCCATCGCGAAATCAATCGCCACCGCCGGAGCGGACGTGTTGATTCTCGGGCGCGACGAAGACGAGATCGCGATTCGCACCCGAAACGAACTCCGCGAATTGGGGGTCCAAGCGGAATTATTGACCGCCGATTTATCAGCCCCACCAAATGAATATCTTGCACCTCTGATGGCGGCGATTGACAATACGATGCCGGGCATCGATCTGTTGATCAACAACGCTGGCACGTTTATCGACACGCCTTTCCTAGAGATGACGTACGAACGTTATCGCACCACGATCGATTTGAATGTCACCTCAGGATACTTTTTGACTCAAGCGTTTGCCAAACGTTGGATCGAAAAGGGAGTGGCTGGCCGTGTGCTGTTTACCGGTTCGATCAATGGCGTGTTGGCGGAACCCGATCACACCGCCTATGACACCAGCAAGGGAGCAGTCGCGGCGATGGTCCGCTCGCTGTGCGTTTCGCTGGCCCCTCATCAAATCCGAGTCAACGCGATGGCACCGGGATTGGTCCGCACTCCATTGACTGACATCGTCAACCAAGACACTCGCATTGAAAGCTGGATGAAACTGCACACGCCAAACGGTCAGATTCCCAGCCCCGATGCATGTGGTGGCGCCGCAGTGTTCCTGTTATCCGACGCGGCAGAACATGTCCATGGACAAACGTTATTGGTCGACGGCGGAATGAGCGTTTGGCAACAACCCGATGTACCAGAAAAGTGGTAAACGCTTTAGTAGGACGCCGAAAGTCTTGGCGACTTTCGCTACGAGAAGGCGGCAGAGCCTACGCTAAAAAGTCGCGTCGGACTCGCGTTAGATAGTCCAGCAGCGGTCGCGGTTCGTTCTCGGCGTCGATCAATCCCGAATGGCTCAACACATGCGGCAATGCATCGGACCAGCCGTCCCAAACAATGCCGTGCACGATATGCTTAGCAAGCAGCGTGCGGATCAGCGGGCTTGCGATTCGCAGTTGATCGGAACTCGCATCAAGTTCGGACGAGGTTTCGGGTAACGTCTCGAGCGGATAAATCGCTTTTTCATCCGCTCCACGATCTCCGGGGATCGACAGCTGAACCAGCAGCGGCAATCCGAGCGTTCCCCAGCGGTCAATCATTTGGCCGAAGTCGATGGCCGAGCGTGGCAGCGTCGCACCGCTGGCGTAGTTGACTCGCACATCCAAACCAAACCCCGCCATCCCAAGTCCGCTGCGAGCGATTGCATCGGCAAAGTGAAGAGGCGAGATCGCATCTCGGTGTTTCGCCAAATATTCGCCAAACGGTTGATCAAACATCATGATTGCCGGAGTGTTGGGATCGTTGCGGCGAACCGTCTGTAAAATTCCCACGGCTAATCGCATGATTTGCTCGTCGTCTAGCTTCAGCGGGCCTGGCGTATTGAGTCCCGAAGCACAATTCCAAAGCTGGACCGAACCGCGAAGTTTTAAAACAGTGCGTTCGGCAAAATTACAAACCGATTGCAACAACGACTCAAAATCATCTTCGAGCAAATACAACCAGTGTGGCATCAATCGCTCGCGGAAATCCAATAGCGGACCTCCGATCACTCGCAGCCCTTTTGACGCGCACCAACGAATCGATTGCTCGGCTGCGTCGTAGTCGAACCGGCCTGAATCGGTTTCGATATCGGCCCAACTCAATCGCACCGCCGCAGAATTAAATGCCGCGCAAAACTCTTGTTCGTGATCTGGCTCGGTTGGGCTCGGCGGAACGACGGCCGCGGCTAACAAGGTCCCCAGCTGGGCCTCGCGTTGTTTGCGGAACGACACCGACTGGATCGCGTAACTGTCACCGAGTTCCGCGTTGGCCTGTTCCAGGATCGAAATCGCGTCGATCGCATATTCGGATGCCACGCCGGGATCGCCTCGACGTTGAGCCGCGTCGAGAAAACGTTGCGTTCCCTCGGCCATCAGCTCTAAAAATGTACTGGTCAACGTCAATCCGGCTCGTTCCCAGGCATCGGATTGGATGCGGGCGCGATAACAACTGCCGCGAGCCAATTCCAACAGCAACAGGTGGGCTTCCTCGAGCGGCCGCAAACTACATGTATTGAGCGTGCAATAACCGACGCCTTCGATCGGGCAGGTCAAAAACAGCTTCCCGGAGGACTCGATGCCTCGCGTTATCGTCAATCGCGATCCGTCGAACTCGTTTCTCGATTGCCAAGGAACGCCTTCAATCCCACAGATGTAGGCATCTTTCCAGAGTGACCGGCTGATAAAATCTTGAGCCGTCTCAGGGACATCGAAGAAAAACTGTCCCATAGTGTATTGCCAGGCCAAATCCGAAATTGAAGAGTCATACGCGTGTGCGCAACCGTAAATTGAAGCATGAGAGCGTAACGTATTATTTCCAGCACGTCGCCATCGGTCTTCCGCGACAGTTATTGTACTTTCTAAACGGGGGATTCGCGAGACGAGGGGGGACGTCCGCAGCGGGGATTCGCCAGAGAAGGCTAGTTGCCGAGTGGGGGTCGTTTTGGCAAAGTAATTGCATGAGCAACCAAAACGAATCCAGCCCCCCGGACCTGTACACCTTTGACGCCAATGGCGCACTGCTATCGACGCATTTGCCAGTGCCCCGACGCAGCGGCAAAGTCCGAGACGTCTACGATCTGGGAAATTCGCTGATGATCGTCAGCAGCGATCGAATCAGCGCCTTTGATTACATCTTGCCCAGTGGGATTCCGAATAAAGGCCGCTTATTGACGCAAATGAGCCGTTTTTGGTTTTCAATCCTGCCCGTCCGACATCACTTGCTGGCGACGGAGATCCCCGCCGACTTGACGCAAAAGTTCGATACATCGCCGCTGGAAGGCCGAACGATGATTGTCGAAAAAGCCGACGTGGTGCCGTTTGAATGCGTCGTCCGCGGCTATCTCGAAGGCAGCGGACTCAAGGAATATCAAGCGACCGGCGAGATTTGCGGGAACGCACTTCCGCAGGGACTGAAGCAGTGCGATGCGTTGCCCGAGCCGATTTTCACTCCGGCAACGAAGGCGGAAGAGGGACACGACGAAAATGTTTCTTTCGAGCGGATGGCGTCCGACATCGGTACGGAACTCGCCGAAAAGCTTCGCGACCAAAGCCTCCATATCTACCGCGAAGCGTCTCAGCACGCTGCATCCAAGGGACTGATCATCGCGGATACCAAATTCGAATTCGGCATGGTCGACGGCGAATTGGTGCTGGTTGACGAAGTGCTGACTCCAGACAGCTCACGATTTTGGAACGCAGCCAGCTACGCCCCGGGATCGGCTCAGCCCTCATTCGATAAGCAGTTCGTTCGCGAGTATTTGTCCCAATGCGGCTGGGACAAACAATCCGATCCGCCGCCGCTGCCCGCCGAGGTGATCGAGCGAACGGCAGCCAAATACACCGAAGCGTTTGAGCGAATCACCGGCGAAACATTCTCCTGAGGACCGTCGGAACAATAAGTGACGGGTTTTCCCGTAGCGGAAGTCGTCAAGACTTTCGTTTTCCAGGCTGGTCAAAACTCTTGACGAGTTCCGCTACGTCAGTAATTACTCCGAAGGTCCTTAGCGGTAGTGGATCTTGTTAAAGATCCTCATGCAGCAGGATCTGTAACAAGATCCACTACCCTAAACTTCATAGGTGACAGAGCGCTTGGCCCCTAATTCAGTTGGCAATGCTCGAGGATTTCCTCGGCACTCGCACGATAGCCAACGTAGAACGGCCCGAATTCACCGTACTTGGCACTCGCTTCGTCGAATCGCATCTTGTAGACAATCTCTTTCAAGTACTCGGGATTTCGCCCCCACAGGGTGACCATCCATTCCCAGTCGTCGATACCGACGCCGACGGAGATTAGCTGGCTTACTTTGCCGGCGAACGCCATGCCGCTTTGGGCATGTTCGGCCATCATCTTGTTTCGCAGACTGAACGGTTCGGTGAACCAGTTGGCGCCGACCACGCGGCTTTTGTTCATCGGGTAAAAACAAGCCACGGGCCATTCGGGAAATTCTGGGCGGATCCGCTGCTCGTTCATCATCGGTAAACGTCGCTCATACCCCGCCACCTTGGCTGCCACTTCGGGCGAACCGGCGACTTCGCCACCGGCGATCAAACGTTTTTCGTATTCCTCGATCGAAGGAACGTACTCGCTCACTTCGGTCATCGAAACAAACGACCAGCTCGCTTCGACGAATTGGCCCAACGGCGGAGCAAGAATGCGTTGATGAACCGCATCCACCTTGGCCGGATCGGGATCCATGATCATCACGCCGAAATCGGCACGATGGCCGCTGGTCCAGTAACTCGCGAGTCGCTCGGGCGCCACTTCTGCGGCCGGATGCAGGGCCGCTTTGAACTGACTTTGGCATTCGGCACTCAAACGCGAAGTAAGTGCTTCGCGGCGAAAACGATAAAAGTAATGGGCACAATGCCATCCGTTCTCGGGGATCACCGAAGGCTCAGGCAATGGGGCACCATGGTGACCTGGACGGCCAGGTGACGCGGGGGCGGGACGCCCTGAGGAAGGTTCAGGAGAGCTCATCGTGTATCGCTAGGGGAAAGAGGTTTCGAACTACGGCAACAAATTCCGCAGCGAACATGGTACCCCGACTGCCGCCAAGTTTGAAAGAAGGGCGATAAGACCCTGATTCGCCTCTATGGATCCCAACGCTATTGCAAGATCCATTCGGTATAGCGGTCCCGATACCCCGTGTGCTTGGACCAGCTTCGCTTGCTGCTGGCTCCGAAATAGCCGTACGAATAAGGCGTCTTCCAGCTCGCACTCTCCTTGGCTTGCGGGATCATCGCTGGCGTACCGACCTTGCGCTGATGATGCGACGAGTGAGGAGGATGGGTTTCCGAGTATCGCTCCCCGAGCTTGTTTTTGGGCAAACTGAATTCCGGTGAGCGGATCACGCGGTGCGTCGGCGTCGGATTGCCAGGACCGACTGCCCCCCCAAAAAGATCCGAAAGCAGGCCCACGTTCTGCCCGACTGGCGGATCGGACTGTTCGGAAACATTGATCGGAGGTTCGCCGTGAGCGTGCAAATGACGTCCCATTTGGGATGCGTCGGCCATTTGGGATGCGTCGGCAGATTCTGCGGCCAAACGGACACGTTGCGAGTAACGGCTGTTTGCAGTCGATTGGCCTGAGGACGCCGCCGAGGAACTGGACGACACATGCCGAACCGTGGCGGGCCGAACCGGGGCGGGCCAATCCACAGGGTCACGCAGCGGTTGTGGCGGCCGTCGCGGCTGATTCGATGTGGCCACGGGAGCCCAAGACTGCCGTGCCCTGGCTTCCGCCGGTGTCATGTCCTCGGCAACTGTCTGGGAAACGACAACCGTTGATGGAAAAACGAGCACCAACCACACGGCCAAGCAGGATCCGGCGAAAGAACGGATTGAAATCATTTCAAAATACTCGACCGAGGCGAATGAGCGTCCAGCGGGCCTGGCAAACTAGGAAGACTTTGCCGATTGCCCGCTTTTTACTCATCGGCCGGCCGATACGGGGTAGTTGAGCCGAAAATCAAAGATTGATTCAAGAACGACCCGAGAACAGCAGACAATGTTTTTTTGCTTCATTCCCCAATCAATTTGGCAAAAATGGTCTAGAAACTGCATTGTCGCCGGCTGTATGGTGAAACTACGAATCCCCGGTCGAAATACGGAGTGTTTAGTCTGTTGCGGAGGGGTGGCGAATCATCGCAGCAATGGTTCCGGATATGCCGGTTACGGTATTGAAGACTGTGATGCTTTTCCCTTTTCATGATTCGTACTCTCGTTCGGCGATAGACAACCTAGGCGGCAACGGAGGCCGCAACGTTACTTCCAGGAAGAAATTCATGAAAATGCAACGCCGCCGTTTTGTCGCTCTGTTTGGTTCGCTTTCCGTTACTGGTGCGCTGGGGACGGGGAGTGCATTTGCGGAAGATCCACAGCTCGTCGAACCAATCCACCGCGTTGCGAACGCGGCCAGCATCACCCCCAAGCATATTGCCCAGCACCCGCTGGACCGCGCCCTCGACATAGCCAAGGACGCGCTGACGCACTGCCGCGCCAACGTGAACGACTACACCGCGATCTTGGTAAAGCGTGAACGCGTAGGGGATACGCTTGGCGATTATGAATACATGTATGCGAAAGTTCGCAATCGCAAAACGAATGGCGGCCAGATTACCCAGCCGCTGAGTGTTTATCTCGGTTTTCTGAAACCAAGCACCGTCAAAGGTCGCGAGGTCTTGTTCGTCGAGAACCAAAACGATGGCTACCTGATCGCTCACGAAGGCGGCTTCAAAGGCAAGTTCCTGCCCACGGTCACGATCCCCGTCGACGGCATGTTGGCGATGCGTGGTCAACGTTACCCGATGACCGAAATCGGTATCGAAAACTTGATCGTCAAGTTGATCGAACGGGGCCAACAAGCCAAACAGTGTCCCGACGTTGCTTGCGAATTCCGCAAAAATGCACGTATCAAAGACCGCGTGTGTACCGTGTTGCATGTGACCCAGCCGACCCGCACCCCCGGTGCCGAATTCCATCAGGCTCAGATCTTTATCGATGACGAGCTGAACTTGCCAATTCGCTACGTGGCCTACGATTGGCCCAAGCGTGAGGGAGCTCCCTTGGAAGTGATCGAAGAGTACACCTACCTCGATCTAAACGTGAACGTTGGTCTCAGCAACGCAGACTTTGACCAGTACAACACGGCGTATAATTTCCGCTCGAAATAACGCTCTAGCCTAGCGGGCATGGGGAGCAAATAAGCTGGGGAAATGAATCGTGTTAACGGTTTGTTGATTTTGTGAGCCGCGACGTGTAAGACAGCGTCCGGCTTAGAAACCCCCTTTATTCACATGGCCGCGTAGCAATTACCATTACAACCCGACGCGTGAGCGAGGGACCTCCGGTAACACGCTGCAAGATTGCTTCGAGTCCCTCGCTTACGCTTTGGGTTCTGATTTTTCTAACCCAGCGTTCCTGTAAGCGGCTGGGGCCCCGCACATTATCCGGTGCCTCACGGCCCACGGCTCACCCTCGCTACTAAAAGCACTTCTTCTGGGGCCAAGCGGCCCTTAGGGGGGCGATCTCTTCTCGCCCAACTCCCTGCTCGCCTGGCTCGATGCCCATCCGCCTCGACTCTGATTAGAATCGCAGGTGTTGGGGATCGTTTGCCAACGGTATACAATTCGCACTCAGCGATCGTCTCTTTCCTGCATTCTCCTAATTTTAAGCGTTCAATATGTTCAAAGGACTTGGCAATCTCGGCAACATCGCGTCGATGATGGGATCGTTCCAAAAGCTGCCCGAAAAGATGCAGCAGCTCAATGACCAGATGAAAGTCGCGACAGTCACGGGAACGGCCTCCGAAACCGACGTCACCGTCTTGATGAACGGATTGGGGCATGTCCAATCGGTGCAGATCCGCGGCGAGTATTCCAGCGAAGTGATTGAGATCTCGGTGCTCGAAGCGACCAACGAGGCGGGTGCCGCAGCCAAACAGATGTACGCCGACGGCATTTCCCAAATGGTTGCCGACATGGATATCAACATCCCAGGCTTGGATGGCATCTTGGCAAACTTGACCGGAGGCGGTTGATCACGATGAGCAATCATGCTGGCGCCGTATCGGAATTAGTGGAACAACTTGGGCGACTACCCGGGATCGGACGCAAAAGCGCCGAACGTTTGGCGTTCCACCTGCTGCGGGTCAGCGAGCACGAGGCACTCGGACTTGCTGACGCGATCCGGCGTGTTCGAAAGGACGTTCGCTATTGCTCGGCATGCTTCAATCTGTCCGAAACCGAGCTGTGTGCGATCTGTTCGGATCCCAATCGAGATAGCACACGGATCTGTGTCGTCGAGCAGCCTCGTGACCTAATGAGTCTCGAACAATCGAGTGCCTATCGAGGCGTCTACCACGTGTTACTCGGCCGGATCGCCCCGTTGGACGGAATCGGCCCCGACCAATTAACGATCGATCCTCTGGTCGAACGCGTGCGAAAAGGTAACTTCGTCGAAGTGATCATGGCGACCAACCCGACGGTCGAGGGAGACGGAACCTCCCTCTATATCTCGAACCTTTTGAGCGAATATCCGGTCGAAGTCACCCGTTTAGCCCGGGGAATTACGGCTGGAAGCGTGTTGGAATATGCCAATCGCGAAATGATCGCGGATGCATTGACGGGCCGGCAAAAACTATAGTACCAACACGCTATAGAAACTTTTCTTGGCCAAAGCCGCATTTTTCTCGCCAATGGCACAGCGAGTGCTGGTAGAATTGCGGCGCACCGAATGCCAGTTCCCCACCGATTGCCAGTTCCCTGGTTCGGGGACAGGCGGTGCCAGGATTCCACCTCCTCGTATTTTCAGAGAATGCAACAATGCGGATGTCGATGGGTCTTCAGGCCCGGCAAATGCAGGTTCAGAAGTTGGCCCCTCGGATGATCCAGTCAATGGAGATTCTGCAGCTGCCTACATTGGCTCTGCAGGAGCGCATTGAGCAGGAGATGAACGAGAATCCGCTGCTCGAACAACAGGATGTCGACCCAACGGAGCCGGATCAACTCGACGATGATGCTCCTTCGGCCGATACACGTAGCGAAGACGAGAAAGAACTCGTCGTCGACAACGATCACGCTAACCAAGACGACTTCGAACGCTTGGAAAAGATGGTCAATGATCTTCCCAGCACGTTTGATGACTCGTTCCGTCGCTCGTCCAACCGCATGCAGGACGATGCTGATCGCCGCCATGATTTGATGGCCAACGCTCAGTCGCGGCCAGAATCGCTGAACGATTTCTTGCTTCATCAACTCGCCGAAATGGACATTGATGATCGCATTGAAAAGCTGGCTGAACGAATTATCAGCACGCTCGATGCACGCGACGGTGGCTATCTTCGCACCCCGTTGGTTGATTTGTTGTCCGCCGGACACACCGAAGAAGATTTGCATCTCGCTGAAAAAGCACTCGGTATTGTGCAATCGCTTGAACCCGCTGGGATCGCGGCACGTGACCTGAGCGAATGTCTGCTGAATCAACTTTCCCCTGCGATTCCTCATTACGAGGAAATGAAGACTTTGATCCGCTCGCACTTGGTCGACTTGGCCGAGAATCGCTTGCCGCAAATCGCCAAGAAGACGAACTTCACGATCGAGCAGATCCAAGAAATCCGTGAAGAGCTGCATATGCTCAACCCCAAACCGGGCGCGGCGTTCATGGAAACCTACGTTCCCAATGTCACCCCCGATATCATCTTGGAACAAGATGACGATGGGGAATACAAAGTCCGGCTCGATGATGACCGCGTCCCGCAGTTGTTCATTAGCGACTATTACCGCAGCCGACTGCAGGACCCCACCAGCACGACCGAAGAACGCGAGTTCATCAAACAGAAAATCAGCAGTGCCCAGTGGCTGATCGACTCGATCGAACAGCGACGTAGCACGTTAACCAAGGTCGCCGAAGCGATTGTCGTACATCAAAAGAGATTCCTCGACGAAGGTCCCGAGGCGATCGAACCGCTAAAGATGCAACAGATTGCCGACAAAGTGGGCGTCCACGTGACTACGGTCAGCCGAGCGGTCGACGATAAATGGATCCAAACTCCGCGTGGCATTTTGCCGTTGAAGCGATTCTTTGTCGGCGGAACACAAACCGAAGATGGCGACGATGTTGCTTGGGATACGATTCGGTTGAAGCTGCAAGAATTGATTGACAAGGAAGACAAGAGCAATCCTTACAGCGACGAGCAACTGGTCGACGAGCTGAAAAAGGCGAGCATGACTGTCGCCCGCCGAACGGTAACAAAATACCGAAAACGGATGGGAATTCCTAGCAGCCGCCAGCGTCGCGATTGGTCACTTGTTAAAAAGTAACCAGGAATGCGAATGAGACGCTAAGGACGGCTGAATATCCATCGTGACGGTCGCCTGATGTCCCACCCTTTCCGCTCTCTCCTGATGCTCGTCCCGCTCACCGTGGGACTTTTGGTTGGCGGTGCCAATGCTGCCCCGCCCTCCGATTCCCAGGCATCTGAAACCTCCTCGCCTGCGGAAATCCAGCTCGAAACATTTTTCGAGCGACACTGCGTCGAGTGCCACAGCGGAAAGGAAGCGGAAGCCGGTATTCAGTTTGACGCATTGACCGCGTCCTCCCGATGGCAAGCCGATTTGGCGACGTGGTCCCGGGTGGTCGACGCACTCCAGCATGGCGAGATGCCGCCGCCCGATTCGCCGCGTCCTGATCCAGCAACAACCTCCGCAGCGATCGAGCACATTGTGGGTCGCGTTGCTAGAACCACATCGGAAAAGCCGCTATCGCTTCGCCGGATGAATCGCCGCGAGTACGAAAACACGATTCATGATCTATTGGGAATCGAAGTGCCGTTAGTGGATCTTTTGCCCGAGGACCAGTCGGTGCAGGGATTTGACAACGTCGCCGATGGGTTAAGCATTTCCTCGGTTCTGCTCGAGCAATACCTTCAGGCCGCGGACATCGCCTTTGATGCGGTGGTGCGCCGGATCAAGCCGCTGCCTCCGCAAACGCGTCATGTCGAGATGATGCAAGTTCGCGACAACATTGAATCGGTGAAAAAGAAAAAGGGGGGAACGATCGAAGTCGAGAATTCGTTCGTAAAATTCACTCCCGGTTGGCCTCCCGCACGACTCGACGAGGTGCACCCGATCGAAGACGGCGTCTACCGCTGTCGCGTTGCCCTATGGCCGCACGATCCTGGTGAGCGAACGTTGTCGGTCGCAATCTATACCGGGTCGCTGTTCGGCCCCGAGACTCGCAAATTCATCGGTATCTACGATGTCACCGGGACTCCGACGAACCCTCGCGTGATTGAATTTACCACCGCGATGGACGAAGGGCATTCCATCCACATCGTGCCACGAATTTGGCCCGAGCATGTAACGTGGCGAGACAAGCACGAGTCGCGTCCAGGCGTTGGTATCGCGTGGGCCGAAACACATGGTCCGATTGACCAAAGCTTCCCTAGCGAAGCTCAGAAACGACTCTTCGGCAACTCCGACTCGATCACGATGGTCCCCGAGCAAACCATCTACATGCGACATCGAAAAGGGGTGCAACGGCACGTGGTCGAGTCGTCCAATGCTGAGGAAGATGCCGAGCGAATCATTCGCAACCTTGTGCCGCGTGCCTTTCGCCGTCCCGTCGATGAATCCGAGATCGAACCGTTCGTTCGTTTAACGCTCGAGCGATTGCAGTCAGGTCGCACATTTGAACAGGCGGTGCGAGCCGGCGTCACCGCCGTATTATGCTCGCCTCAATTTTTGCTGATCAATCGCGATCCCCAAGTGGATAGCTACACGATCGCATCGCGGTTGTCCTATTTCCTGTGGTCGACGATGCCCGACGAACGACTGCTTGAACTGGCTGCGTCCGACAAGCTACGCGATCCTAAAATCCGCAAGGCGGAATCCGAACGCATGATGCGTGACCCCAAGATCCAGCGTTTCGTCGAAAACTTTACCGGACAATGGCTCGACCTCCGCGACATCGAATTCACCACGCCCGATGGCAAACTGTATCCCGAATATGATCCTCTTTTGATCGAAGCGATGCTCGGGGAAACTCGTCACTTCTTTACGCATGTTTTGCAAGAAGATCTCAGCGTCGCAAATTTCATCGACTCAGACTTTACCTTTCTGAATGAACGAATCGCGAAACATTACGGCATCCAAGGCATCAGGGGCAATGAAACGTTTCAACGAGTGGAGCTTCCACCTGACAGCGTTCGCGGCGGGGTGCTGACGCAAGCGAGTGTGTTAAAGGTGACGGCAAATGGCACCACGACCTCGCCTGTGATTCGTGGAAATTGGGTACTGACGAATTTGCTTGGCCGCAGCGTACCGCCACCGCCGCCCGGCGTTGCCGCGGTCGAACCCGACATTCGTGGCGCCACGACGATCCGCGAACAATTGAGTAAACATGCATCCGTCGATTCATGTGCAAGCTGCCACAAACGAATCGATCCTGCCGGATTTGCTTTGGAACATTTTGATCCGATCGGAGGCGAGCGGACTTGGTATCGATCGCTCGGTGAGGGAGAAAAGATTCCGGACAAGCGAATTTCTTATCGCAAAGGCCCGTCGGTCGAAACCGCCTCGCATTTTGCCGACGGTCGACCGTTCGACGATTTCAAACAATTTCGCGAATGTTTGCTGCAAGACCAAACGTCGATCACGCGAGCCATCACGAGCAAACTGTGCATCTATGCATTCGGTCGCCGCATCACGCTTTCAGATCGTCGTGGCATCGATGCGATCGTCAACGAAGCCAAACAGAACGATCACGGTTTGCGTTCGTTGATTCTGGAAATCGTCGCGAGTGACTTATTTCTGCAGCCTTAAACCTAAAAAGCATCGCATCATGAACCTCCGCATTGATCGCCGGCGAATTTTACGAGCCACGGGCGTCGCGATGTCGCTGCCGCTGCTGCAGACATTCTCGCCAACCTCCGCTGGGGCAGCCGATCCTCTAGACACGACGACCGACCCGAGCAACGGTGATATCCGCCGCATGCTGATGATTTGTGCTCCGCTAGGAATCCACACCCCCAACCTGTTCCCGAAATCAGCGGGGCACCAATACGAGGTCACTCCGTACTTGGAACCTCTACAAAAGGTTCGCAACAAGGTTTCCATCGTGTCCGGTTTGATGCACCCGGATGTCGACGGAGGGCATTCGGCTGAGAAAAGTTTTTTAACCGGCGCACCCCACCCCGGCCAGCCTAGTTTTCACAACACCATTTCGGTCGACCAATACGCGGCGGAACAAATTGGCCACCGCACTCGATTTGGTTCGTTGGTGTTGGCGGCAAACCGATCGAGTCTTTCGTTCACGCGATCGGGTGTGCAAATCCCCGCCGAATCGCGTCCGTCACGACTGTTTGCCAAGCTGTTTCTCGAAGGCAACAAAGACGAAAAGGCTGCTCAAATGCGGCGAATCGAAGATGGCCAGAGCGTGATGGACCTTGTTCTTGAGCAAACTCGCAAGGTCCAGCGTGATGTGGGTCGAGACGACAACCAAACCTTGGATCAATACTTTTCAAGTGTCCGCGAACTCGAAGTCCGGCTCGTGCAAGCGGCTCAGTGGGAGAAACGCCCCAAGCCCATTGTCGATCGCAAGCCGCCGACCGACATCACCGATCGCGCCGACTTTACCGGAGCGATGCAATTGATGTACGACATGATTTTTCTGGCCATCCAAACCGATTCCACGCGGCTGATCACCATGATTGGCGCCGGCGGCAACGAAGTGGTCGCACTGGAGGGAGTCGACGATGGATGGCACAATCTAAGCCACCACGGTCGTGATCCCAATAAGATCGAAATGTTATCGATCATCGAAAAAGAAGAGATGCGGCTGTTTGCCGAACTGCTGCAAAAACTCGATGAAGTTCGCGAAGGCGACAAAACGCTGTTGGATCAAACCGCAATCATGCTGGGATCGAACCTTGGAAACGCATCGAGCCACAGCAATACAGATTTACCAATCCTTGCCGCGGGAGGCCATTTTAAACATGGCCAACATCTCGCCTTTGCTGCCGATTCGCCACCCCCACTTTGCAACTTGTTCGTCAGCTACCTGCAACACCTCGGACTCGAAACCGATCGTTTTTCCAGTGGCACCAGCACACTAACTGGACTTGCATAAGGTCAAGCCGGAAATGAACTGTCGTCGATTGAAGCGTAGGGCCGGTTCCTAGCGGCCGCCCCCATCGAGGCCGTCATCTACTTTTATAACGGTGCGGCGCAAGCCTGGACTGCAAAACTTTCGGGTTGTCCTGAATTCTGTTCGCGCAGCTTTTCTGCCACCTCTCCCCCAACTTCGTCGGCAGAGAGGTTACTGCAGTATAGACCGGAGGTGAAACTCTCCCCCAAATTTGATGTCAACCCGAAAGTAGATGGCATGGGGCGTCAGCGACACTCAAAACACCGAATGACTTCCAATCGTGGATGTTTATCGCTCTTTCGCAACCTCGTACATCAGCTTGCCGTGGTCATCGTGAAATTGGATTTGCAATTTCGACTTTTCCTTGTCGGGGCTGACCGAGACGAAAAGAAAACCACCCGTCGGTTCGTCATAAGTATAGGGCTGCACAATTTTCCCGTCGGGATCGGTGCCTCGCTTTGAACCCGGTGGCACGCCGCGGCGTGAATTTTCATCGTTCAGCGCTCCGCAGCCAAACTCTTCCACCCCGCTCGGATGGATACTGTGGTATTGCCAATGGCGATCGCCACAGAACACCATCAAATTTTCGATCCCATGCTGGTTTGCCCAAGCAAAGAATGAGTCGGCTTCGTGTCGAAACCCGCCAAGATTTGTGTGATTGTCTTTCTTGTACGCGTCGTCCGGCCCGACCATCGGCGTGGGGCTGATGATAATCTTCCACGCCGCGTCACTTTGCTGCAGTGACGCTTCGAGCCATTCGCGTTGTTCTTTGCCCCACAGCGATTTGTCGGGGCCATCTTCCATGCGATTAGGCGAACGAAAATCGCGGCCTTCGGTGAACCACAATTGCAAGTCGCGACCAATGCGGTGCGTTCGGTAAGTGGGCGAATCGTGATCATCGGCGGCATGAATCGGCATCTGCTCGCGGAACAATTCGATACCTGATTGCGGAGTAGGCTTTTTCTCGCCCAGCATGTCCGCATCATTGAATCGGAAATCATGATCATCTTTGGACCAATAAGCAGGCGTCTTACCAAAGAATTCTATCAGCCGGGGGAAACGAAACTGCTCGTGCCATTTCCGTCGCAGCTCCGGAAGTAGCTTTGCCGCGGCGTTATTGGGTTTATCGTAATAGACGATATCTCCCGTTCCGACAAAGAAATCAGGCTCGAGCTTGCTCATCGAAGCAAACACCGGATAACCGAGTTGCTTGTCCTCCGCAATCGCCGTGACCGGACCGCCCCCATTTGACTTTCCGCGAAGGAACGAATCGTAATTCATGCAACTGCCCATACAAAACGTAACATCGGTCGCTTGGTCCTCCGCTGGCAACGTCTTGAATTCACGCGCGGGACCGGTTCGCAGCGACTTGGTCTCGGTCCCGATGTGAACGCGGTAGTAATATTTGGTATCGGGCAACAACGATTCGATCGGGCAGCGTACGACAAAGTCATGCTCCGCGTTGGCGGTCAACCATGCTGTCATCTTCGACGGATCGAAGTCCGCATTTTGTGAATACTCAAACTGAACGCTACCTTCAGCTCCAGGAACGTCACCGTTGTCGTCAAGCGTCGGCCCTGGTGCCCTCGTTAACCGCGTCTGCAGCAGCACCGAAGTCGCCGTCGCTTCGCCCGCGAATTCTCCTTGAGCATGAAACGCCGCCGACTGGGCAACGACATACTGCGGAATTCCCAACGACGACAAAATCAGTGCAGTGGCTAAAAAATGGGTTCGGTTCAACATTGCGATCAAAACAGGAGTGAGTGGATTTAGTGGGCCCGCTCAATAGATTAATCGATTCCGATTCCAACGTCGAAGCCGGCCTCGATCAAAGTGAGGCAGGATCCTTAATACTCCAGAATCAACCACGGACGGCGGACAGACGTTACACTGATTTCCTGCGTCCCATTGCGGGGTTCGATCCCAATCGCGTCACCGTTGCTCTTCACGGTAGTCATCACAATGTCTCAAGATCCGTCGCCCCAAGATCCATCGATCCCGTGTGCTGCAGACGAGCCGCTGCGTGAGCGTCTGTTTCCTCAGCTCTCACTTAAGTTCCTGTTGAAATTGACGGCAATCTGCGCAGCGATGATGTGGGCGTTTCGCGCTGGCGCGATGGACAATCTGTTTTGGGCAAAGTGTCTTAGCGTGGTTTTGATGACGGCGATGGCATGTTTTTTTGCCTACGCCGTCATGTTTTGCATCGCTTATTTCCTGGCCGGAGTCAGCGGCGCGATCCTTGAGCCGTTTCACCAGAACCGGCCACTACCGCCCAGCCCTGGATCCGCTTCGCTCCACTCTCAAACGTCGACCCCCACGAAGGACAACGCGTGAACCCGCTCACTCGCCTTTCGCTGCTGGTCGCCATCACCTTGTTGGCGATGCCGGGCAGCGAACTTTATGCCCAGTCCGACCCCAATGCGCATTCATTGGCAACGCTGCCTGCGAATTTTCGCAAGGCTGGCTTTTCGATGACCGTCCACATGTCAAAAGTGGCTGGCAATGGCTATCAACCGATCTACTTGAGCTTCGCCAGTCCGCTGGGAAGCTTTCCTACGGATCGGACCTTTGACGTCACCTTGTCGCCTCGTGGGAATTCGACAAGCGATATCGACTTCAGCTACCGATTTCGTTGTCAGGTCAAACAAAAGACAACCCTCGCACGATTTGTCGTTTATGTTCCCTACTACGTCCCCTGGGAAACGATCTTTATCGAAGTGCGAGACGACGGACGGACGGTTGAAGGTGGCAAACAAATCGCGTTCGCCAATCAATTGACAGTTCGTCATGCGGACCAAAAGACTACTGTCGGCATCATCCACCCGACACTCCAACAACTCCCCGCATCGGGGTTGCCCGCGTTCCCGGACATCCGCACGCTGATCACGGTATTGGGGGAAGGACCGATTGACGAGGCCGTGGACGTGCCGCGACTTTCACACGCCGAATCGCTGCAACGCGTCACTCAGG
The DNA here is from genome assembly GCF_052161655.1 of Novipirellula methanifontis. Lineage (GTDB taxonomy): Bacteria > Planctomycetota > Planctomycetia > Pirellulales > Pirellulaceae > Novipirellula. The sequence goes on from NZ_CP197418.1 coordinate 8,678,768, forward strand.
TCCAACCGGCATGGGTTCAATTTCGCAACATCGCACCCGAGTCGATGCATTCCTCATGGCTGGGTTATTCACAACTCGATGTCATTCTGATTCACGGACCAACGCTTGAGACAATAGCCAGTAGCGGCCCCCAAGATCGATTTGAAGCGCTGCGTGATTGGATCGCCGCCGGAGGGAACCTGTGGATCTATGATGCAGGCGGACTTGCGTTGCCGTTTACGAATCTAAAACCGGTCACTCCGGGACAAGTCGTGGCGCCCGCGCGAGTCAAAGGCATGCTAAAACTGCAAGACCAAAACGACACCACGGCCCTCGAGTTTGAATCTTGGTCCGGCGTCAGCAAAGGATCCAATAATTGGCAGTGGCAACAAAACAACAACACGCTGTCATCACGCCAAACCGTTTTTGACAAACTGGTCAAAGTGAACCATCCGACCATCCAGAGTCTTCCTGCTAAATCATTGGCGTCGACAATCAAGACCGCATCCATGGGTCGAGGCACGGTCACCTCGATTGACGACGTTGATCCATTTCCCGGATCGCTCCAGTTGTGGCAAACCGTCGCCAGACTGCATGGGAAAAACCAAGTTCAGTGGGTCGAGCGCAACGGGATCGATGTCCGCTATGGTAACGACCATTACTGGAGCTGGTTGATCGAAGCGGTCGGCGGTCCCCCGGTGAAACTGTTTTTTCTGATCAACACCGTTTTCATCCTGATGGTGGGACCACTGAGCTATCGTTTTTTTCGCAAAAACCAGCGGTTATACCTGTTGCTTTTCTCTGCTCCCGCGCTTGCACTGCTGGTGACGACCGGCTTGTTTGCCTCTGCGATTCTCGCAGATGGTTTGGGAACCCGGTTGCGAGCCAGACAAATCACATGGCAAGACGCTCAGGCGGGCTATTTGGTCCGCAACGATCGATTGACCTATTTTTCTGCGGTGGGAAAAAGTAGCGGACTGCAATTCAACGACAGCACCGCTCTGTTTCCCGTACTGAACAAACCAGCGGAAAACCGATATTACGGCAGTGGTCGCAGCGGGGCCGCCTCGTGTCAAATCGAAGCCGGCAATGATTACCAACAATTCTCTGGCCAATTTCTGCCCTCACGATCTCAGGTTCAATATCTCAGCCTTGAACCTCAGAAAGCAGGTCCGCTCGTCACATTTTCTCAAGCAACCAAAGGCTTGATTGTGACCAACGAATCCGACGAACCGCTGTATCAAGTTGTCGCCTGCGACGACCAACAGCGGCAATGGATCACGAAAACCGTCGCCCCTGGGAAATCGGTTCCGATGAAGTTACTGCAAAGTGGTTCCGCTGGAGCTGAGATCCGCGTTTCGCCAATGGAACTTGCAAGTTTGGTTCCCCGACTTCGCCGCGCCTATTACAGTCGAGGCAGCACAGGATCGCAAGTTTCAACCATCGACCAAACGCTCAATGGATGGCTTGGCCGTCTGCCTGCAAACCAATTTATCGCAACGACTGCCCTGAGAGCCGATTCGCTTGGAATGGATGACGTCGAGATCGAAGATAGCGTTCATGTCATTATGGGAGCTTTGAAATGATCGCGACAACTTATAACGCGACATCGTATGCGGGACCGATGATCGAACTGAATTCGCTGTGCCGCACGTTTGGGACTACCCATGCGGTCGACAATGTTTCGTTCGCAGTCCCAAAAGGCAGCGTGTTTGGCTATATCGGGCCCAACGGGGCGGGCAAGACGACCAGCATGCGAATCCTATCGACGCTGGAATTGCCGACATCGGGCGAAGCGTATATCGAAGGGCTCTCCAGCGTCAACGATCCCGATCGCGTGCGTGGTCGATTGGGTTTTATGCCCGATGGTTTTGGCACGTATAGCGACACGAACTGTATCGAGTACCTCGATTTCTTTGCCAGATCGTACGGTTTGGTCGGTCGCGAGCGAACCCGGCGTTTGCGTTGGGTGATCGACTTTACTGGCCTGCGTCCGTTGGCGACCAAGCCGATGCGAGGGCTGAGCAAGGGGATGCGTCAACGACTGTGCCTAGGACGTGCACTTATTCACGACCCTCCGGTTCTCGTCCTTGACGAACCCGCTGCGGGGCTCGACCCGCGTGCCCGAATCGAGCTACGTCAAATCATTCGTTCGCTCGCTGCGGAGGGCAAAACGATCTTGATTAGCAGCCATATCCTGACCGAGCTTGCCGAGATGTGCGACCGCGTTGGAATCATCGAACGCGGACGATTGTTGGCAACCGGCACCGTCGGAGAAATCCGCCGCACCTTGCAACCGCACCGCGAAATTTTAGTTCGGGTGGCGTCAGACGCGGCACGCGCGGCGGAACTAATTTCCCAACACGATCAAACTAAGGATGTGAAGGTAGTCGATTCCATCATTCGGTTTTCGATCGACGATGGTGACGCACCGCAAATCGAGATACTCCGACTCCTCTGTGACGCTCGCATCGATGTGCTCGAGTACTCACCATGCGACCACTCATTAGAAGATGTTTTCTTGCAAGTCACCAAGGGGCATGTGCAATGAGTGATTCCGCATCAGTAAAAATGCCACTTGAACTTCACAGCGAACCCGTCCTGATAGATCCAGACGAGGAACATCCGCTGCTTCGCGACACCGACCGACCAGGATGGTGGGGATGGATCGACAAACAAAGCGAGCAGGTCTCGCGGCATTTGAATCCGATCTTGATCAAAGAAGCACGTCAATCGCTGAAGAGCCGACAATTTGCCGTGACGTTCTTTCTATTGCTAATCGCGTCCTGGTTTTGGATGATCATCGGTGTCGTCACGCTTGCACCGGACATCTATTTTGTGCCTTCGGGCGCCGATTTGATGTCAGGCTACTACTTTCTGTTGGCCATTCCCATGATCGCGATGGTGCCGCTTGCTGCCCACCGATCGTTGGCCGCCGAACTTGACGAAGGCACCTACGAACTGCTGGCGATCACGAGACTGACGTCGATGCGAATCGTGACCGGCAAACTCGGCAGCGCGGTCCTTCAGATGCTGGTCTACTTTGCTGCGCTCGTTCCCTGCTTTGCGTTTTGCTACCTGCTGCGGGGCATCGACATGGTGATGATTGGCACCACAATCGTGTTGGTATTCGGCGTTTCGATTTTATTGACCACGTTTGGATTACTGCTGGCCACCGTTGTCCAGAATCGCGCGGGGCAAATCTTCACGCTGCTTGTCTTGCTCGGCGTGATTGTGTTCGCCGAATTTTTGTGCGGCGCGTTTGTTCTCGAAGTCATCATGCGGCAACAGATTTTCTGGAACGGCGAGGGCGTCGTGTTCACGCTGCTGTTTTCAGCGGTGACGGTTTCCTGCATGGTGATGTTTGTGCGTGCCGCCGCAGCGCGGATTGCTCCGATTACCGAGAACCGATCAACACGGTTGCGCTGGATCATGTTCGCGCAACAATTGATTTGGATCGCCAGTATCGCGACGCTGGCCCTGTGGTACTCCGAAGAAGAAGTCCTGCAGTTTGGGATCATGATCCTGGGTGGCTACTGGCTGTTGATGGGCACGTTGATGCTAGGGGAATCATCCGAGTTAAGCCCGCGGGTTTTGCGAACGCTTCCGCAAACCACGTTTGGGCGGATGATGATGCTGTGGTTCAGCCCTGGACCGGGCACCGGGTTCATGTTTGCCATTGCCACGGGTTGCGCAGGCATGCTGTCGCTTGGGATCGTGGCGTTGATGTTTGGTATCAGCAATGCGGCCGAACCGATCACCTTTGCGTTTTTGATGATGGGTTATTTGATGATGTTCTTGGGAGGCAGTCGATTGATTGTGCTGCCAATCGCGTGGCGAGTGGGGAATACATTTGCGATTCCTTGTTGCGTCACAGCGGCCCTGCTGACATTAGGTGTGATTGCGCCATCGATTTTCATGGCGATTACGACGGGCGGCCCCTCACAACAATACGGGCTGCAAGAGTTCACGAATTGGATGTGGACGATCGATCGATCGTTTAGCCGCAGTACCAGCATCGAAGCGGTCGCGTTTATTACCTTCCTGTCGGGCGGCGTGATCTTCATCGTAAATCTGTTTTTGCTGATTCGTGAATTCACCTATCGCCGCGTCGCAATCCCCGCCCGCGTAATCGCCGATTCGCAGTCGGACAAAACGGAGCCACAGACCGACTCTGCCGATTAACGCGACTTTGCTAGCAAAGCAGAGTTTGACGACGAATAATTGTCGGTGAGGGACCGTGCTAGAAATATTTCAGAAAAAGGTTAGGGCGTTGACCAGACGTGTCTGGACCACCTCGGATACTAAGAGTGTGGCAAGTAAAGCAGGCTGCAAAGCAAGTTTCGCGGTGCGAATTACCGCCAAAACAAACCCAATGCTTGGCAGTACCACCTTACACCGGTACGATAAACGCGTTCACCTCACTAAAAGATTCACTCATCTAGGTGTGGGAACTTTCACGGGGATTTTCTGAAAGGGAATATTACAGTGGCTAAGAAAGCAGCAACAAAATCAGCGGCAACCAAAGGCGCAAAAGTCGATCCAAACTTAAAGGAAATCCTTTTACGTGAACCAGGATTAAAAACGACGCTTCAGCAGATCGAAAAAACTTTCGGCGAAGGCGCGATCATGCCTCTCGGGGCGAACCAGAAATTCAAAATCAACGGCATCCCGACAGGCAGCCTTGGATTGGACATGGCGTTGGGTGGCTTCGGCGTTCCACGCGGTCGTATCATCGAAATCTATGGTCCGGAATCCAGCGGTAAGACAACGCTCGCCCTGCATATCGGCGCCGAAGCACAGAAACTTGGCGGCATCGCAGCAATCATTGACGCCGAGCATGCGTTTGACCCTAGTTGGGCCAAAAAGCTTGGCGTCGAACTCGACACGCTGCTGGTCAGCCAACCAAGCAGTGGTGAAGAAGCGATGCAGATTTGCGAAATGCTGGTCAAGAGTAATGCCGTCGATGTGATCATCATTGACTCGGTCGCCGCGTTGGTTCCTAAGAAAGAACTTGAAGGCGAAATTGGCGACAGCCATGTTGGTCTGCAAGCTCGATTGATGAGCCAGGCGATGCGAAAGTTGACTGGAGCGATCTCCAAGAGCAAGTGCTGTGTGATCTTCATCAACCAGATCCGTGAAAAGGTCGGGGTGATGTTTGGCAGCCCCGAAACCACCCCGGGTGGTCGCGCGTTGAAGTTCTACGCATCGTGCCGAATCGACGTGCGTCGTATCGGAGCCCTGAAAGATGGCGAAGAACAAGTCGGCCAACGCGTCAAGGCAAAGATCGTCAAAAACAAAGTGGCTCCGCCGTTCCGCATCGCTGAGTTCGACATGATGCACAGCAACGGGATCAGCTACGAAGGCGACTTGCTGGATCTTGGTACGACTCACAATATCGTCAACCGCAGTGGTGCATGGTTCAAGTACGGTGAAACGTATCTTGGGCAAGGCAAAGAGAAGGCTCGCAACTTCTTGATCGAAAACACGGATGTCGCGGACGAGATCAAGCAACAAGTCCTGGCCGCTGGAGGGTACGCTTCACCGCTCGAAGAGGGTGAAGAAGCGGAAGTTGCCAGCGAGGACGCGGAAGTCGCGAACGTGAACAACAGCTAGGTTGCTTCAGCTGAATCGACACTTAAACGAACAGGCCACGGTTTACCGTGGCCTGTTTTTTTGTGGAGTGAGTACGGTGATGTGCTGTGATGTGATTGAAATCTCTTACTCACGCGTTTTGAAGATGCTTCATTTTGTGCCGGAGGCACTTTACGTGATAGCCTTGGACTTTAGTCCAAGGTTTCGGTTCTGAAATAGACACCAAGTCGCGGAGCGACGCTTTGTGGCGAATGATCGAATCGCAAAACGTCCCGCTGGGACTCGATTGATGTTGACGGAAACTCCTCGGACTAAAGTCCGAGGCTATCGAAAATAGTCGCTCCGCGACAGCAAATAACGCAACTTCAAAACTTCCGCAAGCGATCTAATTCGCTTTGCCTTTGGCTTCCATCTTGCCCCAGGTATCACGAAGCGAAACGATTCGATTGAACACCATTTTCTGCGGCGTCGTATCGGGATCGACAACGTAGTAACCCAATCGCTCGAACTGAACGCGATCGCCTGGTTTAGCTTCTGCCAACGCAGGTTCGAGATACCCGGTGATCACTTTCAGTGAATCAGGGTTCAAGTAATCGACAAAGGTTTTGCCTTCCTCGGGGTCACCCGGGTTTTCGATGGTGAACAATCGGTCATACAAGCGGACCTCGGCCTCGACCGCATGATCGGCACTGACCCAGTGAATCGTTCCTTTGACTTTGCGTCCGGAGGAATCGGAGCCACTTTTTGTTTCCGGATCATAGGTACAGAGGATCTCGATCACGTTGCCATCGGCGTCCTTGACCACATCGTGACAATCGACGATGTATCCAGCACGCAGACGCACTGCGCCGCCTTTCTTCAGACGAAAGAATTTGCGAGGAGCTTCTTCGCGGAAATCTTCTTGTTCGATCCACAGGCTTCCGGAAAAAGGGATCTCGCGTTTGCCCGCCGCAGGATCTTCGGGATTGTTGATCGCCTCGGTCATCTCGACCTTGCCCTCGGGCCAATTCGTGATCGTCAACTTGATCGGATCCAACACCGCCATTCGTCGAAGTGCGACAGCGTTCAGATGTTCACGAACGGCGTTTTCAAGCCGAATAATATCGATCGTACTGTTGAATTTTGCGATCCCCGCATCCGCGCAAAAGTTGCGGATCGATTCGGGCGTGTAGCCTCGGCGGCGGTAACCCGAGATCGTCGGCATCCGCGGATCATCCCAACCGTTGACGTAGCCCTCTTTGACCATTCGCAACATGTGACGTTTGCCCATCAACAGCGTGCTGAGTTTCAGCTTGGCAAACTCGATCTGTCGTGGGTGATGGATGCCGAGTTTTTCACAGTACCAATCGTACAGCGGACGATGATTCTCGAACTCGAGCGTACAAATCGAAAAGGAAATCCCTTCGATCGAATCGCTTTGCCCATGGGTCCAATCGTAGGTCGGGTAGATGCACCAAGTGTCACCGGTGCGATGGTGAGTCGCACGCAGAATGCGATACATCACTGGATCTCGAAGATTGATATTCGGCGATGCCATGTCGATCTTAGCGCGTAGCACGCGTGAGCCGTCGGCGAACTCTCCCGCACGCATTCGTCGAAACAGATCCAGGTTTTCCTTGACGGTGCGATCCCGAAACGGGCTATCGCGGCCTGGTTCGGTCAGCGATCCACGATACTCGCGAGTCTGTTCGGCGGTCAGATCACAAACGTAGGCGTGGCCTTCGCTGATCAGTTTTTCGGCCCACTCGTACAGTTGGTCAAAGTAGTCGCTGGCGTAGTGCAAACTATCCCACTCGAAGCCCAACCAACGGATGTCTTCTTGAATCGAATCAACGTATTCCGTCTCTTCTTTGGTGGGATTGGTATCGTCAAAACGCAGGTTGCATGTGCCGCCGTATTCTTTGGCCAGTCCAAAGTTCAAGCAGATACTTTTCGCGTGCCCGATGTGCAGATAACCGTTCGGCTCAGGCGGAAACCGCGTAAACACTCCTGCAAAACGCCCGACAGCCAAATCGGCATCAATTGCCTGTTGAATAAAGTGCTTGCTTTCGCGTTTCGCTTCTTGCTCGCTCATAATCGCTTTGACTAATTAAATATAGAGAATAGAAAGTGCAACTTCGCTGGCGTAAATCACGCTTGAATCGCTGTCGCTAGATTGCAGGGCTAGCTTTTGGCTTGGCACCAACCGATTCGCTGGGCGTCGCATCGGCCCCGGCGACTGCTGCATCCTCGGCATCCGCGGTTTGCAGCGAGCGAATGAAGTTGATCAGATGCCAAACATCTTGCTTTTCAAACTGGCCTTCGACAAACGTCGCTGCGGGCATCGGGCTACCATCAATCCCTTGGGTGATGCGGCGGTACAGATCACTGGATTCTGAGCCTCCGTGGAACAAGCCTTCCGAGAAGTTCCGTGGCACTGCATTGATCGGTGGCAGAGCGCCGCGGGCCAGCAGCGGGATCAGCGATTCACGATCTTCGGGTTTGATCCCGATCCGTGCGGTCCAGTCTTTGGTCCATTCGTCGTAGTCGGTCGTCTGGCCGTTACCAAGTCCCTTTTCACCGTGGCACTTGCTGCAGGAGGCCACCTTGCCAACAAACAACTCACGGCCTCGCTCGACCGATTTTGCCAACGCATCGGCTTGGTCACCTTGGCTCAGCTTGACGAAATCTTTGTGCGAACTGGCCACGGGAAAATCAGTCGGTAGCTCCGGCACTTCGAGCACTTCGTCTTCTGCTTCGAGCCATGATTCGGCGATCCCCATTGTGATCTCTTCCGAAATCTCCCATTGCTCTTCGAACTCTTCTTTCTTTTCTTCGTCGGGGCTGTTGGCCAATTCCGGATCGATAATGCGTTCGCCGCCTTCGAAATCGACACCTTCCATCACAGCGTCGTCAATCAAAGCTCGCTCGGTCTCTCCACGCCACGACAGATAGATCACGTAGTCGACCAATGCTTGAACGTCGTCTTCGGACAACTCGGGGATTTTGACCATTGCGGTGCCAGCGATCCCGTTGCGAATCGAACGTGCGATATCTTCTCGCGTCGGCTTGTAGCTGAGCGGAGTCGATTTGAACTTGAACACACCCATGCGGTAATCACGTGGATAAGGATTCAAGATCGCCGCCGTGGTACCGCGTCCGTTTCCGGTCACGCCGTGGCACAACGCACAATGTTTGCGGTACAAGCCACGTCCCTCGGCATCGACAGGTCCCGAGGCACGCACGAGTCGATCGAGATCCAGCAAATCGGCAAAATCCTCTTCCTCGGCAACAAAGTCGGGCAACTTTGGCTCGTCCGGAGTGCCGAACATTTTCGTCACGACCCACATCGAGTCTTTGGAGGCTTGATCCATCGAGACGTTGTCTTTGATTTGGTACTTCATCGCGTGGACAAAGTTCGGCTCGAAAGTAACCGGCGTCTCTTCACGTTTGCATCCGGCAGCGACAACGCAAACAGCCACGCACACCACAATCGCGACGGGGGATGAGAAACGGAAACGTTGCATGGCTAACACTCGCAATGGAACAAAAGGGGGTGACGGAATATCCACAATACAGTTTACCCGAAATCGCACTGATTCTGCATGGGCACAGATTGTCGCGGTTTTGTTCGGCAAATGGGTTTGTGGGGCTGACGGAACCGGCGTTACGCCTTTTGAAGTTGCGCTATTGTCGTTTCCCCAACAAATCCCAACCCGAAGCGTCAGCGAGGGACCACGTCAAGATCGAGATTCCCTCGCTTACGCGGCGGGTTGTGAAAAACACGCAACTCCAACAGCTAGGCTTGGACCACCTTGTCGATCCTCGCCAACACTCGCTCTTTACCTATCACCGCCAACGTTTCGAACATGCCAAACCCGGCTGCAGTTCCTGTGGTCGCCACTCGCAATGCATGAATGATGTTGCCTAGCTTGATGCCCTCGGCGTCACAGAATTGCTTGACCAGCGTTTCGCTCGATTCGATCGTCCATGTGTCTGCGGCAGCAAAATCCTCTCGCAATTTCTTGAGCAGATCTTTCGCTGCCGAATCCCCTTCGATCCGTTTAGCGTACGCTTTGGCGTCGACCGGAAATTCATCGAGGAAGCAGTAATCGAAGTCGAGGATGTCACCTGCGATCTTCAATCGGTCACCGGCACCGTGAACCACTTCGCCGAGCTTCGCGTCGGAGCCCGCTTCCTGTAACAATCCGGCGCGCTCGGCAAATGGTTTGACTCGCTTGATTCGTTCTTCGAGCGGCAGTGCGGCAAACGCATCCCCTTGGAACGACAGCAATTTTTGCGGATCAAACGACGCCGGCGCCTTCGTCACTCGCTCGAGCGAAAACAGTTCGGTCATCTCAGCAATCGTGAATTTTTCACGCTCGCCATCGAGCGACCAGCCCAACAGCAACAAGTAGTTCAAAATCGCTTCGACCGTGAAGCCAATTTCGCGATAAAAGTCGACAATCACGGGGTTAAACGTATCCGCTTCGGCGGGGATTCCACAGCGATCGGCGATCCGACGTCCCCGTGCAAGCAGTTCGGCGAAATCCTTGTTCTTCTCGTACTTGGCAAGCTTCCGCTTGCTCAGTTTTGCATGACCGCCTGGTTCGGCAACGTAGGGCAAGTGCGCGTAGGCCGGCCGTTGGTAACCGAGTGACTCGAGAATAAAGATTTGCCGTGGCGTGTTCGACAGATGTTCTTCGGAGCGGATCACGTGGGAGATTTCGTAGTCGTGGTCATCGACCACGCTGGCCAGGTGATACAAACAACTGCCGTCGGCGCGTTGGATCACATGGTCTTGCTCGGATCCCCAGGCGACACGCACTTCGCCGCGAACCAAGTCCGAGATCACACATTCGCCTTCGCGAGGCATCTTTAAACGGACGACGGCGGTGCGTCCTTCGGCTTCAAACGCAGCGGCAGCGGCATCGTCCTCGGCCATCCAGCTACGATCGTAAATGAACTGCTTGCCCGCCTTTTGTGCTTCTTCTCGCAGCGCCGCGAACTCTTCGGGGCGTGAGTAATCGCGGTAGGCATGACCACTTTTTAGCAGCGACTCGGCCGCCGCAGCATGGCGATCGGCTCGCTGGGACTGAAAATAAGGCTCGTGGGGGCCACCGACTTCGGGCCCTTCGTCCCAGGTCATCCCCAACCAACGAAAACCATCCAAGATAGGCTGGATCGCTTCGTTCACGTTTCGCCCCGCGTCGGTGTCATCGATGCGAAGAATGAATTGACCACCCATTTTCCGTGCGACCAACCAATTAAAGAGGGCGGTGCGTACACCACCAATGTGCAGGTAACCCGTCGGGCTGGGGGCAAATCGTGTTCGAATCATGGATCGGATCGAGCAGGGGAGTGGGAAACGGAGAAAAATCGCGAAGGGCGAACAAGATCTGGGAGAAGATACCCGAAGATGGGGTTCGGCTCATAGAAGCCCACTGCGGCGCTGAGGGCAAATCCGTTTTTCAAACGAGGGGTCTGTACCGAATGAATCTTAGGGTAGTGGACGAGGCAACGAGTCCCCTTGAGCTGGCAGGACTCGTTGCCTCGTCCACTACGGCCGCCCTAACCTTCAGATGCCTTCTACGAGCACGACGCGCTTCGCACTTGTGTTTTGTGCCTCGCAAGGGCGGGAGTTTCGGTCGCGAAACTCAGGAACCGTTTTAGAACGACGGAAGCCCTTCTGCCGAAAGTCTTGGCGACTTTCGCGACGAGAAAGGACGACTTTCGCGACGGGGAGATGCGGACTTCTAGGCGGCACGGCCTTGGCGTTTGAGCTGTTTACGAAGCTTCCGGCGCTCGGTCTTGCTGAGCGAATCCCAGTCGATTGAATCGGAATCCTCCCAATCTTGATCGCCCGAGGCGTTTCCGTCCTGCGAGTCATCCTCGTCGTCGGCAGCGGCTTCAGGACTTGCTTTAGCACCGCGATTTAGCCAGCCACCGAGCCCACGTTTCTTTGCGGGCGGATCATTCTCACCTGCTGCCTGATCGTCCGCCCCCTGATCATCCGCCGAATTGGCTTCGTCTGTGGTTTCGTCATCCTGCTGTGATTCGGGTTTATTACGACGTCCCAAACCGAAAGAAAATCGACCACGTTTCTTGGGCGAATCCTCGTTAGCCGCTTCCTCGTCCGACGATTCGCTCGCCGGCGACGCGTCCTCTAAATCTTCTTCGTCCATGTCCGTGCGTTCAGCCTTCGCGGCTCTCAACCCCAACCAACGACGTTTCTTACGAGGCTCGGACTCCGTTTTGGGATCCGCATCCTCGGCCATTTCCTCGGCGGCAGCGGCGGCAGCGTCTTCTCGTGTTTCGTCCGTTGCTGCGGAGCTGTTTTTGTTGCCGCGACGTAGCGACCACCAGCGACGTTTGCCGGCACCCTGATCGTCGGAGTCACCATCCTCGCCGGAGTCGGCATCATCTCTTGCGTTTTTACGCTGCAGTTTCGCAGACGACTTTTGCTTGTTTTTTGCCGTCGGTTTGGAGACGGCGGCAACCTTGGGCTCCGCCCCGGCGTCACCTTCTTCATCGGCGTCCGCGTCTCGATCGCGGCTCAGATAACGCCCCTTCCATTCTTGGAAGCGTTCGGCGAGTGAGTCGTTTTCGTCCAGGTTGCGGACTTGACGATAGAGCTGGCGCAGATAGCCACCGAGCGAAATAAACAGCGTTGTGCAAGCTAACAGCGGAGCGGTTGTAACGAGCGACCATTTGCCGAGCGAATCGACGGCAAAGATGTTCCATTTTGCGGCAACCGGAATGGCCATCAAGGTCCAGGCAATAATCATTGTCACCAATGACCAACGCGACCGACGTACTTCGGCGATCAAACGCAGCGCCAACACAGCGCCACCGATCGCGATCACGATCGAAAACCAATCGCTACCTGACAGCGCAACTCGCTTGCCAACGGCGAGATCGAGCACCGCGCCGGTCCAGTCAACGATCGAAACAAGCGAGTTGATGCTGGCGACAAACATCACGATCAACACGAGACGCCATAAACGGTATTGGCCGGTGTAGTCGTCGACTCGATAGCGTCGGACTTGATAGATCAACAGCGACGCGCCGGTGGAACCCGCTAACAAAACGCACATGATCCAGCGTCCGAAGCTGTCGGGACGGTCCAATCGCAGCGGACGTGCAATCTCGGGATGATCGACGATCGAGGGCCACGCCACCGATGCGTAGTGAGCGGCGGACAGCAGCAAAGCCACGCCCCATAACATCGCCGCGACGGTGACGAGGGTTCGTCGTTTGACAGGAACGAGTGAGAACCAGCGTCCCCGCAGGCGACGGTGTACCCGCGCAGCATACGTTGCCGTAGGTCGACGCGCCTCACGCCACTGCTCGGCGGTACGACGACTCGCCGCTGTGGATGAGGTCAGGTCGGCTTGCTGAGTCGAATAAAGAACTCGCCGCCGACGGTCGATCGTGCGCCGCGCGTGGGACATGCAACCTTGGCCATGGTATTTATCTGAAGAGTTTCCGCCGCGGCGAGCGTAGGAAAACAGGCCCTACAAAGTCAATGCAATCCGATCACAACAGTTCACCAGCAATTGCTAGCAAAGACTTGCGAGTGTCATTGGCTAAAACAGGACGCCGATCAACGCCGCCAGCACGACGGCCAATCCGGCCATAAACTTGCCGAGCGTGCCAAAGGTGCGTCCCCAAAACGCAGCGTGACCGACGCTCCAGCTTTCTCGCCACGAACGCCCGTCGGTCCATTCGCCGTAGATTGCTCCGGCGGTCGCCCCGACTCCGCCAAACAGAATGGCAGCCAAAATAGGGCCCACAATTGGAATCGGGATCCCGATGAAAGCACCAATCAGTGCTCCGGCCATCGAACCAACCACAGCCAAAATTGTCGAGCGGCGGCTCGCTCCGGCCTTCTGGGCTCCCAAAGCTCCGGCTGCGAACTCGATAATTTCTCCGATCAAGGCGAACAGAAATGCCGCCGAAAGCGTTGCCGTGCCGATTGCTAACCGGCCTTCGCTTGGCCCAAGCCAGGCGTACAGGGCCATCGCGGCGACGGAAATCCAATTCCCAGGCAGGGTGATGAGGTTCAAACCCCACGCGACCACACAGAAAACGACGAGCAAAATCGCGGTTAAAACGGCACCGGTTGGCCCCAGCCAGCCAAACCAACGCTCGGTGTCGATTAAAAAGGAAAAAATAGGAAGGAGCGAACTAAATGCGAGCATTGAAATCAAAAAGAGCGGGATTTTGAGCCAGAAAATGCGGCCAGAAACACGTATTTTGCCGTAAATCTTCGGTGAAATTGCGATGAACCGTTACGTCAATTTGATGGCGACTGATCGTCGACACTCTACAATTATGGGAAAGAAACGCTGCGAACCCCCATTAGACTTATCGGTGTCGCAGAAAGCGTAGTTTATCCCCATGCATACTTATAGTGAATGCAAAGCGAGTCCATTAAACTGTTGAAGATGGTTCAGTCGGGGGTTTGGAAAAAAACTTGACTGGACGGATTCGTCCCACAAAGTGCCTTTTTAGAGAGACAACGGAAGGATCGAATTGCTTATGTCGCAAAGTGTACTCGACACGAATGTGTTAGTGCTGAATCGTTTTTACATGGCGATCCGCGTGGTCAACGTACGACGTACCTTTACGTTGTTGTACCGCGAATGTGCGGAAGTAATCTGTCATGACGACGATCAATACGTCAGCTACGACTTCGAAAGCTGGTGTGAACTCAGCCAGATTACGTCTCTCGAAAAACAACCGGACGAGGATTACATCCGCGCCGTCGGCTTCGATCTACGCGTGCCTCGGATTGTGCGATTGACGCGATTCGATCGGATGCCCCAGCAGACGGTTCGTTTCAACCGCCGCAATTTGTTCGCGCGGGACGATAACCAGTGCCAGTACTGCGGTCGAACGGAACCAACTAACAAGCTGAGCTTGGACCACGTGATCCCAAGGTCACATGGCGGACCGACAACGTGGGAAAACATCGTTTGCTGCTGCCTGAAATGCAACAGCCGCAAGGGTGGCCGGACGCCACAGCAAGCACGTATGCAATTGCTTAGCCGACCGGTGAAACCACGTTTCAATCCGATGTTGGCTCAATCGATGGAAGATCCTCGGTACGAGTGTTGGAAAACATTCCTGCCAGCGGTGAGCTGAGCTGGGAAGCCGCTGCAGCGAAAGTCACAGCGACTTTTGGTAAAATTCGGTAGCTCTCAGATTGGACGGCGGCTCGGACGAAACTCTTGGCGAGTTTCGCTACAAGGTGATTAGCCTAGCCCACGAGACATTAAAAAACCCTCGGTGAAATTTCTCACCGAGGGTTTATTATTTCGTTATCGATGATCGAATACGCTTGCGTAATCGATACCGGAAACGTCTTACTTATCCGCTAGCGGCTCTTTCTTTTCGGTAATGACATCGCATTCATCCGACTCGGATCGCTCGGCGTTCAGCTCGACGTAGCTCTTCCATTCCTCGGGAACGTTGTCTTCGTGGAAGATTGCTTCAACGGGACATTCAGGAACGCACGCTTCACAGTCGATGCATTCTTCAGGGTGGATGTACAACATTTGATCGCCCTCGTAGAAGCACTCTACTGGACAAACAACAACACAATCGGTGTATTTGCATCCTGAGCATGGCTCGCAAACAACATGTGTCATGGCAGATGACCTTTCTTTGAAGCATTTTCGCGTACGATCGTCACGCACCATCCGCGTGCCGATTCGTCTTCCATTTTATCGACCGGACAACCCAGTCGCTCCAGTTTAACCGACCCCATTGTGCCCAGTTTGGTTCTCGATGGCGAGCGGGCATTTTGAAATCGGCTTAAATCGATCATTCTATGACTCTTTCAACCGCATTCTGACGCAGACTTTTTAGCCGCAGAATCGCTTACGACCGATCAAGATGATCCGGCTCACCGCCTCGATCCCTACCCCCCAATCGACCATTTCCTTTAGGAAGAACAACGCGTGACCTACTCCGAAACCCCTGTTCCTTTGCGTTTGAAACCGTCACGCCAATTTCCGTTTTTGGCTCGTCATCCGTGGGTTCACGCCCATGCACTCGCGGACACGGGACATAATTTGAAGTGCGGCCAAGTGGTCGACCTGCTCGATTTTGACGGAAATTGGGTCGCTCGCGGCATCGTGAATCCCGGCAGCCGCTTGCGAGTTCGGCTGTATGCCTTCGACGCAAATGTCGAAATCAACGAGAACCATTGGCGCTCGCGTATCGATGCAGCCATCGCCCGCCGCAGGCTGACTGGCCCGATCGACACGCAAGCGGCCGAGCGAATTGTCTTTAGCGAATCGGATCTACTCAGCGGTTTGATTGTCGACCGCTATGCCGACTGCCTTGGTGTTCAATTTACTGCCGGGGCGATGCTGCGTTGGCAGCAGCCGATTCTCGAGCATTTGAAATCAGCCTTGGCGGCGCGGGCAATCATGGTCCGCGTGGATGAAAAAACAGCAAAACATGAAGGCATTGAGCCCCTAAACGAATGGTTCGAGGGAATCGAGTTAGTCGAGTCGGTCCTCTATCGCGAGAACGGACTCGAATTGGCAGTTGATCTTCATGGCGGACAAAAGACGGGGGGGTATCTCGACCAGCGACTCAATCACCTCACTGCAGCCCAATACATGAAAGGCCGCAGCGTGTTGGACGTCTGCTGCTACAACGGCGGGTTCGGCTTGGTCGCCTTAAAAGAAGGTGCCAAGTCCGTGCTCGGAATCGACTCAAGCCAAGCCGCTTTGGATCATGCACAGGAAGCAGTTAAACGCAACGGCTTGGACAATGATGCCCACGGCAAAATCAGCTTTTCGCAAGGCGACTGTTTTGACGAACTGAAGCGACTCGGCGACGAAGGGCAGCGTTTCGACGCGATCGTCTTGGATCCCCCTCGATTTGCGGGAAGCCGCCATCAAGTCGATACAGCGATCCGAGCTTACCGCCGACTCAACTCGCTAGCGGTTGACCTGCTACCCCCTGGAGGGGTGCTTGTGACGTGCAGTTGCAGTGGTCGTGTCTCGCGTTCGGAATTTTTAAATATGTTGCTGGACGTAGGGCGGCGAAAACGACGCGATTTAATTGTGTTAGAGAACCGAGGCCCCGCGCCGGATCACCCTTGTGCAATTTCATGTCCCGAAAGCGACTATTTAAAATGTATTATATTAGAAGTTCAGTAAGTACATTCATGAGTGTGTCGCGTTAGGACCTTGGCGACTACTATTCAATCACGCCGAGTCGGAGTCGAGTCGAATTGTTAAACGACAGAAAGATCTCGTTAAACGGCGGGAACTGCGGTGACGCAAACGTAAACAAGGTTTATACTCACCCTCCTCGACAAATCATTCTTGTCATTCAAATTTCCTCCACTCGGAGTGCCCCATGTCGGGCGTGACCCTCAAGATTCTGCATGGCGCTGATCGTGGTAAGGTGTACGAAAACTTGCACCCACCGCTGACAGTAGGTCGCGAAGAAGGCAATGACATTCAGCTTAATGATGAACGTGTCAGCCGATGTCACTTCAAGGTTCAACGCGACAACGAACGACTTGTGCTAACCGACTTGGATAGCACCAACGGAACGAAGGTCAACGGGACCGAGTGTCAGCTGAAGATTCTTCGACATGGCGACTTAATCGCATTAGGCCGCAGTTTGATCTTGGTCGGCTCTGAAGAACAGATCGCAGCACGACTTGCGGCCATGGGCGGCGATAATCCGACACTCAGTCGTGACATGGCATCCTCCGAAAGCTCGATTGCACTGGAACTGAATCAAGAGCCGAAGTCGCCATACCCCGCCGAATTGGTCCAAATCCTCGAAGTTCCTTCGATTCCCGACGGATTGTCTCCGGGCCAAAAAGCACAGCTCTGTGAAATCCTTGACTACCTTCAATCACGGCTTCACAAATTGATCGAAGCGGCAAAGACAAACGAAAGCAACGACGAAGTCGTCTTAACGTTCTCGGCTTGGCAACGCCTGCTTGATGCTCAAGCCAGATTGTCTGCGATGGGACGCAAGATCGCGGATCCCGATTGGCCTAACTGATTGAACGACATCGTTACATCAGCCAATCTCACGTCGCAATCGATTGCCACTTAAACACGCGAGTTTCTAGCACCGTCGGAACAATAAGTGACGGGTTTTCCCGTAGCGGAAGTCGTCAAGACTTTCGTTTTCCAGGCTGGTCGAAACTCTCGCGCGAGTTCCGCTACGTCAGTAGTTACTCCGGCGGTCCTTAAAAGCGTAATCGCTGACGCATTTCTAAGTTGCCTTTTTTCATAAGCCGAAGCGTAAGCGAGGGAATCGCTGACTTGACTCGGTTCCTCGCTTGCGCTCTTTGATGTTGCTGTTTTGTGCCGGAGGCACTTCATGGGATAGCCTTGGACTTTAGTCCAAGGTTATCGGTTCTGAAATTGGCACCAAGTCGCGGAGCGACGTTCTGTGGCGAACGAGCAAGTCACAAAACGTCCCGCTGGGACTCGATTGATATTGGCGAAAATCCCTCGGACTAAAGTCCGAGGCTATCGATGTATGTCGCTCCGCGACAGCAAATAGCGCAACTTCAAAACTTTCGCTTCGGGTTGTGACTTGCTAGGTAAAACTGCAATATCGCAACTTCAAAACTCACGCCCTCGGGTGAAAGCTTTGGTGCACCTTCTTCAAACGCGAGTGTTCGACGTGCGTATAAATTTGTGTCGTTTGAATACTTGCATGCCCAAGCATCTCTTGCACTAAACGTAAATCGGCGCCTCCAGCCAATAAATGAGTGGCAAAGCTATGCCGCAAACTATGGGGGCTAATCGAGGGATCGATGCCAACACGCTTGGCATAAAATTTAACAAGTCGCCACAGCTGGATGCGATCGAGCGCACGACCACTGCGTGACAAGAACAACTCTTCGGGAGGATGCGGGCTCTTCTCCGCTAACTTGCCTCGCAACTCTTCGCAGTAGCGAGTGATCGCAGCGATCGCTTGCGAGCCGATAGGGACCATGCGTTGCTTGCCTCCTTTCCCTTCGCACTTCAAGAATTTTTCGCTCAGCGACATGTCTCGCACACGAATCGAACAGACCTCTGATGCGCGACATCCGGTTGCATAAAGCACTTCCAGCATCGCCATGTCACGCTGCCAATAGACATCCGCCTTCCGCGGTGACGACAGAAACAAGTCGACTTGCCGAGTCGACAAAACGCTCGGCATGCGTTGCCACATCTTCTGAGTGACAATCAATTCGGCCGGGTTGCTCTCGACAATCCCTTCAAGCTGCAAGTATTTAAAGAAGGTGCGAACCGCAACCACGTTGCGTGCGATCGATGCAGGAGCTAGCTCGGCTTCGTGCAGTTCGCCAATGTACGACGACAGATCGTTAATGGATATTTGGTTCAGCGCTCCCTTGCCAACCCAAGCCGCAAATCGCCTCATATCGCGGCCGTAAGCGGCGATCGTATTGGCTGCCAAGTGGCATTCGCTACGCAGATAGTCGAGGAATTCGTTGCAAATCGTTTCGGTTGCGCGACTCGATTTCGGTGGCGGCCCCGCCTTTTGCAACAACTCGAGCTTGGTGGGTCGTTTAGCCAATGCATCCCCTCAAAGGTGAAAATGTGGGATAGGCTTCCAGCCTGTCGAGGCAGAAAGGTCTTTTCGTAGCGAAACTCGCCAAGAGTTTTGGGTGGGGCAAGGGTGGACGAAAGTCTTCGCGACTTTCGCTACGAGGGTCGTAGCATGGACTTCCAGTCTGTTGATTCTGCGACACACAGCCTCGAAGCCTATCCCACGAGCTATGGCATTGGCGGAATCAACAAATTACCCTTATCTTGATTCGACAAACGACGCGGTCGCCATTGAAGAGAGATGGCGATCTCGCTCGGTTTTCGTTTTTGCTCGTCCAAACATTCCAACTGTTTTAGAAAGTACGATTGCCATGAATGTTCTAGTGGTAGGTGGCGCGGGATACATCGGTTCTCACGCGGTTCGGTTGCTGCTAGACGCAGGTCACTCAGTTACCGTCTACGACAATCTTTCACGCGGCCACGCGGCAGCGGTGCCGGACGGAATGCTTGTCCAAGGCGAATTGTCCGACCGAACCAAGGTCGTGCAAACGCTTCGCGATAAAAAAATTGACGCGGTAATGCACTTCGCGGCGTTTGCACTGGTCAATGAATCGGTCAACGACCCAGCTCTCTACTACCGCAACAACGTGATCGATGCAGTTGAACTGCTTGATGCAATGCGTGAAGCTGATGTCAAGAAAATCGTGTTTAGCAGCACCACGGCCACGTATGGGGAACCGGACACGATTCCGATCCCAGAAACGACACCGCAAAATCCGATCAATCCGTACGGATTTACAAAGATGGTGTTTGAGCATGCGTTGGCCGACTACGCTGCGGCGTACGGCTTTGGCTACGCGGCACTTCGTTACTTCAACGCTGCGGGTGCTCGGCCGGACGGATCGATTGGCGAAGACCACGATCCGGAAACGCACTTGATTCCGATCGTGTTGCAGGTCGCTTTGGGACAACGCGACGCGATCACCATTTTTGGTGACGACTACGCGACCGAGGACGGCAGCTGTGTCCGCGACTACATCCACGTCGACGATCTAGGTGCCGCTCATTTGCTGGCGCTGGATAAAATCGAACCCGGCAAAGGACTTTGCGTCAATCTGGGGACTGGCCGTGGCACCAGTGTCCGTGAAATCGTCGAGGCATGTCGCGAAGTCACCGGGCACGCGATTCCTGAGAAAATGGGGCCGCGTCGAGCTGGCGACCCTTCGGAATTGATCGCCGATGCCCGGATGGCCAAAGAGCGACTGGGGTGGCAACCCAAATATATGGACGTCAAATCGATCGTCGAAACCGCTTGGAAGTGGCATCAAGCCCATCCAACTGGCTACGCAAAGTAAAAAATCAGGAATTAAATTCCCTCTTTTTCGATTTTCAAAACTTTGGCCAATCGGCGAGCATGGCGATCTTCGGGCTCGTATTGAGCACCGAGGAACGCCTGGATGATTTCAAATGCCAATTCTGAGCCAATAATCCGCCCGCCGATACAGAGCACGTTCATGTCATCGTGCTCGACGCCTTGGTGGGCCGAGTAGGTGTCGTGGCAGATCGAGGCCCGAATTCCGTGGATTTTGTTGGCCGCCACACTGACGCCCACCCCGCTGCCGCAAACCATAATTCCCTTGTCGGCCCGTCCTTCCAAGATTTCTTTTGATACCGCGATCGCAAAATCGGGGTAATCACAGCTCGCTTCGCTGTTGGTGCCGCAATCGATCATCGCGCTGACCTGGTCGCCAAAACGCTCGACGATAATCTTTTTCAGGGAAAAACCGGCGTGATCGCCACCAATGGCGACTCGCAGAGGAAGTGATTCAGTCATGGGATCTTGGAGTGGGCGATGTCGAAAGAAACAATCTCGGACTCAGAACAGGCCATTTGATACCGATCGGACGCCGAAATGGCAACGGATCGGCTTTTTCATCGTGAAACTACGGGCAAAGCTGTTGTGACGTTTTTGTCGCTTTGTTAGGTTACGCGACTAGGCGCTTGATGATGTGTCAAGCTAGGAGACAAATAACCAACTCTAACCCCCCCGAACTTTGGACCGGTGCATGTCTCGCACCCTAGGTTCATAGCTCAATTGGTATCAATTTTCATGGTCAACCGTAACCTCATCCGCAATCTCGAAGACGACGACATTCTAGCCGAATTGGCTCTGCTAGTCCCTGCAGACCAAGCCGAAGAATTGCTTTTTGAAGCCCTGGCAGCGGAACAACAAGATTATGCTCAGGGAAAACTTGTCGACGGCCGAATCGTTGAAATTAACGACGAATGGGCACTGATCGACGTCGGTTTCAAGAGCGAAGGCACCGTCAGTCTCGATGAATGGGGAGGGGACGAAAATCCACCTAAAGTTGGCGACACCGTCAAAGTTCTCATCGAAGAGATGGAGGACGAACTCGGAGCGGCCGACGATCCTTACGGCATGATCTCGCTAAGCAAGCGCAAAGCGGAAAAGATCATCGAGTGGGAAGACATGATGGACAAGGTTGCCGAGGGCCAAGTGGTCACCGGTACCGTTGTTCGCAAGATCAAGGGTGGTTTGCTGGTCGAATTGGGCGTTATCCACGTCTTCTTGCCAGGCAGCCAAGTCGACATTCGACGTCCCGGCGACATCGGCGATTTCATTGGCCGCGTGATCCAGGCCGAAGTGCTGAAGATCGACGACATGCGTCGCAACATCGTGATCAGCCGTCGTTCGTTGATCGAACGTCAACGCGAAGAAGATCGCGCCTACTTGATGAAAGAACTCGAAGTTGGCCAGATCCGCAAAGGGGTCGTCAAGAACATCGCCGACTTCGGTGCGTTCGTCGACCTGGGCGGCATCGACGGTTTGCTTCACATCACCGACATGGCTTGGGAGCGAATTGGTCACCCCACCGAAATGGTTTCGATCGACCAAGAAATCGAAGTCAAGGTTCTGCACATCGACCGCGAAAAGCAAAAGATTGCTCTCGGTTTGAAGCAGAAGGATCGCAACCCGTGGGAAAACATCGAAGAGAAGTACCCAGTCAACACCGATCACAAGGGCGAAGTCGTCAACGTGATGAGCTACGGTGCGTTCGTCAAACTCGAACCTGGCATCGAAGGTTTGGTACACATCAGCGAAATGAGCTGGACCAAGCGAGTCAATCACCCAAGCGAATTGGTCAACATCGGCGACGAAATCGATGTCAAGATCCTGGGTGTCGACCCCGCCGGCCAACAGTTGTCGCTCGGTATGAAGCAAACTCAGAAGAACCCTTGGGACGAAGTGCTCGAGCGTTATCCTGAGGGAACGGATGTTACCGGCAAGGTGCGAAACCTTACCAATTACGGTGCGTTCATCGAATTGGAAGAGGGCATCGACGGACTGCTTCACGTCAGCGACATGTCGTGGACTCGCAAGATCGGTCACCCGAGCGAAATGCTCGAAAAGGGCCAAGAGCTTGCTTGCCGCGTCTTGAGCGTCGACGAAGAGCGTCGCCGTATCGCCCTGGGACTGAAGCAGCTTGATAACGACCCATGGGATGGCGACATTCCTGACAAGTATCAACCTGGCCAATTGGTCAAGGGCAAGGTCACCAAGATCACCAACTTCGGCGTCTTCATCAGCTTGGAAGACGGACTCGAAGGCCTGTTGCACATCAGCGAATTGGCTGAGCAGAAGGTCGAAGATCCCGAAGAAGTGGTCAAGGTTGGCGACGACATCGAAGTCAAGGTCCTGCGAGTCGATACCGACGAACGCAAGATTGGCCTATCGCTCAAGCGAGTCGAATGGGGCGAAGAGCAAGAACGTGCTGCAGCGGCTGCCGAAGCTGCCGAGAACCAAGTCCCTGCTTCGTCCGTCGAAGGCGAACTGAAGGGCGGTTTGGGCAGTGCGGGTCCTCTCTTCCCACCAAGCAGCGACGAGTAAGATCGACGAGTAAGATCTCAGCTACTTGTGATTGAATAAGACAGACGGCGGACTTTCGAGTCCGCCGTTTTTTTTGCGCGTGCAATGCTTGCCGGGCAACGAAGATACGAAAAAAGGCGTTGCCGTCTAACGGCAACGCCTTTTCGTTTGGTTCACGCTCGAGTTCGGCCTCGGCTTGCAGCTTGTTGTTTTAGTGATCCGCGACGCGTAAGCGGCCGGGTCTTGGACATTACCCGGTGCCTTACGGCCCACGGCTCACTCTCACGGTTTAATTCATCAAATAAACCAACAACAAGCCGCCAGATCCGCTCCGTTACATCAAATTATTTTGCAGCTGCAAAGCGATCGGCGACCGCGTCCCAATCGACGACATTCCAGAATGCGGAAACATAGTCAGGACGGCGGTTTTGGTAGTTCAGGTAGTATGCGTGCTCCCAAACGTCCAATCCAAGAACCGGCGTGCCGCTGATTCCAGCAACCGATTGCCCCATCAAAGGATTGTCTTGGTTTGCGGTGCTGCCAATCTTTAACGCGCCGCCTTCGACGTAAAGCCAAGCCCATCCGCTACCGAAACGGGTTGCTGCAGCGTTGGCAAACTGTTCTTTCATCGCATCGAATGAACCGAATGCTTTGTCGATCGCAGCGGCCAAATCGCCCGAGGGACTGCCACCCTTGCTCGGTCCCATCACGGTCCAGAACAACGCGTGATTCGCGTGTCCGCCACCGTTGTTGCGAACGGCACCGCGTTTGTCGTCCGGTACAGCCGAAAGATCCGAAATCAAATCTTCGATCGACTTGCTTTCCAGTGGCGTGCCAGCGATGGCATCGTTGACCTTCGTGATGTAGGCCTGGTGATGCTTGGTGTGATGGATTTCCATCGTCTTGGCGTCGATGTGAGGCGTCAATGCATCGTACGCGTAAGGCAGTGCAGGCAATGTGTAAGCCATGGCCAATTTTGCTCCGTTTTAGGGTCGAAAAAATAAACTTCTCGCTACCCTAGAACGATAACGCCCGAGTCAAGCCAAGGAAATAACCCCTTGATTTCATTCCGCCGACGACTCTTACCACGGTGCAACCGATCCATGGCAAGGCCGCGTCGCGTAAGCGCGTTACAACGGTCATGTAATCATGACGCTGTTGCAAGTGCAGCGGTGACGCTAGACATCCGAATCGGTGACAATTTCACCCATCAGATAGCTCTTCAAACTCGAAACGAGCTGGACGATGCAGGGCTTCAATGCTCGGTTGCGTCGATCCCGATTTCGGATCGGGCGAATCGCGACGTGCACTTTGGTTCCATCCCAATGGCGACTGCCTGAACCGGCGAAATCGTTGCGTTTTTGCTCGCTCAAAGTCAATTGTGCGTTCAGCACGATTTGGTGGTCGACGCGGCGACGACCACCGGTGGTGCAAACCGCATTGACTTTGATCGAAACTTGGTTCTCGGTGACATGCATTACTTCCGCGTCGTGGTCGGCGATAAAACCTCGTAGTTTTTCGATAACCAGCGCTGTCGGAACGGGCGTCAAAATGTCGAACTCGCTGTTCTTCTGAATCTCGCTGACATCGAACCAAGCAAACCAGCCTCGCTTGGTCGACTCGGCAGTCTCACTGGGTCGATTTCCCGACCCCAGCTGAATGACTCGATTACGACCGTTGTCCTTCGCTTTCAATAGAGCGCGATCCGAGCGAGCGAGAATCGTCTCGGCGGTGTCGCCCGCTTGATATTCGGTCACACCAAAACTAGCCGTGACCGCTTCATTGCCGATGCTCGGCAGCGGCGTCCGCTCCAGTGCGGCGCGAATCACTTCGGCACGTTTGGTCGTGGTCGCGTTGTCGCAATTGTTTGCAATCAACAAAAACTCTTCGCCACCATAGCGAGCAACCAAGTCACCGTCGCGACTGTGGCTTTCCAAAATCTCGGCAAAACGGATCAATGCTTCGTCGCCTGCGGGATGCCCGTGCACATCGTTGACCCGTTTGAAGTGGTCAATGTCACAGATAATCAAACTAAATGTAGAGCCGCCTTCTTTGGCACGTGCGGTCAAAAGTGCCAACTGTTCATCAAAGTAGGCTCGATTGGCGATCCCGGTTAGCGGATCGCGTGTGACTTGTTGGTGAAGCGAGTCGAGCTTTTCAAGCATGTTGGCTTCGTCCGAGACATCGCGAATCACGATCACGGTCCCCAAACATCCTGGTTGCGATCCGGAAACCGGAGTCACTTGGACATGCACCGGGGTGGAAATACCACCGGGTTGTTCAATCACCATTTTTCGCTGGAACGAACTTGCCGAGCGAAGGCACTGCGTCACGATGCAAGAATCCTCTTGACGAGAAGAGTCATTTTCTCGCAACCGAACGGTTTCGTTGCTCCACGCCTTGCCATGGATCGCATCACAGGAAATCCCCGTTAGATGCTGCATAGTATCGTTCCACCGCGTGATTGTCCCTTCACTGTCGGTAAACACCACACCATCTTTGAGCTTGCCGACGAGCGAGTCTAAAAACAGCTCGTCCTGTCCCGATCGGATCGCAAAGCCGGCCTGTTTGTGACCGGATCCAGAATTCCAAATCGACAATTCGGAATCGCTTTGCAGTTGATTGAGCCAGCGATCCAGGACAACGCCCTGCAACAGTTCTGGGCGATCTTCGAGCATGTTGCTAAAATCGATCACAAGCTCGGGATCAAACTGGGTGTCGCTACCTTTAGCGAGCTCTTGAATCGCCCGTTCACGGCTAAGGGCACTGCGGTAAACATGGTCGGTTGTCATCGCATCAAACGCATCAGCAATCGCGAGCATCCGAGCGCCCACCGGTAACGCGTCACCCCGCGGTCCGTCATCGTGCCGACGACCGTCATACCACGAATTCGCGTGCAGAACGATGTCGAGCAATTCGTTGTCACTAGTGCATCCGCGTAAGATTTCGACTCCCAAGCGAGAGCAGCAATCCATCGTCAATTGCTCGTCGACCGTTAACTTGCCTGGTTTTCGCAGCACGCGATCGGGAATCCCAATTTTGCCAAGGTCGTGCAGCAACGAAGCCACTTCGATACGATCTCGCAGCGATTGATCGAGTCCCAGCCGATGCGCCCACGCAGAACACGACAACGCGACTCGCAGGGAATGAGCCGCAGTGGCGACATGTTTTGCCCGCAGCGAAAAGAACAGCGAGCTGGCGATCCCAAGACGCACCATCGCCAACTGGTTTTCAAACTTGACATCAGGCGATTCGATAAAGCGACGCTCCTCGCTCTTCGGCGAGGCCTCATGCAGACTGGCAAGCAGTTGCTCTAGCTGCAGATTCTTCTCCACCAAATTCGCCTGTTCCATTCCGAGAACGGGGGCAGCGATGGGGCTCGTGGATGCGGATAGAGAAGGGGTCTGGTTCATTCGGAGAAACCGTAAGGTCGAGAGAACAATATCGCTGCGAGCTGAAACATAGGTTAGGAAAAAGCCCAAAGCCAACCAAAAACCATGACTTCATTCTTTCCTAAACATCAATAAATCCGGGGGTAAATCGCGCACCCGTCCTCTGGGGTGACCCAGCTGAGCCATTGGCAGCAGTGTCGATGCACAGGGCTCTTGCCGACTACTCGACAGCCAACTCTACCAATTTGCATAAAGCATCCACGCTGAAGGATTCCCCCATCGAATCTTCGGCTTTCAGAAACTAGGGGCCCAGCATCCCATGACCAGCCGTCCCGCCCAGCGTAGAAGTGACATCATTCCGACATGTTACAACCCTCACCTCCGCGCCATCCCGCAAAACTTATCGACAATTATCGCCGGCAATCCAAGTTTTAGGGACGCCAGTACTCACTGCATCCCACATTTCATCGATCCATTACGTTTCGCCATTGACGCAATCTGAACGCAGTTGAGTGAGGTTTCGTCCCTATCCACTGTGTTTCCAACATGGAACGATCTGCTAGCTGTGACATCGACCAAGACCGAAACTCCCACGAGCTTTGCTGCTGATTCGCTTGCGATTGGCATGATTGTCGTGTTAGCGATGACGGTCATCCAACGATCACTCGGATTTTTCCGAAGTGTCTGGTTTTGCCGATTAATGGACGATTCGCTGGTCGGCCAGTGGGCAATGGCATTCGATTTCATCACCATGGCCACGCCGGTGATGTTGTTCGGAATGCCCGGTTCTTTGCCGAGGTATGTGGAAACCTATCGACAACAAGGTCACCTTCGATCACTCGTTCGGCGATTGCTTTTGGTAACGCTTTGCTGTGCCGCAGTCTTCCTTTGCGGTTTGATGGTTGCCCCCGATTGGTTTGGATGGCTGATTTTTCTTGACGCTGACAATCATTCGTTGACCTACTGTGTCGCCGCCGGTGTGTTGGCGATCATCGCATTCAATTTTGTACACCAATTAGTCTCGTCGTTACGGCAAGTGCGGGTTGCATCGATGATGCAGTTCGTTCAAAGCGTAATGTTCACAGTCCTGGGGGTCGCTTGGTTGATGCAAGGCGGCGGACTCGCGGGATTAATCCTCAGCTTTGCCATTGCATCTTTGATCGCAATTCTGCCCGGTGGATGGACGCTGGCTAAAGGATGGCGGGGACTGCCACACAGCGAGTCTCGCTTTGATGCCCCATCGATGTGGCGACGCTTGCTGCCTTATGCGGTGGCGTTATGGACGATGAACTTATTGAGCAATCTATTTGAAATGTCTGATCGTTACATGATCTTGCATTTCACTCACGGTGGCGAACAAATAGGACAAGCGGCGGTAGGCCAATATCACAGTGGCCGAATCTTTCCGGTGTTGTTAATGAGTTTGGCGAGCATGATTGCCGGCGTCTTGATGCCGTATCTTGCTGCGGACTGGGAATCAGGGCGTCGCGAAGCGGTGGTGGATCGACTTCGCAAGGTCCTCGCTGCGTTATCCGTCGTCTTCACTCTGGGAAGTGCGGTAACAATGTTGATCGCACCATGGTTGTTTGCCAACTTGCTTCAAAATCGTTACGCAGACGGCTTGGCACTGATGCCGATGGCATTTGTATTTTACATCTGGGCATCACTCGTGATGATCGGACAAGACTATTTGTGGGTTGCCGAACGCGGCAAGTTAGTCGGAATCGCGATCGCGGTTGGCTTAACGCTAAATCTAATTTTAAACGCATTGCTATTGCCAATCCTGGGACTGCAAGGTGCTGTGATCGCAACCTTGTGTGCTCATGGGACTGTCATGATCGGTATTTGGATCGCGATGGCTTGGTGCGGATTCAAGTTTGATTTTTTGATGGTACTGATCAGTGTTCTGCCAGCGAGCTTGATACTGGGATCAACCGTTGCAATCGCCAGCGTGTCGGCAGTAATCTTCGTCAGTCCTCAGATAAAAATATGGCTCGGCGAAGGAATTTCGCTCATCGCAGCCAAATTCAGTCGCCCTGTAACACAGCTCTCGTAAGCAAGCCGAATTGCCCCGATCTGCAGACCTGCCACCTTGCCTGAATTCTTGGTAGGCTACGTGGCATGAATTTCCTGAGCCACGCATTGCCCTACTTTGACCAGCCAATGAAGGCTGCTGGAACTGCGGTACCAGATTGGTTGAGCGTGGTGGATCGCAAAATTCGGGCGCGTCGGCGGCACGCCTTGCTGTGGACCGAAGACGAGGACCCCGACGTCCGAGATGTGGCCAGCGGGATCATTCAACATGTCGATGACGATCAGTGGTTTCATGCCACTCAAGCCTTTGTCGAAACGAACATGACACTGGCGGTTCAGCTTCGTGATCTCTTGCCCGGCGACGCAGGATTTCGACCGACGTTTGTGGGCCACATTTTGATCGAAATCTTGCTCGATGCATTCTGGATTCGCGACGATCCCTCGACCGCGGACCGCTACTACGGCTTGCTAAGTGATCTTTCGTCCGAGAAAATCCAGGCCTGTGTGAACAAAATAACGGGCAAACCGACGGAGAACCTCGCAAAAGCGATCGATCGTTTTATCGAATTGCGGTTCTTGTACGACTACCTCGACAATGACAAACTCTTGTATCGGCTCAATCAAGTGATGAGCCGTGTTGGACTTGCGGCTTTACCCCCACAAGTTGGCCAATGGCTCTCGCAAGCGTCCACGTTGGTTCAGTCGCGACGAACGCGATTACTGACACCACCGTCGGGCGAGTCTCCTTTTCCCTCGCTTCAACACTCGAACTAGATAGGCAAACAATGAAATACGGCATGAACCTCCTTCTGTGGTCCGGCGAAGTTACCGACGAACTAATGCCAGTTTGCGAACAACTCAAATCGGCTGGCTATGATGGCGTTGAGTTGCCAATGTTCAACATCGACCTCGACTACGCGGCGATTGGCAAAAAACTTGATGGCATGGGCCTAGCTCGCACCGCAGTCACGATTCGTGGTGAAGAAGACAACCCGATCTCGCCCGACGCCGCCGTCCGTGCGAAGGGAATCGAGTTGACGAAAAAGACATTGGATTGTTGTGCAGTCGCTGGCGTGGAAACATTGGTCGGCCCTTACCATTCGGCAATCGGCGTGTTCAGCGGCGCGGGTCCCACAAAGGACGAATGGAAATGGGGCGTGGAAAGCATGCGCGCGGTCGCCGAACATGCTGGCAACGTCGGAGTCAAACTTGGCGTCGAAGCGCTGAACCGTTTCGAATGTTATCTCCTTAACTGCCATGCCGACTCGGCGCGTTTTGTTCGCGAAGTCGACCATCCCGCTTGCGGCATGATGTACGATACCTTCCACAGCAACATCGAAGAAAAGGGAATCAAGGACGCAGTCAAAGTCGGTGGCGATAAACTGTATCATGTCCACATCAGCGAGAACGATCGTGGCACTCCCGGCGAAGGACACGTTCGCTGGGACGAAAACTTTGACGCCATTGCAGAAATGGGCTACGACGGTTGGATGGTCATCGAAGCGTTCGGCTTAGCCCTTCCCGAAATCGCAGCCGCCACCAAAATTTGGCGCCGCATGTTCAAGGATGAAATCACGTTGGCCACGGAAGGCTTAAAATTCATGAAGAACGAAGTCGAGAAACGTAAGTAATCCCATGGCAAACCCAACCGCTGATCTCGTTCTGTTTCTGTCCGGTGATTTGATGTTCGCATCACGCGTGCGTGGCGCGGCGGATAACGCTGAACTGCAATTCAAGTTCAGCGGAAATTTGCCCGAAGGTGACCTCGATTCGGTGGCCTACGTGATCATCGATTTGTCAACGCGAAGCAAATTGATCCCCGATGTAGTGGGGGAAATCGCGTCTCGCTGCCCGACGGCAAAAGTGATTGCCTACGGACCTCATGTCCAAGTCAATCAACTCAAAGCGGCACGCGAAGCCGGCGTCCCCACCGTGATGACTCGAGGCCAGTTCGACACGTCGCTATCGAGTTTATTTGCGGGATAGGCTCGAGTAGCGAAAGTCGCGAAGACTTTCCTCCACCAAGGCCCCCGAAACTCTTGGCGAGTTTCGCTACGGTCAAACCTTAACTTGACCGTTGGTAGATCGCGGTCAGTAGCGACTCGGTGTCTTTGAACTTCTTCTTGCCCGAAATCGCTTCGTCGATCAAACGTCGTGCATCCGCTTCGGAATGCCCCAGCGTGATCAAGGCATCGAAAGTCTCTCCGATCACTTCGCTGCCAGCCTCAGGCGTTTCGCCAATCGAGCCCGGATCAACCATCAAGGCGAAGCGTGGCATTTTGCGGCGAAGTTTAGCAATAATTCGCTCGCTCGTTGCGGGCCCCACGCCCGGAAGTGCCGACAACGACTTAGCGTCTTGCTGTTCGATCAGCACCGCCAATTCCTTGACCGGACGCACCATCGCCCGCAACGCCTTCTTCACACCGACACCGTCGACGCTGCAAAACAGATCAAAAAATTGGCGTTCGGGTTCCGACATAAAACCGATCAATCGCGGGGTCAAGCGTCCGCCTTGGGCCGCATTGCCCTCGATGTACTGCAGCGTATGCAGCCGCGCCTCGTCACCGATTTTGCCTTGCAATTGGCGACGTGTGAAATCGGCAACAAACACCTCGTACTCAAACGGGGCCGATTCAATCACCACCGAGGCCTCGCCAACGCGAACCAATTTTCCTGTAATCGTGACGATCAACAGATTGCATCCTACAAATACGTGTTATTAAAAAGTGGGATAGGCTTCGTAGTGGAGGTTGCTAAACCTCCCTCGCCGCCGGGACCTTTAGCAAGATCCACTACATGGATTCTGGGACCTTTAGCAAGATCCACTACATGGACTCTGGGATCTTTAGCAAGATCCACTACGCTTCCCGCTTGTTCCTTACTTCATCAACTTGTCTAGCGGCGTGTTGATGCCCAAGTGATGGCCGCACAACGCGATCGCCAATGCATCGGCGACGTCGGCCGGCTCAGGCAGATTCGCCAATCGCAGTTGCAACTTCACCGCCAATTGCATTTGGCTTTTGGGGGCTCGACCGTTTCCGGTCAACACCTTCTTCACTCGTGTGGGCTCGAAGTGGCCTACCGGAATCTCTGCTTCACCGGCGGCTAAACAAATCACGCCGCGAGCGTGTCCCATCAAAATCGCCGTTCGTGGTCGCTCGTAATGCGAGAACAACTGCTCCAGCGCCATCATCTCGGGGCTTAACGCCTCGATCACTTCCTTGACGCCGGTGTAGATCTCTCGCAAACGCTTCTCCAGCGGATCCTTGGCACGACTGCGAATGATTCCGGCTTCGCACAACTTGATCGTTGCACCATGAACCTCGATCACTCCGTACCCGGTTGTATTTAAACCGGGGTCAATCCCCAGAATCCGCCGTCCCGATACGCCGCCTTTGATCACGAGCTACGTTCCCAGCTCGTACCTTCTTTCTTATCCAGCAGCGCGACGCCAAGCTCGCTCAGACGATCGCGGATCGCATCGCCAGTGGCGTAATCTTTCCGCTCGCGTGCTTCTTTGCGCAAATTGATCAACAAGTGAACCACACTGTCCAACAGCGCCGCGTCGCCATCGTCGCCACTCGATTTCGGTGGTGCTTTGACGAAAATCCCCAGCACTGCAGTTAATTCGCGAATGATCGTCGCGGCTGCTACGAGCGAAGCGACCGCCGCAGAAGCCTTGTCGCTATTCGCGTCGAGTTTGTTTTCGTCCATGAAACGATTCATCAAACGCAACGTATCAAACAGCACACTGATTGCTGCACCTGTATTGAAATCGTCATCCATCGCGGCCAAGAATTTTTGCCGAACGCCGTACATCTCGACCAGCAACGCGTCTTTGCCGGGATCAAATTCACCCTTCGTACGCGACGTTGCGGGCTGCAAATCGTAAACTGACTTGCCGCTGATCTCGGCGAAACGATCAAAGAATCGGTAGAACGCTTCGAGCGACGTGCCCGCTTCTTGCAACCCTTCTTCGCCATACACGATGGTCGATCGATAGTGAGTGCGGAGCAAGAAGAATCGAATGCGTTCGCCGGTATGTCGGCGAATCAGCTCGGACAATCCGCCCGCTCCCTTACTACGGCTGATCTTGCCCGCAGCGGCCTCTTCGTTGGATTCTTCGCGATCGCTTTTGCCACCGACTTTGCCTTTTTCACCGGCTCGCATCAGCCCATTGTGCATCCAGTACTTGACCATCGGTGCATCGTGGCAGCAACCGCTTTGGGCACGTTCGTTCTCATGATGAGGGAACATCAAATCCAAACCGCCGCCATGGATGTCGAACGTATCGCCCAAGATTTCGTGGCTCATCGCCGAGCATTCGATATGCCAACCCGGTCGCCCCTTGCCCCAGGGGCTATCCCAAGCGATCGATTGGCCCTTCGAGTTTTTCCACAGTGCGAAGTCGCCCGATGATTTTTTCTTGGCCGCCGCTTCGCCCCCTTCGCCTTGCTGGGCATCGACGCTGCGATTGGAAAGCTGGCCGTAGTTCGGGTCCTTCATCACATCAAAGAAGACATCACCGTCGACTTCGTACGCGTGTCCCTTGGCGATCAAAGCTTCGATGAAGCTAATGATTTGCGGCATGTGGTCGGTTGCACGGGGCAGATAGTCAATTTGATTGACTCCCAACTCACGCAAATTCGACAAGTAATCGGCGGTCATTTCGACCGCGATCTGGCTCATCGGAATCCCACGCTCGCGGCTTTTCGCGATCAATTTGTCGTCGACATCGGTGATATTGACGACCCAAGTGACGTCATAGCCGCTGTAGCGGAGGTAACGTTTGACGGTGTCAAAAATAACCGGGCCGACCATGTGCCCGATATGCGACTCGGCGTAGACAGTCGGTCCACACAGATAGATGCCGACCTTGGGCGGGGCGATAGGCTGAAAGATTTCCTTGGTTTTACTCAGCGTATTGTAGATTCGGATCTGCGGCTTCGTGTCCGAAGCCCCAGTGACGCTGGTGGATGCGGTAGCAGTGCTCATCGAAATAGTTCTGGGAAAATGACTTTCAGGGATGCAAACGATTCCGACGTGGAATCGTATCTTCGTGGGAATCGGGGAATTATAGAGAGAGAAGGCGATCAAGTAGAGGGCGATTTAAGATTCCCGTGTGCTGTAAACCAGCACGACGACTCGGGCCGCGATCGCCGTCGAGCCGCCGATCGCCCCAATCCCTTCTCCCGTCTTTGCTTTGATCCCCACGCGGTCGACCGAGATATCCAACAACTGGGCAATCGTTTCTCGCATTTGATCCAAATGAGGTGCCATTTTGGGGCGTTCCGCCAAGATCACACAGTCGAGATTGACGATCTCCATGCCGTGATGGCGAATACGGCGAAGCGCTTCGTGCAGGAATTCACTACTGTCGCGATCTCGGTTTTCCTCCGCATTGTCGGGAAATAAGCGGCCGATATCAGGCTCAGCGACCGAACCCAATAACGCATCGGTGATCGCATGCAGCAAAACATCGGCGTCACTATGGCCGATCGCATGCACTTCGGCCGCAATATCCATCGCTCCGATCCGCAGCGGCCCCCCATTTCCAAGCCGGTGGGAATCGTACCCCAGTCCAATACGAATCGCAGGAATCGGCGTGCTCATGTGGGGGAACTCCAGAGAGGGGATTGATAGGGGACGACGAAAAACAGTGGGCAAAAACACAGCTCAAAACAAAACATCCCCAAATACTGACCATCTTGCTAGCGGATCCGCCCCACTAAAAAGCATTGCAAACAAATGTGCGGGGTGGATTGGATGTCGGCACGGGGGATCTACAGTCTTTGACTTCGCACCCTACAATAACCGACCATAGCCTCCGCGCGATGTACCGACCTTTGCTCGAGTCAGCCGAATTCATGTCCATTATCGAAGTCCGTCAATTAACGAAGTCCTACCGCGTCTACAAAAAACGCGAGGGGCTTTCCGAGAGTATCCGAGGACTGTTCCATCGTGAATACAGCGAAGTGGAAGCAGTTCGCGGGATCGATTTGGATGTCCAGCAAGGTGAATTTGTGGCCTTTCTTGGCCCCAATGGTGCCGGCAAGACGACCACACTGAAATTACTCAGCGGGGTGATCAATCCGACCAGCGGCACTGCGTCGGTGATGGGATATGTCCCCTGGCAGCGCAAAAACGATTATCGTCGCCGATTTGCCCTAGTGATGGGCCAGAAAAACCAACTTTGGTGGGATTTACCCGCTCAAGAATCGTATCGGCTGCACCAGCAAATCTATGGAATCGATGCGGACCAGTTCAAAACAACGCTCTCCGAATTGACCGACCTGCTCGATGTCGGGCGACTTTTGAGCCAACCGGTGCGAGAATTGTCACTCGGCGAGCGGATGAAGATGGAACTGATCGCGGCACTGCTGCACAGTCCCGAGGTTTTATTTTTGGACGAACCGACGATCGGACTCGACGTGATCGCCCAGCACAACATCCAAAAGTTCTTGCGGTACTACCAAGAGAAACGCAAGATCACGATCCTGTTGACCAGCCATTACATGAAAGACATCGCGGCGCTTTGCAAACGGGTCGTGATCGTTGCCGATGGTCGCATCGAGTACGACGGATCGCTGTCAGGAATCATCGATAAATTCTCAGGTTCAAAGATCATCACGCTACAGTTCGCCGAAGGGCATCGTCCATCAATGTCGGCGTTTGGCGAAGTCTTAGACGAAAATTGGCCCAAAGTGCGAGTGCGAGTCAATCGCGCGGACGTGCCGCGAGTATTAGCGGAAACGTTGCGGGACAATCCGATCGAAGACGTCGCAGTGGAGGATCCTCCGCTAGAAGATGTGATCGCCGATCTGTTCCGGGAAACGTCGGAACGCAATCTGCAAAATGCAGCCAACGTCGCCGCAAGCAGTCGCTAGAAAATGGCAGTTTGACTTCCACACATTTCAGGCGACGTTCGTCGCTCCGTGGAGAACAATTGTCCTCAAATTTTCCGCCATAGCAGCTGGCTCAGGAAGTAAAACGATCACGCACACTCGCTGGAATTGATCCAATAGTCGATAGCGATTCGGTTGGACGGAAACGCCATGTTATCAAACAGGGACGAGGCTTTATCAACATAGCGGAACTCGGTTAATTCCGATTCTTGCAGCGCAATCTCGCTGGCGTTGCTGACTTTGCAAACAAAAAACAGATCGATTACCGACACAATGATTCCACCATAGCGGTAGTCATTCGGATGAGACATCAAGAAGTCATGACTCGAGACTTTCAATTGAGTCTCTTCGAAGACTTCCCTCGTAAGAGCAAGTTCAATCGTTTCACCGCGATCGACAAACCCGCCCGGCAATCCCCATTTTCCCTTTTCCGGATTGCGAGCTCTGCGTACCAAAAGTAATTCATTTTGCTCGTTGACGACGAGTGCTCCTACAGCACCGCAGGGACCAAAGAAATTCGCAAAACCACATGAACTGCAGCGAAAGGGAATACTGCCGATTTTTTTGTTGGGGACTCCACAATGCGGACAAAAGCGATGCGCAATTTCAATGGCAACTTCGGTCATTCGTTTGGGCTTTGCTTAAGTTTTGAAGTGCAAAAGACGTACTGAATCGCATGCGGTCCGCACTTTAGACGGGGTTATTGCGGCTCGGAATCGGCAACTAGCCTTGGAAACGTGCCACCGGCAAATTGAGCTGCACGCAGAATTCCGCAACTCTCGAACGATCGGCTTAGATGCTCCAGTGCATCAAGTGACTCAACCGCGCCAAGGCCAAGTGACTCCACCACCTCAGAACCTAGCTTGCTGTGCAGCAGCAGACGGTATTCGCTACGTACTCGCTCGACCGCATCGGCAATCGCAATCGAGTCGTCCCAGATCGTAAAACCATCTTCGGATTGGCCCAGCAGCGAGCTTTCGGAGAGTCCTTCGAGGTTCTCGTCTTCGTCAAACGAGGAACTCAAATCCTCGAGTTCTCGATCACTGCTCAATCGCAACACCAATCGATCGCTCGGCGGATGATCAATCTCGCTCCACAGCACAATGGTGCCCCCCGGCGTCGTGTGATTCACCGCTGCAGAAATCGCACGCGCTAAATTGGCCCAAGAGTTCTGTTGCCTCGAACCCTCAATGGTTGCGATCACCAAGGGTGCCGCAGGAGGGAAATCGTCTGCGGAGTGGCGTGGTCGTTCAAACCAGCGACGCGTCGCCTCGGGAGTGCCGGCAAAGATGCCGCCTACATCGCCCTCGGGAGTGGAAGCCACCGCCAACAAGACTTGAACACCCAACATCCATCCGACGTGCGACTCGTTCGACGTTTTTTTCTTTGTCGACGGCTGTTGCAGTGATTTCTGGTGCCGCAATCGAGTGTTGGAATCCGCCAGCATCGGGTAGACGCCGCTCAGTTCATTGTCGCCTACCGCATCGCCCGGCCGTGCCGCCAGGATCGGCAATACCAGATCGGCATCGGCGAGAAAGCGGTTCAAGTAAATGGGGTCCGCATCGATGTCGGCACCGAGATAACGCAGCAAGTCGCGTTTTTGCGAGTCATGACGAATGACATGTGCAATCGTTTCGAATTCGCTTTGCAATTGCTGTAAAAGTTCATCGTCAGTTTCGTCCCACAGCACGATATCAATCGTTTCGACATCGGCTAGTTCGATCTCCAACAGCACGCCACGAATGACTTCGCAAACATCAGGCACGTTGGGGTCCACCGCCAACGCGATTCGGTCGCCCGGCGCGATAGCGGCGGTCACCGGCGGGAAATCGGCAGGGGCTCTCAGTGCCTCGCGAGTCGCGTTGGCGACATTTCCGATGCGTTGGCTAAAGGCCGTTTCGTATTGCCAAACTTCGTTAGCAACGATTTTTTCAGCGACCTGAGCGGAGTTGGTAGATTGGTTCAATGCAGCGTTCTCTGCCAGCGGGGAGTGCGATGGGCGAGCGGATTATCGCTCAAAATTGATCAACAACGACGTTTCCGCCGATAGATAGACATCTATTCTCTTGAAAACGACGTCGCTCGCCAGCACCCAACGAAGGCAAGGGAATGAAGTCGGCGATTTCACTGCCGCAGCTGCGATTGTGACCAACCGGCCCGTTTTCGTAATCTAACGAGATGGACCGTTTACCCTTGCTGTTGTCTTGCGAATTTCTGCTCGCAAATAGAGGATCCCAATGAAGCGAATTCTTCTTTGTCTGTCGCTTCTCGGCGGATCGCTGTTCGCTGGTTTGATCGCGGGATGTGATTCGGCGGACGATGTCGTGACCGCCCCGTCGGATGACATATCCACCGGCTCGGTTCGTACGGTCGCGTTCCGCCAAATGAATCCGCGGGATTATTTGCAAGCAATCTTCTCTCGCTATCACGCTGCCGGTTCCTACCGCGACGAAGGGCTCGTCCGGCTGACGGTTCCGCAGACAAGCAACGCACAATCCGAAACCAAGGTCGCCCCGCTGAGCGTTTGGACGAACCACGACACGGTCTATTTGCAAGCATACGACACGCGGCTGTGGTCGGATTCCGAAGGCTTAACGGCGTGGATCGTCGATCCTTCGACTCGCAATTATGATTCGCAGGTTTTACGAGCGCCACCGATTGGCCGCCGACCTGAATTAAAACAACTGCTGACCGATCCGATTCTGGTCGAACAAGTCGCCGCTGGATTGGCGGGGCCGCCGCCTCAGTTGGAGTGGTTATTCGCGGAAGAGCCAATGAAACAGCTGTTTCTTGATGAGCACAAGTTTGCCTTTGGCCAGCAACAAACGATCGAGCAAACGCAATGTCAAGAAATCCAAGTACAAGCGGGAGAGCAGCAGTACGTTTTTTGGGTTGATATCCACAGCGGATTGATCCGCCAAGTCGATTTGCCATCGATCCCTGCATCGGCCAGTGCGGATCCGGCCAATATAGATCCGGCGGCACCCTTGATCCGTTTGACGCTGGAGCTGCGCGGAGCGACGTTTGATGTGCCAACGACGACTCCGAAAGCCGACTCGTTGCCGGAAAACCCAAAATTTGTCGGCCAGTTTGTGCCGCTGCCTCCTTCGCCGCCCCCGGCGATCCTGGGAACACGGATTGATAGCGTCGACCTAACCACTTCGGATCGAAAGTCGTTTCAATTTTCAGCGAACCGGTCCGAAGCGAAACCCGCCGTGACGGCAATGGTCTGTTTTGCCGACGATGTAAATGCTTTCAATTCAGCAGTGGTGCTGCAGCAGTGGAGCCAACAGCTGCCAGCAACATTGGCGGACAAGACTCGAGTCGTGCTGTTGCTTCATGACGCAATCTCGCTTCGTGATGAAGTCAAACAGTTGCTGCGGGAATCCATCACGCTGCCGCTGATTTGGGATCCGAAAAACGAGTTAGCTAGCAAGCTTGCGATCGCTCCTGGCACGCTATTGCTCGTCGACTCTGCGGCTCGAATTGTCTGGATCCAACCCGGGGTGACGCCGCAATCGCTTCCATCGCTCGGGGCGATTGTGAGCGATATCGCGAGCGGGGTTGATATTCCGCAGCGGATGAAGGAGCAGCACGACCGTGACGCCGCAGCGTATCAAAGCGTTTTGCGCGACGAATACAAGAAATTAGTGGATCAGGGACTCGTTCGCTCGTCGCCGAAATGACCTTGCTTCGAGAAGCCGTCTGTCACGACAATCGGGGCCCCGCAGCCTCCTTGATTCTGGTGATTTTGACATGCAATCCGGCGACCCAAACGATCTCCCCAATCCCTTTGCACTTCATCTCAATGGATCCGTGAAGCGATCGGGAAAATCGGGCTCTGGCGGGCACGCGTTCAAGGCGGCGCTAAAGCTCTTTTTGATCGTGGCGGTCCTGTTCGGCGGAACGTTGGCGCTTGGCCGATACAGCAAGCAGTGGATCATTTCGCATTTGATGCGAGGTTTTGACGATCTGGGAGTCGCAGAAAAACAGCAACGGCTGGTTCAAATCTCGGAACTCGGTATGCCTGCGACCGGTTTGATGGTCCGTTCATTGAACGACGATTCCGCCGAAGTTGCACGTACCGCATACGAATTGCTACGCGAGTCACAGAATTCGTGGACCGCGCTCGATTGGAATACCGCTCGTCAACATCACCATGCCATGGTGACCGCGATGGATTCGATCGCCGCTACGCTTCCCGATGCCCGCACTGGCTGGACCACGGGACTGCTGCAGCAAACGATCATGGAATCGGTTCAAAAAGACGACCTCGAATCCAAATCACTTTACAACTTGGCCACTACCACGTTGTCAAAAATGTCTCTTACCGAGGGTGCGGTGCCTGGCGTGATTGACAACGATCCGCTGGTTCCGGGACAACCGGTTCGCTTGGCGGTCCGCACTAAACCGCTGCCGGTCGCGGATACAGACGCGATGGATACTTGGACCGATTGGCCGCTTGCTAAGCCGGCAATCATCTCATCCGGAGGACCGGGTGCGAGTGAATCCAGGTCGAGCGAATCTCGCGATGCCACAAACGCTGCTGCCAATTCGGCGAATGCGCCGGCGTCCGATTCCAGCCGTGGCGAACCCTCAGCATCGGTTTATCGCTCGTCTGCCACCTTACTGAAACCCGTGTCGCCGAACGAACCAATCGTATTGAAGGACGTTCATACCGCTACGGAACAGTCGCAATCAATTGCCTCGTCAGGATCAGGACGCCGACCCGTTGCGGCGGCGACCGAGGTGATGCCGACAAGTTTTTTAACGCAGTCGCCGCTGGAAACCTACGCCACCGAGTCGGTCATCTACTGGCTCGGCAGCGACGAAGCGCTGCTGCGTGACAAAGCCAGGAACGAATTGATTCGTCGAGGTTTTTCGCAACGCCAACTCCAAATCGCGACCCATATTGTCGCGGCGGATGTTGGCTCGCGTCTTGAATTGGTGGACACAATTTCGCGATCCGATATCGACGACCCGCGGCCTTGGTTGACGCTCTTATTAAACGACGACAATCGCGAAGTACGCTTGCGAACGATTTCAGTGATCGCCACGATGAACGATTCCGCTATGAAACAGAAGCTACGATCACGGTTGGCTGACGAGCGAGATCCGATCGTCACCTCCAAGATTCGCAGTGCGTTACAATTAAGATAACGTCGACGCCGCAGGAATTGCAATCGACACCGTAGGATCGTTTCTCCAATCGTCATCAGGGATCTCACTGGTTCGCTTCGTGCTTTTCAAGCAAAGCCAATACGACGTTTTTGCAGAGGCGTTAGCGAACTGGTCGGAGAAAGGTTGATCGAGGATGGATCCGCAAAATGAAGACGCATGCATTCGTGTCGAGTACACTGGGAAACCGAAAACCTGTATTTCCTCGTACGAGTCTCGTTCTCATGCTGCTCTTCTCTCGCAAGCTGATTGTTATGTCCTTGGTGTTGACCCTCGGAGGACTCTTCGCAGCCAACGTCGGATTGGCACAAACCGCCGAAATGCGGCGTGCAATGAAACAGCAACAAGAGTACCAGAAGCGTTTACAGCAGCAACGCAAAGAGGCTGCTGAGAACTCGCCCACGTTACCTTCG
The DNA here is from genome assembly GCF_052161655.1 of Novipirellula methanifontis. Classification (GTDB taxonomy): domain Bacteria; phylum Planctomycetota; class Planctomycetia; order Pirellulales; family Pirellulaceae; genus Novipirellula. The sequence goes on from NZ_CP197418.1 coordinate 8,719,685, forward strand.
GACCCAGAATTGTTGGGCTTGCACAAAGAGTTCATTACCAAGGCGGAAAAGCTTGCCAATGATTATGAGAAGAAAAAGCAGACCGCCGAAGCCCGCCAAGTTTACGAAGCGATTGTGCGACTGGTTCCGAAATACCAACCAGCCGAGGAAGGCGTCAGCCGGATGATCGCGGCCCAATCGGTGCAAGATCGCAAACTAACCGAAGTCGTGGCAAACCGTGGTTGGCAAGATTCCGGGGTCACCTTGGCTCAAGGGATGCCGGTCCACATGGAAGTCAAAGGGACCTGGAAAGTCGTCGTCGAAACCGACGCCCGAGGAGTGGAAATCCCCAACGAAATCAAACCCAAAACCAACGACATCAAACTCGGTACCCTGGTCGGCGTGATCGCGACGTCACCCGCAGAATTGGATTCTGAAAAACCGTTTGCGGTAGTGAAGCAACTCGATTTCATCAACAAAAAAACAGGTCGATTGTTTTTAAAAATGTTTGATATCGACCCAAGTGACAACGAAGGAAAAATCCACGTGTTGATCCAGAGCACCTTTCCGTGACTTTACCAGGTAGACAGGAATGATTGGGAAATTCCCAATAGCCGTTTGGGTGTCAGCCATGGTTGATCATGGGAACCGTGGCTAGCGCCAAAACGGCCAACGTACAGATAGTCTCTTGCCTACCTGCTTAGCGTGGTTTTCGCTTATGGATCCCAAGGCCAAGCTGTTGTAAATGTGCTAGCAGCTCCGGGCGGTCCTCGTAGCGTTGGACCACGCGAGCGAGGTTCTTTTTCCAACTGGCAAAACTCGGCGGTTTCCCCTCCTGGTAACAGGACCACAGACGCTCGCTTAAGTCGGTATTCAGATCCGATGCCATCAGGGTACAAATGGCTTCGTGCACCTGCTCTCGCTCGGTAAGTGCATAGTCGGCATCACCTTCGGAAACCATATGCCAATAGCTCAGAAAATCGTCGCGTTGTCTCGGAGGCAGGTCCTGCACGATCTCGTCAATCACATCCGCATCCGCTGCGGCACAGCAATTCAGCGACGGTAAAACATCAGACCGGACCGCGATTTCGATGCCATCCTTATCAAGGATGCGATCTTTGAATATCAGCCATCCCTTTGCAAGGGCGGCGTCTTGCAGTGCGTTTTGAACGGGACGACACGAGGGCTCGTAACGAAGCAAGATTCCAGGGGCCACTTCGACCAAACATTTCGCAATCGATGTGGCAAATCGTTCCCCTTTCATCAAAGCGTCGTCGGACGCATGACGCGAGGATCGTGGCGAAACCAAGCCTAACGCCGCGTCGAGAACCTTATTCAAATGCACTCGCTTGCCCTCGCCAGGCACAGCCACAAGAATCCGTGCGGCGAACAAGACACTATCAATGTCATGCAATTCAGGCGTCTTCGTGAATCGGACCACTCGGTTCATTACCGCAGTGGCGACACGGTAATCGAACCACAGAGCAAACTCCCGTTCCCAATCCGGTCGAAAATATTCGGCGAGCAGCCCTCGAAGATGGTTATGATCACTTTGCAGAGCCGATAGAGTCAAGTCGTTGAGGAATCGACTCATTTGTTGACGTTGCTCAGGCGATCGCATCACCATCGAACTAAAATACGCGTGCAATCGCAATGACCGCAGCTCCTGCGATGCATCTTTGATTATTTGTCGTTCAAGCCAGTTCAAATCCAGTGCAATCTCACGTTCGATAGCGAGACGCAACAGTGCCGATTGCGTACGTGAACCTTGCTCGAGTTGGATTTCGTCTACCAGAAAATCGACAAGTGAGCGATCTGCCGATTGGAGCGAGATTTCGATCGCTTTTGCACGCAGGTCATCGTGCAATTCTCCAACGCTGGCAATTTCCATCAACACGTTTGCACCGTCGCAGACTGGCTGTCCCGCCAGCGTTTCGATGCCGTGCTTCACAACCGGATAATTTGCAGGAAACGCAGCCAATTGACGCAGCACCCCATCACGCTGGATCGGACGGAGAGGGGCGTCACCATGCTGCTTCGTCGCACTTCCATTACCCTCGTGCGACGGAGATTGAGAGTCTGTCGGTGTTGCCGAATCCAGGTTGCAGCAGGCGTCATGGGGTACGTATCGACGAATGAGCTGCAGGACAAATTCGTCTAAATTGTGGTTGGATGTTGTCTTCCAAATCAAAAACGCAGGATCCAACTCAGCCAATGTTTCGACGTACATCCGCGTCGCATTCGGATTGCAACTCTCTTCGGTCGAATGCCAAAGCTTGTTACGGATCAACTCGATCATGCTCGACCAATCCGACAGCGAGTCGTTTGGATTAGCACTTCGTTGAGCGTGGCGGGACACTATCGCGAGCTTCGCCAATCGCAGCAGGATCTGGTGAAACGCATCGCCACTGCGCAACCAATGTTTTGTTCGTTCTAGACAGACATTACGAAATGGCTCACTTAGAACGGCTGCGTGGTTTAATATCTGTGATCGATTCTGTGATTGAATCGCTTGATCAAACAAGGCGTTCTGCAACGAAACGTCATCCAGCTCAGCAACACGCAGCGCCGCAAAATAACTTTGAAACGCTTGGTCTGAAAATTGGTATTCGTCGATCATGGCGTTGCCTCGATTCAGCAGCCGGCTCGAAAATATCGCTGACTCCGATACACCAATAGTCGCAGTAGCCTGTTGCACGTCGATTTCGTGAAACAAGGCATGCTCACGCTGATGCTCAAATACTTGTTTGTGTGAAAATAGGCTCAGAGCTTGTAAATGCTGCAGCTTGATTTCGTTGGCGTGGTCGCCCGAAAACTGAGGGTATTTTCGCATCCAGGCGACAAGCTGTGCGATCACACCCGTTGCTAAGGGGATAGTATTGCTAGATGCTGCATCCGCAAAAACGTGAACGATTTGCCCGAGAAACAGAGGAGTTTTCGCAAGCGTCCGAAGCTCGGCCGATGATTGGATTCGAGCAACGGCTTGTGTTGCATCCGGCACGCGTTGATGCGTTTGGGAGAGTCGGCTGGCAAAGATGTTTTTTGTCAGTTGAACCATTGAGCGATTTTTCAGCTCGCCGATGCGGTAGAAATCGACGTCCTCTCGAACACGTAACGACTGTGGTAGTCCCGCCGGCCGCGACGTGATCAGCGTGACAAAGACATCAGATTCACGTTCCAATTGCTCGCGTAGATTCGCACGTTGTGCTGCGGGGACCTCGTCCCATCCGTCACACATCAAAAGCACTCGGTTCTGGTCACGCGATACATGCCGAAGCCACGCCGAAGCGGCAGACGGATCGAGGTCCTGACGCCCTAGTGATGTAAAGAAAAACTCAAGCGGCGAAAGATCGGGTTGCTTGGCCAGTGCCTGAGCATAGTCCTTCAACTTGATGACGACGGGGACATCGAAGTCACCGATGCCTGATTCGGCAATGGTGTGAGCCAACCACTGAACCAATGTAGACTTTCCGCTTCCCGGGGCACCCACAATAACGCAGCGTTGGAGTGTGCGAGTGACTGCCGTGCGGGGATCTTCTTCGTACCCTAGATCCGTTTGCAGAAACAGTTCGACGAACATCTCGTGGATTGGGACGGGTTTATCGCCTGGCACCACCGAAGGGATGTGGGTCCAGCATTGCTTTCGGTGCAACTGCTCGAACCAAGTCTGCAATCCATAGACACATTGATGCTCGGAACCGGTGGGAAGGTGGGTGACCGAAGAGGACGGCACTTTGAATTGTTCGGGAATTGTCTGGCCGCCGGGTTGAGCAATCGACACGGCAGCGGCGAAATAGTTGGGCACCTTTGCCGGTTTCCGTTTCCGCAAACGCAGCCATCGCCGAGTTACCTCTCGCAACTCGTCGATGCTGACGGATGGGGCAGCAGGAAAATGCTTACACCACATCTGGACGATCGACTCAATTTCCGACCGATAACGGCGTGGCAAAATGTCCAACAGGATTGCAAGCGATTCGACACGATGACGAAGGGATCGTTCGTCAATGCTCCCTGCACTAGTCGATTGACACCACATTCGACAAGCTGCGTCGCCCCACTCGGCAGTCGCCAGCCACACGAACGCCTGTTGCATTGGGGATTGAGCCTCGATCATCTTGGCCTCCATGACTTATGATTTCAAAAGCAACGTGTCTAAAGGGGGAAATCCTGGTGACGCGTCCCAACTGTCCCCGCCGCATGCATTGCGTATTCAGAGTTTCAGTAACTCTGGACTGCGTTTCTTTTGGGATGTTTGCCTGGGATACCGATAGTCCCCTGCTTTCCTGCAGGAAACGCATCGTCAAGCACTAGGGCCGGTAAGTGGCATGCGATAAATGGGGGTCCAGGCGTAGGTAGCGAGACGACACTACCCGTTGTACCACCTATTCCGGGGCTCAATTTCCCAATGAAGAATTTTCCATTTGGGTACTTATTCCGGGTCGGTAAACTGGAGAAACACGACCGCCACACGTGGGACGAAAAATCGTTAATGGTGTTTAAGAAGAGTCCTTAAAGGCGTCATCAACGACTAAACCTAGCAAAAGCAACTTGATTAACGTGATTTGCAATGCCATAAGGGGTGCTGTCAAATAGGGTAAGCCGCGACTTGAGGCGATGCCCCAATGGTCGGTCATACACGACCCGCCTCAAGTCTCCGACTCGCCGAACGCTGCAGACTACAATAAGATTCAGTTTGTCGTGCGCAATCGATGCGCAAGTTGGCCGGATCGGTCGTTAATTCCAGTTAAATCCGCTCACCTGCGAGTACCGTGAAATGCCCAAAGGCAGCATCAAAATCAGTCAAACGCGAAAAGAGCTTGGGCTCTCACAACTCCAACTTGCAGTTCAAGCGGGCGTTGCGGTCCGCACGTTGCAATTTGCCGAAGCCGGAAAGCAACGTTTGTCCGTAAAAATGCTCCGCCGAATCGCTGAAGCTCTGTCACTTCCTTATGAGGAAGTGATTAGCGACGTTTCGCAAAACGATGACCAATTCGACGCTTGGCCTTGGTCTTTATCACAGTTCATCCAGAGCAAAACGGTTCCTGGTGACGAAGCATTTTGTGAAAACGAAGAAGACGCGTGCAGCGTGATTCAACGAATGCGAGAGAGTTGGCGGATGCATCTTGATGGCGGAGACCCGTGTGAAGATGACGCCTTGTTTGATGCTGCCAACGAAAAACTGAACGAACAGTACTTTAGCTACGAAGAACGCTACCTGTCGCTTTGGCGAAGGCATCCGCAAACGATTCTGCTTGCTGCGGCCGACGGAAAACGCAACGGGGCAAGTGTCGTACTGCCAGTGACCGATTCAGCCTACGAGCGTCTTCGTGATGGAGAAATTTCGTTCATGGATATCGGCCCCGATGACATTTTGGATGAAAGTCAGAACTTGGTGCTCGATTCGGCCGTCGAGTTCAAGGAGGGCAGTGGTTCAGCGTGGTACAAAGTGACCGACAGTCTTAGCTACGCCGTTTTCTGTCAGATTGCAATGCTATCCGTCGATCCCATGTCAGATGATTTCCGCATGGTGTCCTTCGGTGCAAGTGCGACGAATATCCGGCGGCTTAAATCGATTGGATTCCAAGAATCAACAAAGACGATGCCGACGTTTAATTTTCCGATCTGTGAATTCGCTCAAGAACATGCGGATGAATCGGACGACACCTACACTCGCGTCTCCACGACCACTCACTACGCCCACCTGTTTCATCGTGTCGTCGGATCGCGTTTCCGGTCGGTCACGCGGCGACGAGTGATCACAGGTGCACTGAGTACCTTTCAGCGCATCGTCAAACCCGCAAACGACGATACCATATATGACTCGACTTGCTCGGTGGCGTAGCGGTTCTGCGAAGTGCTTGATTCCATTTTGGTTTGCATTGCATTGAACCGCCATGTTGTTCCCAAAATCGGAAATAACGTTGCTCCCTCGCTGTATCCCTGTTCGTCATTTTGCTGTTCGTCATTTTGCTGTTCGTCACTTCGCTGTTCGTCACTTCGCTATTCTCTGAATCGTTGTTGTCGATCCACTCTCGTAACTGACAAACAACAACGGACTCCGCCTCCGCGAGGTAACCGGTGCGGCGACCCCAATCTTGCGATGACCAGGACTCAAGTTGGTCACGCACTTGGGGGCTCATCCGTCCGTGGCCGCTTTGGATCAACCATTCTCCGTTGATTTCGTCGGCAAAATCCTCGGTCACGATTTCGCGTCCATTGTCATGACGCAATGCGAGTTGGCAGCTCGTTCCCAGCACCGAAGCCGTGACTTCCGAAGCGACCTTGCGATAACGAGGGTGTCCTGATTCGAAACGATCCATCGCGGCGAAGCAGGTATGACCAATTTCGGCGACGCCGTAGCAGTGCAGATACTCGATCTCACATCCGACTTGCGCCAAACAATCACGAATAAAACATTCCAAGGACAACGGAAAGTAGTAGCCACCCGCGGCCCATAGCAAACGCTTCGGTATTTCCTTTTGTTGGCGGAGAGTGCGTAGCAGCAAGTCCGCGCCCGCCAACGGTTGTGCTGCCATCACGACGGTTCGATTCTCGAGTGCCGCTAAGCGCATCGCACGAACAAACGTCGGGGGATGCAAATACGTGTCCACTAAGGGAGCAAACCCGTTCAATCCCAATGCAGCGGGATACGCACTGATGATCAATGAGTCAGGCCGCAACCAACTGGCAAGTTCGGGGAACGATTCCAACAACTGGGACAAACGTTGGTTGTCCGATTGCCCCAAAACTCGGAATCCGTAGGGTTCGAGCGACGTCGATCCTGCGGCGTACGACAATTGGTTCGCTCCGAGTTCCGTTCGAGTCGGGTGAGGCGGCTGGATCATCGGCGTTTCCCGTACAAAATTTCAAAGGGTGGCTCTGCAACCAAGCCAGACAACCGGTCTTCGCGAACAAGCGTTCCCTTGACGTCCCAGGTCGACAGATCAAACCACTCGCGAAAGAATTTCATCAAAAAGAACGGTTGCCAGATTTTGGTCCGAATCCAAGTTTCGTCATAGGAAAAAATGCCCTCGGTCCATTCGCGTTCTTCATGCGTCCACGCCTGATGCCACTGAAAATCTTCGCGGGCAATCTGTTGAATCCGACGTGATGTGAACGAGTCACCTGGAACGACGAAGGCAACAGCTCCACCAGAAGGCAACAGCGAAGCAATTTTCACGGCCGCAGCCTCGAGATCTTCGACCGAGTGGACGTGGTTCCAATACCACGCAGCACTGATCAAATCAAAGGACTCGTCGGGTGCATCAAAGTCGGCGAATGTCGAACAGACGTAACGAGTCCGAGGGTCTTCGTTTTGTGAATTCGCAATGTCGATTAAGTCTTCGGAACTGTCGACTCCGACGATGGAATTGGCGAACGGTTCTAGTATTTGTGTTGATTCACCGTGACCGCAAGCAATGTCGAGCGCCGATTCACATTGCTGCGGCACCAATTGCTGGAGCGCCAATTCATGGCAACGATGTACCGCGTCGTAATACTCACGAACACAGGTTACTGTGGATTTGTATTGGTCATAGTTCGTCCATCGATACACGGTCATCTTAAAAATCCTTGGAGCACAAATACCAAAATAGGAAAACGAAAGTGGAGGGTAGCTTCGACCGGTGTCACCGGGGTCAAACTAGGAATGGATCATTGGACTGACCCGACAAGTCGTTACAACTTCTTCCATCGGCAAGATGTCATCAAGGGTGATAAAAATGTCGGTACAGAACGATTTTCGGTGTGGATCAGCTGACATCACCATCACGATGCTGTCGGTTCCGAGAGTTGGATGAATAAAGTCCGAACCTTCGACCACGTGGTACCCGATTCGCCGATAGAACGAGGCGAGTTTTTTGTCTGCGTTGATTAGATTCAAACGAGAACCGAGATGGACTTGATCACGCCAAAACTCGCGTACCATGGTTCGCAGAGTTTTCATTGATGATCCTCCGTTTCGATTGATGCGGAACTTGCATGTTGAAACAAGACAGTCGTGATACCTCGCCATGATTTGCGGAGAATAAACATGGGCACAATCAATCTCGCCATCACGAGGCCGCGTCGCCGTCATCGCGCCAACGGGTTGCCCGTCGTAAAGCAAACTGTAGTGAAAGCTGTACGAATCAAAATCAAAATAGGACTCACCGCCACCATCACGACGCACTTGCATTACTTGCTCGTGTACTTGATTGTCCGTCCCAAAGTCACGTGTGATGGTCAGGTTCAGCGAGTCGTCCTGGAACAGAAATCGATATTGGCCGGAAACGGCCACTTCGCTAGAACGCATTCCGAATCCATGCCTCGAATGCTCCTTCAGTGCGAGTGTTGCCCACAATCATCGCGGCAAGCGAAACGGTAAAACCTTCGACGAAGGAGCAGTCTCGATGGCCTTACACTTCTATGGGCGAAGGGACATCACGAGACATCCGCGGGACATGTGGGTGTCCCCGCGAAAAAACGGCTAAACGAATGCAGAACAAGGCGAATGCGAGCGAGTGAATGGCATCGCAACCTGAACAAATGACAACTCGCGACCGTCACTCGTCACCTCGCTTTGACCAGGAAACGCGCGGTTGTAGGTGAGTCGCCTCTCTCGATCCGAGCGATCAGCAGACTTAGTTCGAACGCGAGAAAAAAATTGCGAAAGAATGCATTCCATGTCACTTCGCTGTCCCGCGATCGGTAATGTCGTCTTGCTGATTGGGACTTGGTTTCGCGTAGCGTGGTTGACGTTGGCCATAACACGACCCGTCAACGAGCAAGCTATACTGCTGTTCTCAGTGCAGCGAGATACGGCGGAGGTCCACTGGAACGACAAACAAACAGATCCGCGGTGTGGCAGCGCAATGATCAGTCCCAGTAGGGGACGACAGATCGGCCTCCAGCACGAACATCATGCTTGAATCGCCGATCAATCGCTGTCGCCCCTCCCAGAGCCAGATGTATTTCGACGGCTACGTTCATTTCCATTTTTTGCTAACTCACCGCTGGAATCGTCTTAATGACCGAGTGTCCGTCCTGCCGAGCCCCGATGCGATTGGTCGTGGAGAGCGATGTCGACATTGATGTGTGTGATGATTGCCATGGTGTCTGGCTCGACCCGGGCGAGTTGGACGCCCTCGCGAATTTGCAGTCATTCTCGCCTCGCGACTTCACATCCGACCAACTCGGCACGCTCAAGTGTCCGCGATGTCGAACGCGAAAATTCGCGTGCATTCAAATGCCCTTTGGCGTATTAACAAGATGTGCCGATTGTGGTGGCGTCTTTGTCGGAGGCGAAACGCTCGATTGCATCACCAAATGCGAGCGGTCGGAGCTAAAGGGCTCGAAGATGGCCGAGACCATGCTGACGTCGGTAGACGGCATCGGCGGATTGCTCGATCTGTTATGGCTTTTCTGCCATCACTAAGCGGGCATGACCTGCTTGTTATCTCGCTCGGACACGCCAGCGTTGGTGCCCGGAAACGAAAAAAGCCCGCAAATGCGGGCTTCTCGTGACAACAGCAGCTACTTTAGAAGTACCCCCACAAGGGCTCGAACCTTGGACAAACGGATTAAGAGTCCGTTGCTCTACCAACTGAGCTATAGGGGCCTGTTTCGTGGGAAAACAGTCGTTTCCGCCACATCAACGGGCCAATTTTAACAAGTTCTTGCGGTCTCGCAATAACCGGTTCCCACAATTTCCAGCTCGACCAAATTAACTTTGATTCGGCCCCGGTAATGCCCGCAAAATCCCTTCCGCTTTGGTCCACGTCTCCGCTTCTTCGCTTTCCGGATTGCTGCGGGCCGTGATTCCTCCGCCGACTGGAATCTGCCACTGGCCGCCCGCGGCGGTGATCGTGCGAATCAAGATGTTGAATTCGGCATGCCCCGAACAACTGATGTACCCCATCGATCCACAATACGGACCTCGACGATCGGGTTCTAGTTCCGCAATGGTTCGCATCGCTTCGATCTTGGGGGCTCCAGTAATACTGCCGCCGGGAAAACATGCTTTTAGCAAGTCAATCACGCTGCAATCATCTCGCAGCGTTCCCTCGACAATTGAAACCAAATGCTGAACGAATTGATACCGCTCGACTTGGCACAGTTTGCGGACTTGCACGCTCTCGTCGCTGCAGACTCGCGAAAGGTCGTTTCGCATCAGGTCGACGATCATGATGTTTTCAGCGCGATCTTTGATGCTCTGTTGAAGCGACTCGGCAAGACGCTGGTCTTCTGCGGCGTCTCCGGTTCGCGGCACCGTTCCTTTGATCGGCCGCGTTTGCACCGTGCTGCCATCGAGTTTCAAAAACAATTCCGGAGAACTGCTGAGCACTTCGAACTCGTCACCGTGATAATAAACGCTGTAGGGAGCTGGATTTGCCACGCGAAGCCGACGGTACAAATCGGCGGACGAAAGCACGGCGGGGTGCAACAAACGCTGAGCCAAATTGACTTGGAACGAGTCCCCTCCGCAAATCCGCTGAACCACATCAGCAACCGCAGCTCGGAACGCATCACTGGTGAAATTACTAGTGACTTGGTTGCGGTCGCATCGATCGTGTGAATGACTCGGACTTGCTATTCCAGAGGCCCCATTTAACGCGAGCGTGATTTGCTCTTCAATCTCATCGGCTCGATGCATCGCCCGCTGTCTCTGCTGCGGGTCTGATGCGGTGCGACCGTCACTGGAAAAGCCTTGACAGATCAGCCACGACAAACCCTTGCCGTGGTCCATCGCAATCGTCCAGTCGTACAGCCCTAGCGACATTGCAGGCGTCGGCAAATCGTTGCGACACGACACCCCCACTTGCTCGAGCCAGGTGGCAGCTTCATAGCCAATCAACCCCGCAATCCCCCCCTGCATCGGTGGCAGATCAGCAACCTTGGTCGTCGGTAAATGACGATACCACTGCTCTAGCACAGGCCAGGGATCGGGGTCCCCCACATCGGCGATTAGCGTGGCGATCGGATCCGACATCAGAAACGAGTAGCGAGGCAGCGGTAAATCAACATCAACGGGCGAGGTGGATTTGGGAACCGAATCGAACCACAGACACCCTGGCCGGCTGGCAAAATGCGAAAAAACACGCTCGATCGAAAAATCGTCTGCGAGGCGGCGAATCACGGGATGAAAGGGGGTCGAGCGAGTCATTTTGCTAAGGCTATCATGAAGCGAGTGTTTCTCCAGGCGGCTTGATGCCGAAAAGTAGCCATGTCACGCTCGACCGCTTCACGATCTCGCGTGAATCAACGAAACTCTTTTCAAGCCGTCTGCTTCGTTTTGCTTCGTCCCAGGTACCGTTAACTGATCTATGCCGTTCACCGTGACTCATATTGCCGCAGCGATTCCGGTCGCTTGGCTATGTCGATGGCGACTGCCTTTTTCCGCGCTGGCGATCGGTTGTGCGATTCCCGATATCGCCGCATTTTATCCCGACTGGATTGATTATCTTGCAACCCACTCGATCAGCGGCCTGTTGACGCACTGTTTGCCGATCGGTGTTGCGTTTTATTACCTGTATCAGTCGCTGCTAAAACGACCGCTCACGGATCTATTGCCGCGACGATTGTCGCAGCGGCTATGGCCGTGGTTGAACAAACCAATCGATTTTTCGATTCCCGCCATCATCTTGGTCTTCGCGTGTGTCTTGTTCGGAGCCGGAACCCATGTTTTGTGGGACTCGTTCACTCACGGCGGACGGTGGGGAGTTCAGCAGTTTCCGGTTTTAAAAACGACGGCATTCTCGCTAAGCGATCGCTCAATTTCGTGGTATTCGGTACTGCAACACTTGAGCTCGTTGCTGTTTTTGCCACCGATGCTGTTGGGATTTTTTATCTGGATTTGGCGACAACCGCGTGACCTTGATCAGGCCCGCCATTTTCAATTGCCGCGTTCGGTGACTTGGCCTGCGATCGGAATGATGATCCTGACCATGGGCGTTCATCTCGTTTGGGCACGCCAGCGATATCCGCACGATTCTCTGTTAGGCGTCACCGCGCACAGCATCAAACAGAGTGGCGCGTTGATGATGATCATTGTTCTGCTGTACTGCATCGCGATGCATTTGATTTGGGCAATGCAGAGCGATGAAGAGCAGTCGACGACAAGCGAAACGTAACGAGAGAGGGACGACGAAACATTGAAATGCAAATCGCAGTGGTGAGCCGTGGGCCGTAAGGCACCGGGTGATGCGTGGGACCCGGCCGCTCACGCGCGAGCGGCTCACTAAATCAACAGCCCTCGAGCCGCTTGGTCTAGTCAAGGACATCCGATAGGAACCGGCCCTACTCCAAACGCGACACATATTTCCCGCTCGCTCGTTAACGAGTTACCTCGCTCCCTCGCGGATCAACTTGATCAGTTCATCGGTATCCATTCGCGCGGCACGATCAGTTCCGTCGAGAACCCCGGCAACCAATTCACGCTTGTCGGCGTGCAGCTGCAGGATCTGCTCTTCGATCGTTCCTTCGGCCACCAGTCGATAAACAGTCACCGGTTTTTGTTGACCGATACGGTGCGCACGGTCGGTGGCTTGGTCTTCCACAGCAGGATTCCACCATGGATCCAAGTGGATCACGTAATCCGCTGCGGTGAGATTCAACCCGGTTCCGCCGGCCTTGAGTGAAATCAAGAACAGTTCGCCTTCGCCGTTTTGGAACGCATCAACACGTCGTTGTCGCTCGGCCGCAGGAGTTGCACCATCAAGGTATTGGTACTCAATCCCTTGGGCGTCGAGTGCTTCGCGAATCACGCCAAGATGTTTGACGAATTGGCTAAACACCAACGCTCGGTGCTCCCCTTCGCGAAGTTCCTCGACAAGATTCATCAGTAGCTCGAGCTTTGCAGAGCCTTTCTTCCACGTCGGGTCAACCAATCGAGGATGACAGGCCAACTGTCGAAGTCGGGTCAGCCACGCCAGCGTACGGATCCGTTGCTGTCCGGCTTGCGAAGCATCAACCGACTCGCCGCTCAGTTCCGCCAACGCTGCGATTCGCACGTCTTCATAGCGTTTACGCTCGGCTTTACTTAGCTCTGCGTGCAACGTGATTTCCGTTCTCGCCGGCAATTCCTTGAGCACTTTGTCTTTCGTCCGCCGCAGGATAAAGGGGCGGACCAAACGTGCCAAGGACTGACGTTGTTTGTCATCTTTGTGGCGCTCGATTGGATCCGCAAAACGGTTTCGGAAACGGTCCCAAGATCCCAATAATCCTGGCGACAACGTTCGGAACAGACTCCACAATTCGCCAAGATGATTTTCCAGCGGGGTACCCGACAGCCCGATTCGCCAATCCGCGTTGATCAAGCGAATCGCTTGCGATGTCTTGGTTTGCGAGTTCTTGATGAACTGAGCTTCATCGAGGACCAGCGTGCTCCAATCACGCGTCGCAAACTTCTTTGCGTCACGCTGGACCAACTGGTAGCTCACAATCACCAGGTCGCCAGGGCCAACCGAGTCAATCAATTGTTGCCGGTCCGAATCTCGGTACAGATGCGATTTCAACGATGGTGAAAACCGTTCGGTTTCACGCACCCAGTTGTCGCCCACGCTGGTCGGGGCAATCACTAGCGCAGGCCCCAAAGCAGCACGGTCTAGCAGCACACCAAGGGTCTGAACCGTTTTTCCTAGACCCATATCGTCCGCCAAGACGCCGCCGACTCCCCATTTGCTCAATCGAGCGAGCCAGCGGTAACCATCCAATTGATAATCACGGAGATCGGCGTTGAGTCCCGCTGGTTTTTCAGGCGACCAATCGGCAAGCGATTCGAGTCGTTTCACCGACTCGTGCCAACGTGCGGTCGCTTCGAGCACGATATCGTCGCTAAACAATTCTTGCACCACCGGCATGGCGGCGTCGGCGATCCTCATCGAATCGCGGTCGTTGACCACCACATCGCCAAGCTGCTGCAATCGGCGGCGGAACGATTCGCTAATTTTGGCAAACTCGCGGTCGCCGACACGCACCAACGCACGATCTTCGCGAACGGCGGCTAACAAATCGGCCAACGAAACGTCGTGTCCATCAATAGTCACCGAACCGGTCAAACCAAACCAATCGCGTTTGTCATCGATTTGCACGCGGAGCGCCGACGGTGTCAGTTCGCCTCGCACGCGAATCGTCTGCCCCTCGGGCCAAATGATCCGCGGAGCATCCGCGCCGCCTTCGTACAATCGTCCTAATAAATCGAGTGCGGCTTCGTCGGTTTCGGCAACCCAGCGATAGGTCGCATCGGCTGTCAGTTTATTGAACTCGAAACGCTCGACCACATTGTCGGCTCGCTGTTTTTCGTCGTCCGAGTCACGTTCGAGCCGCACGGGACCTTTGTCGGTTAAACAAGGCACGATGTTGGGCGAAGACCCAGGCACCAATACCTCGCGAAAGCGATCGTCGTGAACGGCGAGCGAAATGAACAGTCCGGCTCCGGGACGTGGCCGTAATTCAAAGACCAATTCGCCCGTGATCGGGACGATCGGACCGGCAAGTTGGGGAGGCAGGTCGACGCGAACCAGCGAGTCGACCGTCGCACAGCCCACCGCCAGCCGAGCGGCAGATTCCGCATCCAATACCGCATCTTGTAACTCGCTCTTGAGCAAATACTGGATCACTCGCGTGGCCCGCGAGTCACGCAGCGTGCAAACGATCAAGCGGTGGTGTTTGCGATCAGCCAAAATCACTAGCGGATCGACGGGACTGCTATGCCCCATCACTACATCGCACTGTTTGATGTCGATGCTGAGCCCCGAGACGTGCAGCATCGGGCGAAAATGGGTCGCCGAAACGGTGGTATCGTGGTTGTCCTCGTGCGGTTCTTCTTCGTCATCCGATTCACGCTCGACCGGTTCGAGCGTCAAACTCAATTCGGCCGAAAAGACATCCACGTCCTTCGTGTCTCCATCCGCCCAACCGACATTGGGGTGACCGACAAGTGATTGCAGTGCTTGAAACTCGGCGTAGTGATCCTCGTCAAAGCTATAGCTTCGCGACGCCACCAATGCGGCAATTTTTCCGTCGATTGGAAACGAGGTGAAGTCACGCTTCAGCAGCTCGAAACCGCGGATTTCTTTGCCTTTGGTCCAGCCTTTTTTGTTCTTACGAGGCTTCTGTTCGTAGGGGGTGATTGACAGAGGAGCGTAGTAGCGAGAGCGGGAAAAACCGATTCGCCATTGCAGCCGCGTCCCCTCTTCATCCACTTCGGCCGGACGGCACGATTCCTCGGCGAGGGACAGGATGTTGTCGACCAGATCGCGTCCGACACTGACCGAATCGACTTCCAATTCGCCCAAAAAGTTCAGCACCTCACCAATGCTGCGACGTGCAAGTTGTTCCTGCAACCACCACGCGATCGACAGCGTGTGAGAACATTGTTCGTGCGTTTTGAATTGGGGGCATTCGCACGTTCCCACCGCTTTGAGTGAAGTGCTATCGGGAGAATGGTCGAAATCCTCGTCATCCTCATCCACTTCAGCGGAGATATCGATTGCTGTCGCCGCGGTGGGCTGGCGATTTCCTTTGACTTTGAACTCAAACTTCAGCTGGCTCCCCTCGCGGCTTAGCGTGGGAGAGTCGACCGTCAACATCGCAGCACGCTTGTCAAACGATTCATCGTGCTCATTCACCAAACGTTCTACCGCTTCGCCGACGAGAAGTCCAAACGCTGCGATCGCGTCGTCGGACATCAAATCCATATCTTGCCTTCCATTGTCGCGAGAATCTCGATGAACCAAGGGGCTACCATTGTATCGACGCTGTACGGGTGAGTGAGTCAGGTGCAGTGGTTGAGGGAATGCTTGCGATCATGCTTGCCGGTGCAAACCATCCTGCGTCACGCGACGAAGCAATCTTGCTACACGTGATGTCCACAACGCGGGGGTCCCGCGCTGGGCCAACCCGAGATTCTAACGTCCCGCTGCTTTGAAAACACGGTGTCTTTGCTCGATTCTTTTTCTCGGTACAGTGTTAGGTTGGCTCTGTTGAGCTTGATCTTCCCTACACAAACCCTGTTGGAGTAATTCATGCCCAAATTGACGGTTAAAGGTATCGGTGAATTCGATGTCCAAGCTGGAAAAAGACTCGTAAATGCGCTGATCGAGGACGCTGGAACTGACCAATTGCACGCGTGTGGTGGCAACGCACGCTGTACCACCTGCCGAGTAAAATTTGTCGAAGGCGAACCGAAGAATATTACTGAAGCGGAAAAAGAAACATTAAAAGTTCGCGAAGTCACCGAGTCCGGCGTGCGTTTGAGTTGCCAAATCGCCTGTGACCATGACATGACTGTCGAATTGATCAGCCGGCTCGAAGGCAGCGGGCGAAAAGACCAGGGATCGCCACCAGCGGCCGAAATCGAACCCGCTCCGGAATGGACGACACGATAGAGTCGGGCTTGCCCTATACCCCCAAGGATCCGGCTGTTCTCGTGATGTGGGCCGTAAGAGAGCGTCCGGCTCAAAAGGCTGCGTTATTAAAGGGGCTGCTGAGCCATCACCATCGTAACCCGAAGCGTGAGCACGGGACTTCCGGTAACATCATGCGACCCGCTTGGAGTCCCTCGCTGACGCGTCGGGTTATGATTTTCCTAAGCTGGGGGCTCTCTATAGCAACCACTCTGTTATTGCCAACGCGGACTCGCTAGCAACCGTCGCCTGCGAACCAATTGGCGAGCACGTCGTCCATCCAGCAATTGCGGTTGCGGTCGATGAATCCAACGTGCCCCCCATGCTTTGAGACGATGCGTTTGATCGCGGGGCTCCAGCGATGTTTGGACTCGTCAAAACAGTCGACGGGGACAACTGGATCATCTTCGGCCACTAGCAACAGCGAAGGTACGAGCACCGATTCGACGTGATGGGCGGCGGACGATTGCTCGTAGTATTCCAGTGCGTCCGTAAAACCACTCAGCGGCGCCGTGAATTGGTCATCGAGTTCCCGCAGCGTGCGAGGCCGAGTTGCGGCGTCTCTCGCTGCGAAATCGGCACGTTCACGGACGCCGGGGGGGATTCGCGACATCAGTTGGCGGATGAAGTAGTAGTTGTATGGCCTAAGGATTCGTCGCTGCATATTTTCGCTGCAACGTGCCAGATCGATGGGTGGGCAAATTGCGGCAATCCTTTCGAGTTTGTCATACCAACGGGGGTGCGGGTCCAGTCCCGCACCGATCCGTCCCATCGCACGCAAAATCTGGTTGCCGCCCAACGAGACGGCAATCACTCCCAATCGTCCTTGAGGAGCTAGCTCGAAAATCGAATCCAGTGCGGCGATCAAATCATCGCTTCGTCCTGCGTGCGTCAATTGTTTGGCAAGCCCAAACGCGTCCCCACAACCTCGCATATCGATGCGAAAAACACGTACCCCTTGGTTGTGGAATCGTTTTGCTAGACGAATCATGTAGGGAGCGGCGTGGCATCCCGACAATCCATGAACGAGCAACAGCGACAGACCGTCATCCGGCCAATGGTCGGGACAAGTCTCGTGCAGCACGACCGCATCGCCATCGGGCAACGTGATCGTGTGCTTTTGGGTAGGCAGCCCGATCGGCCCGGTCGGAGTGACCGTCGCGAGGGTTTGCAGATGGCCGCCTCGCAACAATCGATGTTGCTGAAAGGCAGGTGGCTGAAATGAAATCATAATTCGCTATAAAGGTGAGTCTGAGGCAGTCAATTGTAGTGAGTTGCAAATCCATCGTGCGACCCGATTCATGCTCGACCTGTTCGCAGCGGAAGTCGTGCGTGACTTTCGTTGTACTTGCCGAACGATCCGAAACTCACGCATCAGATCCCCATATACCTATCTCCTCTACATCCACATTGATTTCAATCGCGGTTTGATTCATGCAAACGATACGCTCTTTCATTGCCATCCCGCTATCACCCCAAGTTGGACGCACCGCGGCCCGCCTGATTGAGGCGTTGTCGGAGTCCGGCGACGGCATTCGCTGGGTTCCCAAAGACAATCTGCATCTGACGCTGAAATTTCTCGGCGAAGTCGACAATGTCGAAGTCCCACAGGTCTGCAAGATCATCCGCAATGTCACCAAAGACTTCGAACCCTTTGATCTCGACTTCGCCGGCGCCGGGGCGTTCCCGAATCTCGACCGTCCTCGGGTGCTGTGCGTGCACATCGACGACCCTACCGATTCACTCAGCCGAATCGTCGCGAGACTTGAAAAGGAACTCGCCGAGATCGGTTTCAAGCCGGAGCCTCGCGATTATGTTCCTCATCTGACCTTGGGCCGAACGAAGGGAGGATCACGCCGCGCCAGCGGCGATGTAATCGAGCGTGTCAAAGCTCACGCCGAGAAGAAACTAGGTGAGATGAACGTCGACACCGTCGAATTGATCGCGAGTTTTCTTGAGAAACAAGGTCCGAGCTACCAAGTGATGGACACGATCGACTTAGGCGAATAATTGACGTCGCGAGTGCTTCCACAAGCAAATCTTAATCTTAATCCTACTCTTAATCTTAATCCCGACAGCGGATACACGCTGGTCCGGAGCCAACCCAAGAAGATTAGGATTAAGAGTAAGATTACGATTAAGAATCGAAAGCAGACGACGCCCTACGAGAGTTCGATCACGAGCAATAAATCGCTAGCTGTGTCACGTTGCACCTGCGCCAGGGCGGCGTAGGGTCAGAGTCGTTTTCTCCGAAATCTTCGCAGGTTTAATCGCGAGAACAAAGCCATCGACTAGGGCATTCGACGAGTGGAGACTTGGGACGCGAGTAAACGACCAGGATCCGCCTCTGTCGTCGCTATCGCGACTAAAAATTGAAGCAGAGCTTGCGCAACATCAAAGTGGTTCTTAGCCACGCCAGTGGCGACAGCATCTAGCCTGGGGCGTGAGCCCCAGGAAAACGAAGAAAATGCAGCACAAAGCCCCGGAGGGGCGACAGAAAACGAAACCGTTGATCGCTGCCGCCCCTTCCGGGGCTTTGGTGACGTTTCGTGCCGATAAACCTGCGGCTCACGCCCCAGGCTACGTGCTGCCGTGCCATCCGGCACTTCTAAAAACACTTCCAAACGTTCGGTTTCGGTGTCGCAATCCGCAATTTATTGATCTCAAACTGGATGCTCGCTTGGCCGCACTTCTTGCCTTCGACGTCTTTCATCGGCAGTTGCAAACGATTGCTTCCGGGTGCCAACTGCATCGGTAGGCGATGAAGTCGTAGCGTAGATAGTTGCTTGAAGTCAGTTCATCCGTATGCAACAATTGGCCGGCGGCTTTTTTGAACCTCGTGAAAGTTTGAATTATGTTTACGTTCTTGAATTATAGTCTTGGCAGATTAGAGGCTGTCGAGCTTTCAACGGCAGAAGCGGCCATCCGTGAACATGTCATCAAGCGGGACAAACTTAAAAAGGCCAGCTTTACAAAGAGTAATGCCTCTCCGATTTATCGTGTCGAGATCCCGCCTTGCACGCCAGTTTGGCCGGATGTGTGGAAGAGTGACAAGGGAATCCCAATTGACCGAGATTTACAGCTTCCTTTTTCACTGAAAAACTTCGCTTCGTTGCTTCCGTTGGTGCAAAGCCATCCAGAAAAACTTGAAGTCTCCGTAACAATTCTCTGGCCACGGCACGGCGAATTTCACTTTCAATTGCCGCTCGAATCGATCCACGAGAGGAGGTATATCGGATATAGATTAGGTATTAACCCGCACCCCAGGAATCGACATGCCGATTTATTTGAAATGCTGAAGTGCATGTTTGGTGGAGTATCAAAACTATGGGCGGTGGAAGATAACTTCAACATCACGTCGACCGAGTGCAATTTTCTTAATAAATTTACGGATACTCGCAATGGAAGAATCAGCTGTAGCAATGGCATGCGAACCCCTGATTGGGCAAGTACCATGTCGTATTTCAACATTGAAGACTTTCGATTTGCCTCGCAATTGGCGGAGAAAACGGCGAAGGTACTCGTTAGTTGTATGGGGAAACCCAAATGCATTGAAGTGAAAGTTGCATCATTCGTTGAGGAGGCCGCCAGCGCTGCCGAGTTTTGTCAAACACTCGCGCCGAGTTGGTACACGGGATTTCACCCAAACCCCAACAAGAAGTTCGATCCATTCAAGCATCCAGGACACAGTGAAGGAACTCTGATTCACCCAGTTGCCTGGAACGAGAACCGCGTCAACGAGATCGACATGGAGGACTTCATGGATATCTATACTGCCGTTGAGCATCACCCGGATGGTTCGAGCTTGTTGCTGGCGACCAACCATGACGACGCATGGCTGAAGGAAACCGTCACCGAAGCGGGCTACGGTGATCAATTCGAATTGCTTGGCGACGAAGCAAAATACGCGGACATCAAACCACTCGCAAAAAACATCAAAGCGCTCGCAAGGGTGAAACCGTGAACTACCCTACCGTTAAATTGTCAGAAAACGCTTCACTTGATGTAGCTTACGAACAAGCGGTCGCTGCATTTGAATCCGCGGATTTGTACGTTCATCGTCACGACACGTTTAGCTCACTCGGTGGCGTTGGGAAGATCTTTTCATGCCACGAGGACGAACGCAACGATACATTCATTGTTCACGCCGGTCCCTGGACCGAAGACGCCATCGATTCGATAAAGCGAGAAGCGGAGTCGCTGTTGGAGATGCAAGGATTCATGGGATGCACAGGGGTACAGATCATCGCAACCCATCCGCTGCCAGCTCAGCTAAGTCAGTTTGCAAGCATTGAAAGTCCTTGACTTCCTTGATGGGCTTCCTGGTGTTTTCCCTTAGCCACGGAGTGGCGTTAGCATTTAGCCTGGGGCGTGAGCCCAATGGCACTCACTTTAGGTTTCTGGCGGGTTTTCATTGATCTTCGTGTTGCTTTTCTTTCGAGCTGCCTTCTGTTCCTTCGTTGTTTTTTGGCGGCGAGGGTGGGCCGCTCGTTTGTAACTGCGACCGGGACGATTCGGGATTTTGCACGTGCTGGCCATCGCCAACGCTTGCTCGAATCGCTTGATGCCTTCCTCCGTCGGCAGGATCGACAAGTCAATCCGCAGGAAACTGTTGTAGGTATTGAGCACTTCGGTGAAGCTCAACCGGCGGGGAGCCACGCCTGAAAGCGAGGCAGCCTGACGACGGAACTGAACCAACAGATTGTAGGCGATCAGCGATGTGTATAGCTCTTTTAAAACCATGTCTTCGCTTTGCGCCCGAATGTTCTCGGTGTTCATCATCACCTTGATTTCTTTGATGTCCGTCTCCACGTCGTAGCGACATCGGTAACGGTCCGCCAAACTCTCCGAATCTTCGCTCAGCGATGTGACCAAGTAGAGTTTTTCGCCGTTCTCACCAATCTCGATTTCATGAATCAAAACGTTCAGCACTTCGCCTTTTTTGATTCCAGGACAACCTTTGCGATCCTTCGCCGTAGGCTCCCATTGAAGCTTCCAAACTCGCTTTTTCCAGCGTTTTTCGACCAATTCAGCTTTCTTGATTAGTGATTCGAAGCGTTGTGTGGTTAATCGGAAAAGGAAGTCATGCTTCTCTTGGAGACAATGGTAAGCCACTTGAAAGATCCCCAGCCCGGCATCGGCCATCACGATCGACTCGCGTGGAAGTCGTTTGAAAATACGCTTGGCTAACAAAGCTTCGCTGTCACCTTTGCCACCGTACATTTTTCCCACTTCGGGCAACATGGCTGTTCCGTTTTGTAGGTCGTGAGCGACGAAGAATAACATGATCGGCCAGACGGTTTCGCCGTGTTGGTTGCTGGCCGGCGGATATGCTTTTCGCAGCTCGTCGGTCGGTGAAAGCGTGATCGTGGTGCCGTCGAGTAGGAAGGTCTGCCGGGGACGGAACTGCAATGGTCCGGGTCTCTCAGTGAAAGAGTCGAGAACCTGCTGATAGAAATAGTGGACCGTTTCCAGATCGATTCGATTGCGTGCTCCAGCGTAGGCGCCGGAGGACTGCGACAAGGTTCCCTCACTGAGCCTTCGATTCTCTGGACAGAAGGCTGGCCGATTGGCAATGAAGTCCTTCACGATCCCACAGAGGGTTGATCCGCTAGCTAACCGCTGCATCACCATCATCCAGAGCGTCACGGAGGTGGTGTAGACGGTTGCCGGCCCAGTTGGCTGGATAGCGTCAATCAGCCCGTCGCTGAAGAACCCGTTGAGCGAACGAATCGCCGTAGTGAGTTCGGACCGGGAAATCAGGGTTTTTTTACTTGCAACAAGCATCGGTATCTCTCAATGAAGGAGACATCACTGCTGGCAGATTTGCAAATGGAGCACTAGGCTGATCCGAACACAAAACCAAAATTATCGCAAAGTGAGTGCCATTGGGCGTGAGCCCCAGGAAAACGGAGAGAATGCAGCACAAAGCCCCGGAGGGGCGACAGAAAACGAAACTGTCGATCGCTGCCGCCCCTCCGGGGCTTTGGTGACGTTTCGTGCCGATAAACCTGGGGCTCACGCCCTGCTGATTACCCAATAGTTTTTTAATCTTCTCCAACATCAGCTCTGTTTTGGCACGCGATTTGCGCCATTTATTTCCTATTTTAACGCGATAGGAGATCAATTGATGAATGCGATTCCGACCACCATTGAACAAGAATTTAACACAATCGACTTCGGGCACAAAAGCCGAAACGATCGATCCAAAGCGATTCTCAAGGCACTCTTCGCCAACCCTCAAGAGAGTATCAACGCAGCCTGCGACAAATGGAAGGATGCCAAAGGAGCCTATCGGTTCCTGCAAAACTCGCAGGTCGATAGCGACGAGATTCTCAGCGCTCACCGGCGAGCGACAATTCAGCGAATCAAGTTTCAGAAGGTTGTCTGCGTGGCCCAAGACACGACCGAATTGGACTTTGGCAATCACGCCCCCGACGATGTGCGTTGCCTCAATCAAGCAGAAAGGAGAGGGCTCTACGACCATAGCTCCGTTGTCTTTACCCCTGAAAAATTATGCCTGGGAGTGCTCGATGTCGACTTCTTTGATCGTAGCGAAGAGAGCTTGGGCAATGCAGCAGAGCGAAAGACAGATCCCATCGAAGACAAGGAAAGTTTTCGATGGCTCCAAGGCTATCGGCGTTGCTGCCAGTTGGCATCCCAGTGCCCCCAGACGCAAATTGTTTCGTTGGCTGACCGCGAAGGTGACATCTATGACATCTTCGTCGAAGCTGAAAAACACGAATGCCCTGCGGACTTCGTCATCCGTAGCAAACAAGTCCGCAGCTTGCCTGAAAAAGACGAACAAGCGGGCGGCAATACCTACAAGAAGATGCGCGAGGAAGTCGAAAACTCTAACCTCGTCACGACGCGGCAGATCGAACTACCGGCCACCGCGAAGCGCGCCGCCCGAACAGCCACTCTGGAAATCCGGGCGATTCGCACAAAAGTAAAACCTCCCCATGCAAGATCGGCTCTTCCCGAAGTGACGCTCAGCGTGGTACTTGTGCAAGAGGTCGGCGGTCCGGGCGACGGAACCGATCTGAACTGGCTGCTGTTGAGTTCACTTCCGATTGACGACTACCAGGATGTTCTGCGAATCGTGGATTACTACGTTGCGCGGTGGCCAGTGGAAATGTTTTTCAGAGTCTACAAATCGGGCTGCCGCGTCGAGGACATCATGCTGGAAACGAAAAGCAGATTGATTCGCGCGTTGATGTTTTACAAAGTGGTCGCGTGGCGGATCCTGTTTGTCACGTTCCTTGGACGAGAATGCCCTGAGTTGCCCAGTGATGTCGTGTTCAGCGAAGCGGAGTGGAAGTCGGTATGGAAAATCGTTGAGGAAACCGAACCACCCAAATCAGCCCCAGAACTCTCGCAGTTCATCCCGATGCTTGCTCAGTTAGGTGGCTACAATCGACGCAAACATGATGGGCCACCGGGGATGGAAACGATTTGGCGCGGAACTCGCCGAATGATGGACTTCGCGTTGGCATGGCGATCCTTCGGACCGCCCGTCTCAGCTGAACATTAAAAATTGGGTAATCAGCAGGGCTCACGCCCCAGGCTACATACTGCCGTGCCATCCGGCACTTCTAAGAACACTTCCGAACGTTCGGTTTCGATGTCGGCTCGTTGATATTATGAGCCGCTTGTGCCTGAGCGGCCTTTTCCCGCGTATTACCCGGTGCCTTACGGCCCACGGCTCACCACTGCGATTTGCGTTTTGATTAAATCAACAAGCAGTGTCACGATCCGCTATTTATTGATCTCAAACGGGATGCTCGTTTGGCCGTACTTCTTGCCTTCGACGTCTTCCATCGTTAGCTGCAAGCGATAGTTTCCTGCAGGCAATTGTTGCGGCAGATGCATCTGGTAGGCGATGAAATAATCTCGCAGGTAATTGCTGGAGGTCTGTTGATCGGCAGGCAGTAATTGGCTGGCGACTTTTTGATTGTCGGCATCGAGAATGTCGTAGCTGCCTTGCAGATGCGTTTGAAAACCGCTGTCGATTTTACGGGCAATAAAGTTTTCAACTTCGCAATACAAAATGACTTGTTGGCCCGCTTGGAAGCGGTTGTTGGTGAATGGCTTGATTTGGCCATAGGCAAGGATCTCGGTGCAAAACGCCAACGAACGAACTTCGAGCGTATCGGTGGCGGCGGCCAAGTACTTGGTGGCTTCACGCAATTGCGGTAGCGCGGAACTAAAGCGTCGGCTTTGTACCGGATGCCCATCGGGGTCGACCATCGTCCATAACCCGAGCAGTTGATGACGCAGATATTCTTGTTCTTTGTCGGTCATCCCTTCGAACTTTTCGACCGCTCTATCGGGATTGCCCGCCAACACCATCAAGTGGCGTGCGGTAATGATCCGTCGCGACCTGTCGGCATCGGATTCGCCTGGGGTGGATGTCGCTACGCGTTTCAGCAATGTCTCGTAAAGCAATTGGTCTGAGATCTGATCGACGTTCGATACCGAGGCGACACCTGTTGGCAACGATGCCGGTGACTGCATGGCTGCGGTGGCGACCTTCAGCGGATCTTCACTCGAAGCCGTTGCCGACACCGGCTTGATGGCTCCGTCGTTTTTGCTTGGTTGGGTGTTGGCAACATCAGAAATCGATTCAACGACCGCGTCTTCTAGGTCCACTGCTGCGGCGGTGGAGGCTGTCTTGGCGACTGCGTTCTGGCTGCTCGATTCAGGCTTCGCTTCGTCTCCGTAGGTGATGACCACCTTTGATTTTTCTTGCGGCTTGGTATCGGCTGGGACCTGCGAGTCGCCTTGCGAGCTGGTGTGACTCGCCAGTCGGTTGACGGGGTCCGCAGAGGTCTCGTTCTTTGCCGCAGGCAATTCATAATCGTGTTTCAGCGATGCTTGTATCGCTGCGTCGAGCGTCTCCGGTTGTGACGTCGACTCGGCGCTTCGTGAGAGTACCGCAATAAGTTGGCGAAGCGCTTGCTCTTTGACCTCAGGCGAAGTGTCGGCAAAAGCCTCCATCACTTCTTCGTCCGACAAATTCGCGTTGACGTCTGACGGGGTGCCGGCGGCACGTTGGGATTCCGATGGCGAGCGTTTGGCGACGGAATGCGTCGCTTCGTCGTTTGGTTTGGCCGGAGACTTTGTTTTTGAGTAAGCCGATTGCGTCAATTTGGCGAGACGTTCGGCAGTGGCCGGATCCATTTTTCTCGACCGGCTTTTTGCCACTGATCGTGGAATCGACTCGTCCTCATCCCGCTGCATCGCAGAAGCAGTATGAGGATTTGCTTCTTTAGAACTCGCGGCAATCGCACGCGATTCCGCAGGATCCGATCCGACACGTGGCTTCGTCGAAGAGAGGCGTTGTCGAGGAGATTCGATCTCCGGCAAATCCATCGAGTCGTGTTTAGTGACCTGAAATAAATTCCCCGCCGGCATTTGCGAACGACATCCCATCACTCCCATCGCCGTTGCGACTAGTGAGAATGAAATCCATTTCGATGAGCGAGAGAGCATCGGGGCCTCGCGAGGGTTCTTGAACTATTACGATGTGTTTCGACGGATCCGTCCGCAACGAAACAAGCATTAATTGCAGCGACAGTCATCGACCCTACAAAAAACGCGACCCCAACGACAACCGCAAACCCAACGATTTCTAATCTCGATTGCTAGCACGTAGCGGAAAGTTTAAACGGGCTCGTACGATCTGATTGATAGCATCTATCTAGGGAATGGCTGCAGCACGCTGGGGAATTGCCAGACTGCGTTCTGCCCCAATTCGCCCCCGGTTTGAGCCAAGTACAAAAAGTAGACATAATACCCCATCCCCACGCTTAGGGCTGCAATGTTGCTCCACTGCCATATCCTGAGCCCCCAATGCGTTGACGTTGACGGTCGGGTCGTTGCACGATGATACGCTCGCCCAACAAGCAAACGGGCGGGGATGATTGTGACAAGAAACACCGCCATCAAATCCCAGCGAAAAACGTGGGGTGGCATGACGTTTTTAACCAGTGCGGTGTACAGCATCGTTAAAACCGAACTGGCCATCAAAAATGCGGTCGACGTCGACCAACACAGAGGCGTGCGGACGGATAACTTGTAGACCGTCCCCATTTCGAACATTGCCCCGATCCGTCGCTCGGCGGCAACATGGGCCATCAGAAACGGCAACCACATCAAAACCACGGTCAACATCAAACATCCCGCCGCAAACCCAAACCATTGCCAACGGATCGTCACATCGTCGAGCAACGTGAACAATACCGCAGCGATGCCAAGCCACAGGTAGGCTGCGGCGTACGCGAGCACGCCCAGTCGCAATAGCCGGACGAACGAAAGTGCCGACACAAACTCATTGATCTGGTGGTTGGCTTGTTGCCAAAACCGAACACGAGAGTGACGGTCGAGCTGTTGCCGAATATTGTGAATGGGACGCAGGAATTGCCACCACCGGCCGCCACCGGCAATCGCCAAAGCCAAGTGTGCCGCGATCACGACACCTGCGATCCCGAGCGTTATCGCGATCAGCCAATCGTTTGCACTTCCGGGGGCCAAAACGTGAATGTCACGCTGCAGCGCCGCAAGCAACTCGATCGGCAGCAACCATAACGCGACGGCCAGTGCGATGATCCCCAGTCGAAGCGCCAGCGGCAGCATCAAAAACGCAGACCGAAATTTCCCCGTCCGTGCAACTTGGCCCTGGATCTCCATCAGATAGCCAAGTACGTACACATTGATGATTGGAATCGTGGCCCCGATGGCGAGCAACACGACGGCGCAGACGATCGCCACACATGCTCGGATCAACCATGCGATCGCGGCGAAGGGATGGCTGCGAATCGAAGGCACCGGGGGAAATCGCTCAAGTTCGCAGACGGTGACAACGGGCGATCGAGCCTCTGGTTCGCCCGGCAATACGTCCGGTGGCTCATCCAACGGGAAATCCGTTGAGCTCGGGGCACAGTCATTCAGGAGGGGCCGCGACATGAAAAGCCGGTTCGGTATTAGAGTGAGGGGCAACGGAGAGAGTGTCAAACAACTTTAAACCATCCCGTGCGTGCCAAGTTCCGCAGGGGTAGGTTGGAAGCAAAATGGTTGGCGGCGGAATGCTGCGGGGATGGCTGACGCTTCGCCCCTCGGAAGGTTTCAGAGCAAAAAGGTTGTGATCTCCGAATATTGCGAGATATTCATGATGGTCTACACAAGAACATTCGTTCGATGGCGAATCCTCTTGGGTAACGCGATCCAATTTCATCGAAACAATTCCATCTTGATGCTGTTTAATCATCGTTGCCCCAATTAAGAATGAAGCATGGCTGTAGAGCATCTTTTTGAAGATTTTCATGCTGCTGGATCTTTAGCAAGATCCACTACCCCCAAAACGAATATGGACGAAGCACTAGGTTGCTCTGCGAATTAACGTAATGCGAACTCAACACCCCATTTGGCCAACGACGATCGTGATGATGTCGATCGTCGGCATGGTTGGCTGGAAAGCCGTCTCGCCTGGGGTGATGACGCTGCCGAAGCACGCTTCGGTGAGCGACGACACGGCGGCAGTGGATCGTATCGACGCGGTGCTTGACAAACAGTGGGCTGATTCGTCGATCAGCCCTGCCGCAGACGCAGAAGACCTGCAAGTGCTAAGGCGTCTGACGCTCGCGTTGGTAGGAAGCTCGCCATCGCTCGAAGAGATCCGCGAATTCGAGTCCGACACATCGCCCGATCGGCTGGCGCGATGGACGACGCGATTGATTGCCGATTCGCGTTTCAGCGAATACTTTGCCGCACGGTTGGGCGATGCCTTTATCGATCCGGTATCCGAGGAACTGAAGCCACATCAACGCGAACGCTTTAGGCGTTGGTTAGGTGAATCGATCCAACAGGGGACGGGCTATGACGAAATCGCCAGCGCGATGATCGCCGGTCGCGGCGTGTTTGCGGACCATCCGGCAACCACGTTTGTTGCCTCCGAATTGGCACTCGGTGATCAAGCTGCCGAGCGATTAGCGGCCCGCACATCGCGTGCGTTCTTAGGGCAACGCATTGATTGTGCGCAATGCCACGATCATCCCTTTGCGTCGTGGGAACAATCACAATTTGAAGGCCTCGCCGCCTATTTCGGCGACGTCCAATTCCAACGCAATCGCGTTCAAGACACGCGACCACGACCGTTCGTCATTCAGGACGATCGAGCAGAACAGTCTCGAACGATCGCTGCGGAAATGCCCTTCGATGCCCTCATGGCCTCGGATCAAAAGCATCAGCGTGAGTCACTAGCGAGCTGGGTCATCCACCCTGAGAATCGTCGCTTTCGCCGAGCGATCGCCAACCGAGTTTGGGGATTGATGCTAGGAAGGCCGTTTATTTCGCCGGTCGATGATCTACCAGATCCAGGAACCTCAGATGATCCCGATGATTTGGATGTTTTGGACATCCTGGCCGATGATTTGATCGATCACGGTGACGACCTGAGACGTCTGATCCACGTGATTGTCAAAACGCGTCCCTTCCGCCTCGCGTCGACTCATCCCGGACTTGGCGAAGACAAGACCGCCGACTTGCTAGAAGCGTCGTGGGCCGTTTTCCCGCTGACCGAACTTGGACCGCACCAGATGATTCGTTCGATGCAGCAGGCGTCGTCGGTCAGTACTCTGTCCCCCGAGCAGCTGCCCCCTGTGGCGTCGATTCGCCGCTGGCAACGTCAATCACGTTTTGTCAACGAGTATGGCATTGCGGGCGACGCCGAAGACGCCCAGGCGAGTACGATTCCGCACACAGTCCAGCGACTCAGTGGCAATGAAACTCGCCAACAAAGCGAGGCGACGCTGTTCTCGGCAGTGGGCCGGATCTCGGCAATCAGTAGTACCCCCGAAGCGTGTTTGGATTACTGCTATTTGGCCTGTTTAACGCGGCATCCGTCCGCCGAAGAGAAGGCTCATTTCTTGCCTGAACTCGAGGGCAATCGGAAAGTGCGATCCCGTGCGTGCGAAGACATTTATTGGACATTGTTTAACTCGGCCGAGTTTTGTTGGAATCATTAAGCCATGGCATCACCCATTCCTCTAAGTCGACGCGATCTGCTTCACTGGGCCACCGGATTAGGAGTCTCGTTTGCATTGCCAGGAATGGATTTGCGGGCGGCCGAACGACGTGGAGGCGAGCGACCGCGATCGCTGATCACGCTGTGGTTGTCCGGCGGACCGAGTCAATTGGAGACATGGGATCCGCACCCGACGACTCGGATCGGCGGCCCCACGCAGGCGATATCGACGTCGCTACCCGAGGTGCAAATTGCCAGTTCGTTTCCACGGTTGGCGGACCAGATGCATCACTTGTCGGTGATCCGTTCGCTGGTTTCAAAGGAAGGGGACCATGACCGGGCTTCGTATTTGGTCAAAACAGGCTTCCGTCCTGATCCGACTCTTCGTCATCCGTCAGTGGGCGCGATCGTCGCACACGCGTTGCCCTATGAACCGCTGGAAATTCCGCCGGTCATTTCGCTGGGCTACGACGATCACCTTTCGCGAGGCGGGTTTTTAGGAGGCCGCTTCGACGCCTTGCGAGTGCGTGAGCCAGGATCTTCTAACGAGGACTTGCGAGCTTGGTTAGCGGCGCCGCGTCAACAACAGCGATTGTCGCACTTGGATGTGGTTGCCGACGCCTTTTCACGCGGACGCAAATCGGTAGTGGATCGCACCATGCACTCTGCAAACGTCGATGCCGCGTTGACGATGATGACTTCGGATCAATTGAAAGCGTTCGAGCTGAACGAGGAATCCGCATCGACCTTAGCGAACTATGGCGATTCGAACTTTGGCCGAGGATGTTTAGTCGCGCGTCGATTGGTCCAACAAGGTGTGCGAGCGATCGAGGTGACGTTGCAAAACTTTGACACTCACAATGATAACTTTGGCCAGCACGACGAACTTGCTGCCGTACTCGACCCCGCCTTCGCGGCACTGATGAATGATTTACACGAGCGAGACTTGCTGAGCTCGACCGTAGTGTTATGTCTGGGTGAGTTCGGCCGTACGCCCAAGATCAATGGGGCAGACGGACGCGATCATTGGCCGCATGGATTCTCATGCTTGCTCGGTGGCGGCGGTTTGCGAAGCGGCGTGCGGATCGGAGCGACGGACCCGACCGGAGAACGCGAGACGCCGGAAGATCCGATCACCGTCGCGGAACTATACGCCACCGTACTGAAAGGACTCGGCGTCGATCCGACGCACGAAATCAACACCTCGATCGGCCGTCCGATCCGTTACAGCGACGGCACCCCAATCGCGAGATTGCTGGGGTGAGTGGGCGGTGGGTGCAGGTGCCGCACCGACGGACGTAATCAACGGTTTGTCGCGGAGCGACAGTTTTTCTTACCCTCCCAGCTTGCGTCGGGAGGGTCGGAAATCGAGCCTTCAGCGAGATTTCCGGGGAGGGTTGGTGACTCTGAACTGGTACGTCCCACTGCTAACACCGCGAGCCCCACCCAGAGCTGGCTACCGCCATCTCTGACCTCCCCAAAGGGGAGGTGAGTCTGGTTTACCCGCCCAGCTTGCGTCGGGAGGGTCGGAAATCGAGCCTATAGCGAGATTTCCGCACAAGGGCTGGTGACGTTGAACTGGTACGTGGCTTTCTCTAACACTGCGAGGCCCCACCCAGAACTTGCTCCGCTCGTTCTGACCTCCCCAAAGCAAGCTTTGGGGAGGTGAAATGCAACCGCCTCACACTCTCTCTTCGGCGTCGTAGGCTTCGATCTCAAACGGATTCTCGCGATAGCCATCGCGACCACGTAAGAAAAGGTACAGCGAGAATAGCAGGTACACCGGAACAAACAGCGGCCCCCAGCGTTCGAATTGACGCACATGGACTCGTTCGTGCAGCCGCGTGAAATCGAGTGCCGATTCGTCTTGCCCAAACACGACGTGTCCCAGCGTCAAGGCTTGTGCAGGCACAAGCATGCGACGGAGGAGCCAGGCGATCCGTGGTCCGTGGATTTCGATCACCCCGTCGACTCGCTGGAATCGTCCACCCAGGATTAACCCGATTGCGATGCCAGCAATTGTGTAGGGTGACGCCCACAGATAGGCGAGGCCTTTGATGACAATACGCACAAGCGACCTTGAGAAACCGAAAACAGCCTGGAAAGGGGAACGCGGATTGTACCGCGACCGCCACCCAGGCTGTTGTTTGTTTTGATTGTCGTTGATCGCTCGAAACGAGCTGTTTATTGCTGTCGGTAGCTACGCTCGCCAGAGCGTGGATTTCCGCCGTCTGGCGACGGCAGCTACGTTAAAATTGGACCGCGGAGCGATCCATGACATTAATTTCCCGTTCGGTCCTTACCGACTAGGCGTCGGCGATTTCGTCTTCGAGTTCGTCCTCGAGATTCGCATCGGCGTCGTAGTAGTCACTGCCCTGTTCGTCGATGCACAACTCTTCGCGTTGATCGGCGTTCAGTTTGACATAGCCGAGAGCACGAATGACTTCCAAGACTTCGCTGCAGGTTGGGAACATCCGCCCGGCCGAACGTTTGTAATCGTCCATGGCTTGCATGAATTCGATTTCTTGATCGTTGTAATCGCGTTCGCAAGTGGTCGGGTCGATGTGGCGACGACGCTGTGTTTTGCGACGAGGCTTGGCCATCACGTTGGTATCGACCGCTTCCGGATTGCCTTGGCGTCGTTCGTCTCGCTTGCTACGACGATCAAGTGTGACGATGTTCTTATCTTCCGCTGGATTGGCAGTGACGGTTTTGGTCATTGAAGTGATGTCCCGTTTTGGTTGGAAGAGTCATTGGGATTGCAACAGTGGCGAGCTGTAGCAAAGACTCTCGTAACAGCGATGGTGTGTGGTGGGCCAAAAAAACGTACCACACCACTTGAGTAAACTTCGCTGTTTCCGGGTACTTTTCCGATTAGAAAAGCAGTGCCGACTGGGAAACCCATCCGCTTGTAACGGTCGTGCCGGTTAACACAAAAACATCACCTCGAGATTTCAGCAGCGTGGGCATTACGCGGCGTCGATGGCCGTTCGCAACTCGCCCACAAACTCGCTGACCTTCTTGACCGCGTCCTCGGTACCGTTGGATTCGGCGATCCGGCGTACGATAGCGGATCCCACGATCAATCCGTCGGCGACTGGGGCCAATGTGGCTGCCGTCTCGGGGCCACTAATTCCAAAACCGATACAGATAGGCAGGTCAGTCTCACCACGCAACCACTGAACACTCTCTTGTAGATCCGGCGGAAGCTTCACTCGCTCGCCCGTGATTCCGGTGACCGAGACGTAGTACAGAAACCCAGACGACGAATTGGCGATCCGCACTTGCCGTTCTCGGGGGGTCGTCGGCGTGACGAGCTGGATCAAATTGAAATCCGCGTCTTTGCAGATCTTCGAAAACGCTTCAGCTTCTTCGACCAACAGATCGGGAACGATGGCGCCGGCATAGCCTGCCTCGATCGCTTTTTTGACATACGCTTCGGTTCCCACGCGATGAATGATCGAATAACTGACCATCGTGACTCGCGGCATCGTTACGTCACGAGCAACTCGTTTTCCCAGATCGAAAACGCTCTGCAAGCGGAATCCTTGATCGAGGGCTCGTTGATAGGATGCCTGGATCACGGGGCCGTCGGCGATTGGGTCGCTGTAGGGGACGCCGACTTCGCATAGATCCGCTCCGGCAGCGGAGAGATTGCGAAGCACCGCCTCGGTCGTTTCGATCGAGGGATCACCGGCGGTGATAAACGGCATCAACGCCTTCTTCTTGGATGCGCGCAGCTGAGTAAAAAGTTGGTCAATCGCAGACATAGATTTGGGCAAAAAACGAGGAATCAGGGGATGGCAAGTTATACGGCAGACGCGGCGATTTTCCTACAACCGGTTTCAATCGCCGTCGAAATCATCAACATCTGAAATAACTGTCCCAGCGTGAATGTGTCGATATGTGGCAAGTCGAAGGTGGTCGTCCGGTAGCCCCGTTGATGGACCGCTTCGCAGGACGTGGCGATCATGTCCGCCAACAGATGCGGGATCGTGGCGACCGGTTGCTCATCGGGAAATTCCCCCTGTTCGCCGTCATGCATGAATTTCGGCGACGACAACGGGTCCATTCGCCACTTGGCGGTCGACCAGTGATGAATCACGGGTCGGTGTTCCGGCAGCGAAGGGGCATCCGGCAGCGATTCGGACGATTCCAACTGGCGAAGCAGTCCGCTGGGGTGGGAAACGACGGTGCTGGCGAGCGGTTCGTCCACGATTTGGGTGTACCAATGAGCGACCGAGGCCAGGGCTTCGGTCCACAGGCAAATGATCCGGGACGTGGGGTTCGCTCCCTTGCTCGCCGCGACGTACTGCATCACCCAATTCTCTTCGGGGGCGGCGGTTTTGAAGTGCTCGTTCATCGCCACCGCTCCCTCGAGCAGCTTCATGCAATCCAACGCCAACATGGCGGCCGGCATCAAACCGGCGGCCGTAAAGATGCTGTGGGATTCGGCGATTTGAGCGGGTTGGTCATAAATTTCGCGGCACCCGTTGGCGAGTGCAAATTCACGAAGCGGTCCCGATTCGCCCGTGATCGGAATCAGGTAATCGCCCAGTGACTCACCTGGCGACCGCTGTAGCGATGCTTTTAGTGCGGCAATGAAATGCGGCAGAACGACCGACGTTTCGCGAGTTTGTCCACTCGGGTCGATCACCACGAGTGCCCAGCGAGTCTCGGGAGCGGTTTCGCCGTAGCCGCCACTGCGAAGACGGTTCAACAACGCTCCGATCGAATCGCTATCGAGATGATTGCCAACAAAATACATCCGCGGCCGACTGCCGCGACCGGCTCGGCACAGCTCATTATGGTACGGGTCGCAACACGCATCTCGCAGCGCGATCGGACCGGCCGTGGCGGCGTCAGACCCCAGCACGACGACGGCATCCATTTTGTCGTGAATCGAGTTGGCGATTTTGAAGATGCGGCCGACTTCGGATTCCTCGCGAATTGCCACATAGTCCGCCAATTGCTGGGCTGGCAGCTGAAAAAACGGCATTTCCAGGATTTCGGGGCGGAGCGAATCGGCCTCACGTAACGTTTTCCCGTACTGTGTCTCGTCGTGCCCAAAATCGGCAGAAAAAGCTCGGGATGCGTCAAAACGCAAAAGACTCATACAGGATCAATGTTCGAAGGGGGGGGCGAGTGTGTTGGGCGTGTCATTTAGGGAACCCGAGATGACTGTAGCGGTAGATTACCCGACCTCGCGAGAACTTCGAAGCGGACACGAGGTTCCGAATTTCGCTTGGGTTGGCTAAAACGAGAGAGATTCGCCCTGCGTCTATCAAAAATGCGTCTATCAAAAACCACCTTTCTGAATAAGCGAGAGAGCCTTGACCGAAGTTCGCCGAAAACCTGTTGTTTTGATCGTCCGCGATGGATGGGGCGAAAACCCGTACCCCGAATGGAACCATGCCAACGCGATTCACCTGGCCAAGACTCCGGTCGCCGATGAGTTGATGGCCAAATACCCTAACGTCCTGATCCACACCTCGGGCGAGGACGTCGGACTACCCGCTGGCGTGATGGGCAATAGCGAAGTGGGCCATCAAAACATTGGCGCAGGCCGAATTGTGGACCAGGAAGTGATGCGAATCACGCGTGCGATTCGTGACGAATCGTTTTTCAATAACGAAGTGCTGCTCGGATCGATCGAGCATGTCAAGAAAACGGGCGGCACGCTGCATCTGCTCGGCTTGATGTCCGATGGACGCGTGCACAGCGATTTGGATCACGCGATCGCGATCGTCGAACTCGTTCGTCGCTCGGGGCTCGATTCCGAAAAGTTTGCCGTGCACGCGATCACCGATGGACGTGACACCTCGCCGACTGGAGGCAAGGCGTACGTTGAAAAAATCGAAGCGGCGATGAAAGAAAAAGGCGTCGGCCATATCGCCACCGTGATCGGACGCTTCTATGCGATGGACCGCGATTTGCGTTGGGAACGCGTGCAAGCGACCTACGACATGATGACCAAGGGAGCGGATAACACAGCCGAGTCTGCCGGCGAAGCGATCCAGCGTTACTATGATCATCCGATCGAATCGAGCCGCACCGGTGACGAATTTATTTCCGCCACCTCGATCCTGCACAATGGCAAACCAACGCTCGTGAAAGATGGCGATGCGGTCATCTTCTTTAACTATCGCGGTGACCGAACACGCGAAATCACCAAGGCGTTTACGTTTGATGACGAGCAATGGAAGAACATCGAAGGAGGCGGTTTCGATCGTGGCGCCAAGATCGACAATCTTTACTACGCCACTATGACCGCGTATCAAACCGGGCTGCCAGTCAAAGTTATCTTTGAAAAGCGAGCGAAGATGCCGAACATTCTTGGTGAGTACATCTGTTCGCTTGGGTTGAACCAGTTCCGTTGTGCGGAAACCGAAAAGTATCCTCACGTGACGTTCTTCTTTAACGATTACCGTGACGAGCCGTTTTCGCACGAAGAGCGTGAAATGGCGCCGTCCACTCGCACCGTATCCACTTACGATCAAGCTCCCGAAATGTCGGCTCACGAGATCACCGAAAAAGTGCTCAAAGAGATCGAATCGGGAGTCGCGGATTTGTTGATCGTCAACTATGCCAACGGCGACATGGTCGGACACACCGGAGTGTTGGCGGCGGCGATCACGGCAGTCGAAACCGTCGACGAATGTGTCGGGCAAGTCGTCGAAGCGACCTTGAAAAAAGGAGGTTCGTTGATCGTGACTGCCGACCATGGCAATTGCGAACAAATGATTGATCCGGTAACCGGCGGGCCTCACACGGCACACACGACCTACGATGTTGCGCTGATCGTGGTCGAACCGGGACTCGAGGGCCGCAAGCTGAAGACCGATGGCCGCTTGGCAGACATCGCTCCGACGGCGCTGGAGTTGCTCGGTTTGCCCATTCCGGCCGAAATGACGGGTGAACCGTTATTGAAGCTGTAAACTTTAAAGCCACAGTTAACACGAAAACGCCGTTTGAATTTCAAACGGCGTTTTTTGTTTAACCTCGATTGGCGGTTTCGCCGTTATTCAAGCGATTCGGTTTCCTTGGAGCCACGTGTGCCCAGAGCACCCCATACACCGTACGGGCTTTTGGATCCGGCGCGGGCATAGCTTGTGCCCGTTCCGGTGCCAGTGGTTGATACCGAAGCTTTGGTTGAATCGCCCGATTCGATCGAGTCGGTGATGAACTTCACCGCTCCGTCGGCCATCAACACGTGGCAGCCGCCTTGGTGGTGGCTAGCCGCCGAAAAGACGCCCGAAATGCCACCCGCCGCACTGCCGGAATCGCGGCGACATGACGGTGAATTAGGAGGCAGGATCGTATTGAATCCGGTGTAACCAACGTGACCTTCACCCCAGCGGCGACCACGCGGATACAGCGTTCCGCCGGTGTAATGGCGAGGATCATCGGGGCTGATGTGAGGCCCCGACTTGCAAAGATTCGGGAATTTGTGATAGTCCACCGAGCCTTGGTATTGGTTGCCGATTACGAGCCGTTCATCCAGGGTGACCGCCATCTCGCCCATCGCAATCGTGTTGCTGGTCCCATCCAAGATGTCACGGAAACGATACTGGTACATGCGAGCAAAACAGCCTCGCTTGGAACCTGGGTCGGCGGCCCCGGTGTAGGTGTTGTTGAAACGGGTATGATGCTGCGGTGCTCCGCCAACAAATCGTCCCGCGTCGCCATAACAGAAGGCGTAATTGGTTTGGGCCTGGCCGGCATGAACGGCCGGATCACTAGGACAGCGAAGCGTCGCCACTTGAGTTCGCAGAGGTGTGTAAACCTGACCGCTAATTGCAGCGTCGTTTGTTCCTGGCGTTGGTCCCATCGCCGGAAAACCGTCGGTTGGATTGCTGAAGCGTTCCCACAAAGCGGTTTGCTCGAGGAACGGCAACATTGCGATCAGTCCGCTGAGCCGTCGTTGGTTGTCCCCGGCGAGCGACGCGCTGCCAGTTGTATTTTCACCGGTTCCACCGCTTCCCATCGGGAACCTCTGGTACGCCGAATGATAATTATGCAGCGCAAGTCCCAATTGCTTTGTGTTGTTGCTGCATTGCATACGCCGGGCCGCTTCGCGTGCGGCCTGGACCGCTGGTAACAGCAAACCGACTAAGACTCCGATAATGGCGATCACCACTAGTAGCTCTACCAGCGTGAATCCGCGCAGCCGCGAATTTGACTTGAACATCATAAACACTCCAAAACAAAAATAAAAAATGCAACCTCATCGACGTGAGATTGCTACAGTTGAAAGGTGCACTCAGCGTCCCTCCAAGGCACTAACACCTGAAGGGTCGGAGAAACGAGTCGTCCCAAAGCATTGTGAGGCGTGGAAAGCCGAAAGTCTTGGCGACTTTCGCTACGCAATTTCAGATTGAGAATGGAAGTCGTGTTTGCGATCAAACTTCGTCTGCGGGAACGTTCTTTGCGGGCTCGGCGGTCGGAGCCGCACTTTCTTCCTCTTGGTTGCTCGCTCCAGGAGGAAGATCACCAAGGTCAGTGGTCCCCGAAGAGCCACCACAACCGACGATCACGGTCGCGAAAAGAACAGTTGCCAGCAGCGAGAACAAACGAGTTTGCAGAGTCTTGGACATATCGGAGGTGGGATATAACGGAGGGAAAAACAGGGAATTTCCGTGCGACACGCGAGTAACGCAGCGACGGAAAGTATGAATTTGTGTTGGCGGGCGATTTTGAGCAGGCCAAATACTAGGTAGGCGAGGTGCCCAGTGCAAGCGTTCCGAACGCATGGAGACGCCCAAAAAGCTCGTTTTCGAATTGGACGAAGGCTATAGACATGCATTTTAGGGCTATAGAGTTGGATTTATTCTTCTCAAGCTTTTTTGCATCAATTTCGACTTTTGTGCTCGGCCCCTCTTGAACGGATTTGCGAATTACCCTCCGTGTGGTTTATGATACTTGCGGAGCTTCTGCGCCCTAACATGATCTTTAATGCCGCCTCGGCAGATCTTATTCCCGCCTACCTGTCTTCCTTCGTTCACCGTCGTTTTTGGACCTCAGTTGAGTGGATCAAAAATCGGATGACTGCGAACGTGATTCTCGGAGTCTTCTTGATGCATTGGAAATCCGTTTTGAAAATTCCCGTTGCGCGGCTGTGTCTCGTGCTGTGGGCGATTGGTGGATTGAGCACGATTGCTGATGCGAAGGAGCTTTCAGAAACCGCTCGCTGGGATTTTGGCAGCGAGGAAACTTCGAATCTGCAGTCCTACGGCAGCGTGTATCGCGATCAATTGGGGCCCCGTCCACCGCAATACCCCGATTTTGATCCGTCCAATCTGTCGGTTCGATTTGACGGCAGCGGCTCTCGCTATTTCTTTCCCGACTCGGGTGATGAGAGCGAATTTGATTTTGACAATGGCGACGAGATCACCTTGGAAGCCTGTGTCAAAGTCGGTGCGATCAGCAGCAACCAAAACGTGTACGTGATCGGCAAAGGACGGACCAACGCTAAAGGGTTTGCTCCGGACAATCAAAATTGGGCATTGCGACTGCGTGAGCTGAACGGAAAAGTCTGCATCAGTTTTCTGTTTGCGACTCCGCGTCAACCCGGTAAAGCCACCGGTGCACACTGGCATCGCTGGACCTCGATCGAGGGTCTGAAACCGGCCAACGGATGGCATTCGATCGCAGTGTCGTACCGCTTTGGTGATCCCAGCAGCATCCGTGGCTGGATCGACGGAAAGCCGAGCAAGGGCGGATGGGACATGGGCGGCGAAACCAAACAGCCTCCTGTCGTCGATAACGACGCGATTTGGATAGGTTCGTCGATCGGCGGCAGCCCGGGAAACAGTTTTCGTGGCTGGCTCGATTTTGTGGGTATTTATCGAGGCATGTTAACCGACAAAGAGATGGCCAAGCGGTTTCGCACTACACCCCGTGAACCGGTGGTTGCAACCGAGCCCAGGATAGAAACGGTTCCTGGAAAAGTGACCGTAGCGTTCGATGAGTCACCCGATTCTCATCGCGATTGGCCGGACAATTCGTTTGTCGATCCTGTCTTTGCCACTGGCTCGCGACCGACCGTTCCGAATTGGGAGGCCGAACAATTTTTGATTCCCCGATTGCCCTACCGCTATGACACATGGGGCATTCGCGACACGTGGAAGAGTGCCGTGTTGGTACGTGCGGCAGCCGATGTGCACTTTGCCGCTGGCAAAAGCCGCATGCTGATTCGTGCTCGCGGGCTAAGCCGACTGTGGATCGACGGTGATGTCGTTGCCAAACTTGGACCGATGAGCGGATCGACCGATGGTCATCAGCCTGTCGATCCGCTTCCCGATCCACCGGCCCCAGAGATGCGAATCGTCGGTTACGGATTAAGTGAAACGTTTGGCGAAGTGGAATTCGAGAAACCGACAACGGTTCGCGTGGTATTTGAAACGTTAGTGGGTGGCCCTTCGTTTCGAGCGGAACCGGGGGAAACGATGGTCGCGGTTCAGCCGCCGGGTACGGAGCACTTCGAATTGCTGCGTCCGGCACGCAATGCGGCCGACACTGAAAACAATTTGGGCGATGCCGTACTGACGGACAAAAACGTGTTGGCGCAGATCGCCAAAACCGAGGCTTCGCTGCAGCAATTTGACGACATCGTTCGGCGGCAAATGGCCAGCAGCCAAGATGGATATTGGGAGCAACGCCATCAGTTCGGTCGCAATCACGTCGTCCCTCGCAGCCAGAGGGAATCCCCTTCCATTGATCACTTCTTGGCAGCGAAAATTTCGCGAGCAAAATCAACTCAGCAATCGCCTCGCATTGATACAACGGACGGTCATGGATCGATCGACTTTCAAAAAGAGGTGCTTCCGATCCTCCGAGAAAACTGTTTCCGGTGTCACGGAGAAACCGACGAAGGTGGCTTCAAGCTAGACAGCCGAGCGTCGTTGTTGTCCGGCGGTGACTCGGGCGAGCCCGCGATCGTTGTCGGTGATCCTCATGCGAGCCCATTGATCGCTCGTTTGATCACGGACGACGAGGGCGAACGCATGCCACCGTCGAAACCGCTGGCGAAACACGACATCGATTTGTTGACAAAATGGGTCTCACTCGGTGCCCGCTGGGACGAAACGATTGATCCCGCGGCGCTGCTTGTTGGCAAGCCGATCGAAGACGAAACGTTCTTGCGACGCGTTTATCTCGATACGATAGGGACTCCACCGACCGAAGCCGAATCGCGAACCTTTTTTGCCGACAACGATACGGATAAACGCTCGCGAGTGATTGACCAATTGCTCCGCGATCCACGATGGGCCGATCACTGGATTAGCTACTGGCAAGATGTGTTGGGTGAGAACCCGAATCTATTAAAGCCATCGCTCAATAACACGGGCCCCTTTCGTTGGTACTTGTACGAGGCGCTGCGTGACAACAAACCGATTGACCGGATGGTCACTGAATTAGTGATGTTACGAGGCAGCCAGCGTGAGGGAGGAACTGCGGGTTTTGGAATGGCCGCAGAAAACGACGCTCCATTGGCATCGCGCAGCATCATCATGGCATCCGCGTTCATGGGAATGAACTTGCAATGTGCTCGTTGTCACGACTCGCCCTACCATGACACGACCCAGCGTGATCTGTTTTCGCTCGCCGCGATGATGTCGCGAGGCAAAGTGACGGTGCCTGCTACCAGCACGGTTGCGCCGGGCTTCTTTGAAAAGAACTCGGGCCGAGAATCGTTGATCAAAGTCACGCTGAAGCCAGGAGAGCCTGTTGTTCCCGAGTGGCCGTTTGATCGATTCGTCGATGTGGCAGCCACGCCCGATGATTTGGTTCAAAACCCGTCGGACACGCGAGAGCGGTTGGCGGTCGCCATCACCTCGCCGATGAACCAGCGGTTCGCCGGCGTGATCGTGAATCGACTTTGGAAGCGACTGATCGGGGCCGGCATCGTCGAACCTGTCGATGACTGGGACTCCACGACGCCGAGCCATCCCCAGATGCTCGGCTGGTTGGCTGATGAGTTGGTGCGAAACGACTACGACATG
Organism: Novipirellula methanifontis; assembly: GCF_052161655.1. Taxonomy (GTDB): domain Bacteria; phylum Planctomycetota; class Planctomycetia; order Pirellulales; family Pirellulaceae; genus Novipirellula. The sequence goes on from NZ_CP197418.1 coordinate 8,761,078, forward strand.
AAGTATGTCGTTCGCTTGATATTGAACTCGGACCTGTATCAACGCCAAGCGGTTGGAAACAACCGAATGGCTGAACCGAAACATCGCTTCTTTGCGTCGCCCGATCGACGCCGTTTAACGGCCGAGCAGGTGGTCGATTCGATGGTCGCGTGCTCAGGACGTCCGATGGACGTCGAGGAATTATCGTTTGATCCCGAGGCCAGGCGTCCCGCGACGACGATGGTCAGCATGGGCACACCGCGGCGTGCTTGGATGTTCGCGACGCTGTCGAATGAACGAGACCGACCAAGTTTGGCGTTCCCCCGAGCGACGGCAGTCGTCGATGTGCTCGAAGCTTTTGGATGGACCGGGTCTCGCCAATCGGCAATCAGCGAACGGGACGTCGAGCCGAATGTGTTGCAACCCGGCGCGATTGCCAACGGCGTGTTTGCCTCTTGGACCGCTTCCGCAACCGACGCCAGCGAGTTGGCGGATCTGGCGGTGACGACGCAAAGTCCGCAAACGCTGATCGAATCGATCTACTTGCGTTTTCTGACGCGAATGCCGACGGCGGCGGAACGTGAAGCGTTCGAGCCGGTGCTGGCCGCTGGATTTGATTCGCGATTGGTTCCTGCGAATGAAATTAGTGAGCCGGTCTACCCGCCAATGTTGGGGCGGGTTTCGTGGTCCAATCATTTAGCGGCGAAAGCCAACAGCATTAAAATGGAATTAGAGCAACGAGCACTCCAAGGCGATCCGCCGGACCCTCGACTGGTTCCCGCTTGGCGTGAGCGGTACGAGGACGTGGTGTGGTCCGTGTTCAATTCGCCCGAGTTTGTTTGGATCCCGTAAAGTTTTGAGCCGTCGGCATCGACTCCGATGACAGGCTAGGAAGCCTATCCCACGTCGGCTGGAAGCCTATCTCCCATTTGAAAAACGACCATGACAATCGATCGCATGAAACTGAATCGCCGTAACGCAATCTCGCTGGCTGCGGGCGCCGCTTGTTTGCCAGCTTTGTCGGCGTACGGCAGAGAGCAAACATCGCCGATGCCACTTGGCAAAGCGGAGCATGTGATCTCGATCTGGCTGGGTGGCGGGATGGGGCAAATCGATACCTTTGATCCCAAACGTCGTGGAGATCCAAAAACGAAAAAGCCTGGTTCCTACTACGACGCAATTCCGACCGCGGTCCAGGGCGTCGAGGTCTGTGAACATTTGCCGATGCTGGCACCGTTGATGGACCGCGTCACTGCGGTTCGCACGGTCCACCACGATGTGATCGATGAACATGCCGCCGCGTCCAACCGCATGCATACCGGACGACCGGTCACGGGGACGGTGGTCTATCCGTCACTTGGTTCGATTGTGGCGAATCAATTAGGGGCCGTCAGCGACGATGCACCGCCGTACGTACTGGTCGGTTATCCGAACGTTTCTCGAGGCCCAGGATTCTTGGGCGCATCGAGTGGCTACTTGTACTTGACCGATACATCCAAAGGCCCTTCGGGGTTGTCGCATCCCTACGGCATTGAATCGGATCGCCAATCGCGACGCGAGCAGTTTCTAGCGACCACTCGCGATGCCGCTCGACAACGTTTTGCTGGCGACAAGAAGCTCCGGGACTATGACGACGCGCTGTCGCAAACGTTGAAGCTAAGCGGCCCCGAGTTCAATCGCGTGTTCAAGTTGGATGAGGAATCGGACGAACTGCGCAATCGTTATGGCGGCGAGTTTGGTCAGCGATGTTTGTTGGCACGTCGCCTAGTCGAACGAGGAGTGCGTTTCATCGAAGTCTCGCACAACTTGAACTTCGTGAACGGAACAGGCTGGGATGTCCATAACGCTGGGATTGTGAACCAGCACCAATTGATCCAAGATTTGGATGTGGCGATGGCGACGCTGATCCACGATTTAGAAGCTCGCAAGATGCTCGATAAAACGCTGATTGTGATCACCAGCGAGTTTGGTCGTCCGCCTCAATTTGATGGCGGCGGCGGACGAGGACATCAAGGCAAAACGTTCACCTGTGTATTGGCAGGTGGCGGTTTAAATCACTGCGGTGCCTACGGCGAAAGCGACGAACTGTCGCAATCGATCGTCAAGGATCCCGTCAGCGTGCCCGACTTTTTCGCGACGATCCACGCGTCGCTGGGGATCGACCCGAGCAAATATCTGTACGATGGCGACCGCCCCGTGCCGATCACCGACAATGGGATTCCGATCGCCAAGTTATTTGCTTAAGCCCGCGGCTATCGCCGTCGGCTCAGGTCATTATGTGGAGTGTCTTATATAACCTGCTTAGCTGTCGCATATTAAAACGCTGACAGAGCGTAGGGCCGGTTCCTACCGGCCGATTCCATTTCCTACCGGCCGACTTCATCGAGCCGTCAAGGACGGCCGGTGAGAACCGGCGCTACTCGAAACGGGATCTTTATTTTCGCTCTTGAGTGATCGCGGCGGGCTTGATCACGGCAGCGGCTCGTGCCGCAACCGGCACATCGTAACGCTGTTGCGGTGGTACAACGACGCCGCAGCTGACGACGAACTGGATTGCTTCGTCGATGGTCAGATCCAAGTCGATCGCTTCGCTGCGTCTGACAGTCACGGTAAATCCCGTCATCGGCATCGGACTGGTCGGCATCAACACGCTGAGCATCGGCTCGCCGGTGGCCAACGAGATCTCTTTCATGCTGTTGCCGGTGACAAACCCGAGCGACCAGACGCCTTGCCGCGGATACTCGATCGCCACCACGCGATTGAACTCGATCTCGCGTTCGCTGAAGGCAAAATCGGTGACTTGTTTTACGCTGCCGTAGACTTTGTTGACGATCGGGATTCGCAAGATCGCAGCATCGAACGAGCGTACAAACCAATGCCCCAGCCCGAACGTGAACAACCGTCCGACAAAGTACAGCACCGTGAGAAAGACGATCAGGAACACAGGGACCACGACCGAGCGTGGCATATATACGATTTCGACGTAGCGGTGCCAAAATGCATTCGCGCTGGCTGGGGCCGCCGTGTACGGTCCAAAACGATCGGCATTTTCGTTGACCACCTTAACGACGTACTCTGGCAAAAAGCGTCGACCGGTGGGATCGGGGACATAACGTTCGTTTTTGTACGAAAATCCATCCAGCCGTCGGGCCCCGGTCGCCGTTGCTCCCTTGGGCACCTGAGAAAACGTTTTGCTGTGACTGACGCCTTTAACAATCGCGGATCGAATGCTCGATTCAATTGGCCCCAGGACGTAGCTTTCGATCGTGCTCCATGCCCAAATGAGTACCGCAATCGTCAACAACGGAGGAAGCACGACGCCCAGTCCACGAAGGACGGCGCGGCGGAATCCTCCCGCACGAGTCGGCTTGAACGTTTCGATGGTTTCCGATTCAGAATGAGTGGGTTGCATGCGTGTCGATAGTTATGGGTACCGACGTGACCGTCGGGAATGGTTAAATGGGACGTAACTTAACTTGCGGCTACCACGAACGGAACTCGCAGCACGGCGAGAGTCATCACCCCGCTCGGACGGCCCGGGCCACAACCCCGATCGTCACTTTGGGGGCTCCGGCCCGACGCAGCACTCCGGCTACCTCGTTGGACGTGGCTCCGGTGGTGAAAACATCATCGACCAATAAAATATGCTGATTCGTCAAATCTGGCGACCGGAGCACAGCATATCGTTTTCGGATTTCGAACGCATCACGAACATTGTGAAGACGATCTTCATTTTCCAGCCAGGCTTGTTTTGCGATCCGGCGGGATGCTCGCAGCAGCGGAACACAAGGAATACCAAGTGTCGAAGCGGCGGCTGTAGCGATCGTGCGAACCCCAATGCCGCCCCGTGACCATTGGCGGGTGAAGTAGGAGGGGACAAAGGTGACCAACGTCGGGAGATCGCCAGCAAGTTGCTCCGCCAGCACGCTGCCGAGTCGCCGTCCGAGCGCGTCGGCCAGCGGAGATTGGCTGACGTATTTGGCCGCAACCACAGCGTCACAAACGAGATCGTGGTAACGCCACATCGCAACGACGCGTTCAAAATGGAACGTTTTTTCCTTGCATTGTGGACATTGCTCGATGGCGAAGTCCCCGGTGCCGGGTTCGTCGATTCGAGGCTCCCCTGCTGCGAATCCTGGGTTTTCCAGCGAGGCAAGCCGCATTTCTTGGCGGCCCAGTGGGAATGCACAGCGATGGCAGCCGCGCCTCATTTCGGTTTCAGTCGCCGTCAAAGCGATCCGACAAGATTGGCAAAAATCGTCGTGCGAATGGACTAAACGGCTACACAGCCGACATGCGGGGGGGAAGGCAAGATCAAGGATCGCATTTTTTGCGGAAACAGCTCCTGAGCGAACGACGCCGCCCGCCATACGGAATTTTGTGATCGTTCCGGCTAGCAACGTGGACATTTGTCCCCACCAAAAGTTTTTTAGAAAAACCAGACTTTTCGATTTTAACCGTGAACCTGCAGTCGATGTTGATGTCTAAGTCATCGTTACCACGGACAAGCTCCGTGCCGCTGGAGGATTTCTAACTGGATTTCCTCCCGTGGTGAGGGTATTGTTCACCTAGGTAACGGTCAGCAGAGAGTTCTGCTGGCAAGTTGTTCTGTTTTTTTCCTTTGCTCCGCCGCCGCACCCTCAAGGTGCCGGGAGGATTCAAATGCGTATTCAATCGATCACAGCAATCGTCACACGTTTCTTCGTCGTCAACGAAGTCCGTGAGATCCGTAGCGCCGTATCGACCGTCGTCGCATTTGCCCTCCATTCATGGCTAGGACGGATGCTTCTGGGGATGCCGTGTTACGCCGGTACGCGTCGGTTGACGGCCACACCAACGTTACGGCTGAGTGATCTCAGTCAAGACGACTTGATGTGGTTCGCCTCCAAACGCGGACTTAAACCCGGTAATCCGCTGTGCCACATGCAAGTGGCCATAGCGGCGGATTATCCAGCCGGTATTGGCAGAGGCTAAAGCCCTCTCTCCGTACCCGGTCAGCGCCCCGAAATGCCCACGGCCATGCCGTTGTCATCAGAGGTTCGAGACCGCCAAAGCTGGTAACACCTCCGCGAGGTTTCGCGAGTCGTCACTTTCATTGACATGAATTTGATCGATTCACGAAGCGATCCGGCGATTGTTTCCCTCGTTTGACTAAGGAAATTTGAGCGTCTTCGTTCTGTTCTTTGATCAAACGCCCCAGAACCGAATCAAACCTTGGCTTTGCTGCACTTTGGTGCGTGGACATTTCCACACCAAAGTTGTCGCCCAGCCACAACCACCTTTCCTCTGCGATGGCATAACATCGCTGCCGTGCGTGGTTGATTTTCGGAAGGACCGAAAACATGAACATCACTGAAAACAGCTTCCTTGACGTAAAGACCAACCTTAGCACCGCTACGGTTGCCGAACTGGTTTTGGCCGTACAAGACGGTGACCAAGATGCATTTGGCGAATTGTTCGAGCGATACCGAGGCGGAATCGTCGCACTCGCAATGCGACGCGTTCGCAACGCCGACGAAGCCGAGGAACTTGCACAGGACGTCTTCATCCAAGCGATGCAGAAGATCAACCAATTGCGAGTGCCCGAGGCCTTTGGTGGCTGGTTGCGCCAAATCGTGCACCGCATGGCGATCAACCGCATGACGCGAAACCGAACCGCAATCGCTTGTGATCCGGAAACGCTCGAAGCGACTTGCTTCGCTGTTGGGACTCCCGATTCGTTTGCCGAAGATCGCGAGCAAGCTGCTGCGGTTCGCGACAGCATCGATCGTTTGGGTGATTTGGATCGTCAAACACTGAAGGCGTTTTACTTGCACAGCAAGTCGTTGATCGAAATGAGCAACGAATTTGACGCTCCCGTGGGAACGATCAAGCGTCGTTTGCACGTCGCTCGAAAGCGATTGCAGAAGGAAATGGAAGACGGAGTGCTGCAAGCCGTCTAGCCGTCTAGCGGCCGGAGTCACGAGCAAGTGATTCCGGCCGTTTTTTTTGCGATGATCGGCCTTGAAATAGAGGGCCTTTCCTCTCCCTTTGCGCTAACAAAGCGGAGATTTTGGCGACAAACACGCTGTTTTTCCGCCGTCCTGTAATCGTTCCGACCAGCATTTTCAGCCAATTCTTTTTCGCTTTAGTGGTTGCGAATAATCAGGCCAACAACTAAATTCCTTCTTGTTGCGACTGATTCTCAATACCAACTCACCGGCATTCGCTAACGAATAGCCACCCATCCGGAGAAATTGATATGGCCAAAAGTGCACGACGTCACTTTGGATTTACGCTTGTCGAATTGCTGGTCGTGATCGCGATCATCGGCGTTTTAGTGGGACTTTTGTTACCTGCAGTCCAAGCCGCTCGCGAAGCCGCTCGTCGAATGAGCTGCAGCAATAACCTGAAGCAGATTGGTTTGGCGGTTCACAACTATGAATCGGCCACCAAATCGCTGCCTGCAGCTTGGTCCCCCTCGGCGATGACCGGCAGCGGATGGTCGGCGCAAGCTCGATTGCTGCCCTACATCGAAGCCGTTGCGTTGGCATCGGCAATCGATTTTTCCGATGGCTACGGAGCTGCCACGATCAATGTGGATGGCGAAGACGTGCTGATTGCAAGTTATCGCGTTCCAACCTACCTGTGTCCGAGCGAAACCAATGACACTCAGCGGCTAGGTGATGATGGCCCCGAAAATTACCCCTTGAGCTACGGCTATAACGCCGGAGTGTGGTTTGTCTACGATGCCAACGATGGCAAGATTGGCGACGGGGTTTTGGGTGCCAATCGCTACTTGAAATTCCGAGATTGCTTGGATGGCTTGAGCAACACGTTGGCGTTTTCCGAAGTGAAGGCTTGGACTCCCTACTTCCGCGACCTTTCCCAGACCGGAAATCTAGCCAAGCCAACGCTTGATACCGATATCTGTGCACTTGGAGGATCGTTCAAAACCAATACGGGGCACACCGAATGGGTCGACGGACGCGTTCACCAAAGTGGATTTACCACGACGTTTTCGCCCAACAAGAAAGTGCTTTGCACCGTAAGTGGGATCGAGTACGACGTGGACTTCAACAACTTTCGCGAAGGCAAAACGGCGACCACGACGCCAATTCCACGGACTTACGCTGCAGTCACCTCGCGAAGCTTTCACGTTGGTGGCGTCAACACATGCTTGATGGATGGCTCGGTGCGATTTGTGACCGATTCGATCGAGCTCGATCTCTGGCAAGGCTTGTCGACTCGAGCGGGTCACGAAGTGATTTCGGCACCTTAGAACGACACCGTGACATCGTGAATCAATAAAAAACGCCCCGAGGATGAATTCCTCGGGGCGTTTTTTTATAGATGCAGAGTTTTTATAGATGCAGAGTAAAACTCGCTACTTGGAATTTCCCGATACACGGTACAGATAGTCGTGCGTGCGGATCAGCAGCGAATTGCCTGCTGGCACGGGACTGGCGACGGTAAAGGGCTCGTTGTCACCGAGTTCATTGGTCGCGACGAGCGCGGGATTCTCGGCATCCAATGGGCCAATGACATAGGTCACCGCGTCTTCTTGCGTGACGTAGAGGTGATTGCCGGCAACCAGCGGTGAACTGCTGAAACCTTGTCGCGACTTGGGCAGTTGGACTTGCCATTTGGCTTTTCCGGTTTCGATATCCAGGCAGCTGATTTGGCCGCGGTTGGCTTTGCCATCTCCAACGAGGTAGACATTGCCGTTCTGGGCTGCGGGAGTGGGGACGTCGCTGCCAAGATCATCCCGGAACCAGATGATTGATTCATCGCCTTTGCCTGCGGCCAGCATTTTCATATTGACGGTGGTCAGCGTCGCACCGCGAGCGTAGGGACAGACGATGATTTCGCCCAAAGCAACCGGCGACGAGATCGAGCGAAAGAACTTTTCGCCAGCGGGATTGAACCCGCCCAAAATTCCGACTTGCTTTCCATTCTTGGCGTTGTGAAGCGTCAAGTGGTCGGCGCCCATCACGGCGATCATCGCTTTGCCATCGACGGTGACGTTCAGCGGAGTGGCATAGCTTTGAGCCGCTTCCTCGGGTGCATCGAGCATCCGCTCCGTCCGCCAAAGCTCGTCGCCCGTCGTTTTATCAATCGCGACTACATAGCTGGGGCCACTTTGCATGACGGCGATCACGATCGCATTGTCAGTCAACAGCGGTGAGGTGCCCAAGTCCCACCAGAGCGTATCTTCGCCATACTTTTCTTGCAGATTCAGTTCCCATTTCACGTTGCCGTCGGTGTCAACACAGGCAAGATCTCCACTGCGAAAATAGGCATACACGTTTTTGCCATCGGTCACTGCGGACGGGTTACTACCGCTGCCTTTGCGATGTTTGTTTCCGCGATCGGTTCCTAGCTCAACGGTCCAGTCGGTTTCGCCGTTCTTCAGGTTGACTGCGGCTAGGTGATTTTTGTTGTCAGCACCATAGGTCAGAAAGGCGTTCGGCCCAACGATGACGGGGGTGCTGCCCCCTGATCCAGGCAATTTGACTTTCCAATCCACTCCCGCTTCCTCGCTCCACTGGGTCGGGAAGTGATCCCCCGAAGCGACGCCGTTTTGAGCTTCGCCACGCCATTGGGGCCATAATTCGTCGGCTGCACAGGCCGGACCGGTACCCAAACCGAGGGAGCCGATCGCGGCGAAACCACAGCCGATCAGCGACGCCGCCGTGAAGCTGCGGCAAAGGAGAGAAAGCTTACGCATAGGAAATTTCACTCTAAAATGGGGGAGGTGGGAATGGCGGATGACGAGCAGTCCGACGCAAAAAGGTGTTTCTTCGTGCTTGTCTGCGAAATAACAGACGGTGGGCGAGTCTTCGTTCCTACAAGATACGAAAAGAACAAGCAGGAAACAGGGTGACAAAAATCCTTTGATTCAGCCAAAAACACTTAGAATACCACTCAGTGACGCCTTGGCTTGGGTAAAATTTTAACCACATCGGATCATTACGTGTCGAGCCATAGGCTGCGTATTCAGCCACGGATCCTCTTTCATCTAAAATAGACGCGTCCCTTCATGACTCCAACAACCGGCGGTCAATCGTTGCTGTATCGAAACGTTGCTAACGAATCCAGGATGAATGGTGCGCATCGGCATGGTTCGGCACTGGATTCGAAACAACCTCTTGAATGTTCTGGTCATGCAACCCGCGAAATGCGTCGGGGGACGAACCGTCTTTCGATCCTGCTAGTGCTGATCTGCGTTTTTGGGATTTCGGTACCGCTTGACGCTGGGCCTCGCGAAGACGGGCCTCGCGAGGTTGGCAATTCGGCGATCGATCAAACGCCATCCGAGCCCGCCGACGCTATTTCGATCGAGCAGTTGTCGGACAACAATTATTCGCGACGCCAAGCAGCTACGATGCAGATGTGGCGTTTGCGTGAATCGTCACGGCAAGCAGTTCAGGACGCCGCGCGGCACCCGGATCCAGAAGTCGCCGATCGTGCGAACTGGATTTTACGGCAATGGCGACGCGGGGCCTTGCCCGAGACGCCACCGGAATTGGCCCGATTGCTGCAACAAAACGATGATCCGTCGGTGTTGGAAGAACTGCTCGAAGTCGGTCAATTCGGCGCCGTCGTGGTCGCAGTGGAAGAGTCTGCGGGAACCGCCCAACGAACGCTGCTGAACCAACGATTGGCTTCCGCGTTAACCCGCCGCTTTCCCGTCTATGTGCGACGCGCTTATCAAGATGGATTGTTGTTGGATTTGCTCCGTCTCGTCGATCTTGTTGCTGATTCCAAAGAGATGGCGGTTTGTCGCGTTCAGTTAATGCAAGAGCTTGAGATCGACGTTGACGACGAGCATCTATTACCACAGGCGGCTAAGAATTGGACGCCGATTGTCCGAAACGAAGCCGAAGTTGTGGTGCTGGCCGTGCTGGGAAGGATGGATGATGCGATCGCTCGCGCGAGAGAATATGGTGACGAATCGTTGCTACGGATTTGCCAAATGCTAATTGGCGACTGGCAAACCATTGCCAAAGAGACTGCCGTTGCCGCAGCCCAATCCCCTACGAACTCACCCGAACGAAGTCGATTGTGGTGCCAAGCCTTGGTCGCAGCTGACCGAGCCAATGACAATGACATCCGCAAACAAGCGGTGGATGAATTGGTTGGTATACCGATCACAGTGAGTGATGCTTCGGTTGACTTGCGATGGAAAACGTTGGCCAGCCACGGTTTCGTTGACGAAGCGCTCACCGTGTTGACGCGAATCGAAAACATCTACGATGCCGTTAAAAGACCCCGTTCGGATTCCGCCGCTGTAGTCGCGATCGCATCGGCGCGAACCGATCGTGCTTTTGAAATTTTGGATTACCCCTACGAAGAAATCGATACAAATTTGCGAACTTGGATTGCCGAGGCAATCCAAGAGCAAACGCAAGACACGCTCGATGCCAAGACATTGGGAGTCACGCCCCGAGTCGCCCCCAAACTGAATCGCTTGCTGTCGTTGATGCGTTGTTTGTTAGCGGTGGGTCGTGAACAAGACGCGTGGACGATTGCCCGAGACCTAACCGACTCGGGTGCCATCGTCGGCAGTCAACGAATCCGTGACACGGTGCTGATCACATTGCTGGTGACCAATCGTGACGACTGGATCGCCCGCTTGGCTGTGCGGCCCGGCGAGGCAGCATTGACGAGCGAAACGCAGCGAATGTTGGTGGCAGGGCTTTCGGATATCGATTCAAAGACTTGGGAAATGATACTCGAGTCCATTTCGGCCATGATGCCGGCGATCCCATTTGATCAACGTGTGCAGATCGCGTTTGACTTTTGTAGCGGTGAAATCCCCAATGGCTTCGAAAACAATGCGGTTTTTCGGCAACTTTATCAAACATTGACATCCAACCAAGCCTATTTCCCGGCCTCGGGGCAACGTTCGCTTGTCCGGCGAACCGTTCCCCGTCGGTTGAACCTTCAAATCGCGACGTTGTTTTCCCAGCTTGGACAAGCGGAGATTGCAACCGAGATTTTGGCGAACCTTGCGGCCAGCGGTGACATCGCAGCCACATTTTCCATGGCCGAGCGTGAACTGGATTTAGGACGCGCCGAAAGTGCCTCGGCAGGATTCGATCGCGTTTGGAAATCGGTAGCTGCGACACCACGCCCCTCGGTTTCCGCCGCAACGGTACGGTACATTCGTCAAGACCCTGAGCAGATCCATTTTGCTGCTAAAGCTACGGTGGCTCAGTGGATTTTGGCGAGACGCCAAGGCCATGCAACCCAAGCCGCCAGTCTGCAACAGCAACTGAGATTGATGCTGTGTTCACCCGCCATGGAAGTTCGCAGCGAGTTGCTTGAGTATTTGGGCGATCGAGGTGAAAAGGAGATCACACTGCAAGCGTATCGGCGGTTGCTGCCAATGGCGGCGTTTGGTTCCGAGGGAGCGACGGAGCTTTACGACGTCGCCCGCAATTACTCTTCTATCGTTCGCGAAGCGGATCCCATCGACGCAGCAAAATGGTTTGATTTAGCGATTGGCGGTACTTTGGAAACGACCTTCTTTCGCTCAGTTGCCTATATCTCGCTGCCGGTTTTTGTCCGCCGTTGGCAACTCGAAGGCGCCATCGAAAACGGCGACGAACTGCAGGTCAAACGCCATCTCGATCGCATTTATGAATTGGACCCGCTCGACATTGATGTTGCCGAGCGGTTGCTTCCAAAAATGCGTGCCAAGGGAATGGACAAGATCGCAGACACTTCGTTCTACCGCGTTTGGGAGGCCGGGCTTGCTTACATTGCCGCGTATCCGTTTGATGCGACCGCAGGTAACAACTTGGCCTGGATCGCTGCAATGAATAAACGAGAGCTCAGCGAAGCATCCCGATTGTCCGAACAAGCGGTCTACTTTGAACCTGAAAGTGCGATTTATCGAGACACGTTGGCGGAGATCCTGTTTCTGCTCGGCCGCGTCGACGAGGCGTTGCAGATTGAGAGCGGCTGTTTACTAGATGATCCAGGTCAGTGGCATTTGCACGAACAGATCGAAAAGTACTCCGAGGCGATGCCTGAATGAGTGAACCTTTGTCCGAGTCAGTGCTCCGCAATGTCCTGTTTGAACAGTCGTCGGATGCTCAGTTTGTTTACAACGAGCAAGGCATTTTGCAGTGCAACCCAGCAATGGCCCAAATGTTGGGAGTGCCCGACTCGAAATCTCTTCTGGGACGCCACCCGAGTGAATTTTCGCCGCAATTCCAATTGGATGGAAAATTGTCGGTCGAAAATCGTCAACAGATTGAAACCCTTGTTCGACAACAAGGAAACCATCGCTTCGAATGGTTATTCGTTCGTGCCGATGGAGAAGAATTCGTATGCGAGGTCACCCTGTCGCGAGTGCAATTGACCTCCGGTGACGCGGTCGTGGGCGTTTGGCGTGAGATAACGGATCGCCGCATTGAACAGGAAAAACTACGGCAAGCACAAACGCGTTTGCAGCACGCACTGCGTGGAGGAAATGTTGGACTTTGGGATTGGGATCTGACGACCGATGAAGTCTTTTACTCTGACCAGTGGCATCGGCAATTAGGAGAAGTTCCCGGCACGCTATCGACATACGTGGATTGGGAATCACGCATTCACGTCGACGATTTGGCTGGGGCGATTCAGCGGGTCAAAACGCTGCTGGCTAGCAACAACGAAGAGTACGAATCGACGTTTCGAATGAAACACTCTTCCGGTGTGTTTCGCTGGATCCTGGCTCGCGGCCAGGTATTTCGTGATGCGAAAGGGCAGCCCACTCGCTTGCTCGGAGTCCACCTGGATGTAACGGATCAAAAAGAACACGAGCAGCGTCTCAGCAACGATCTGTATTTAAGCGAAGTAATGTTGCAGATGCTCGAGTCAACCTTGCGTGTGACGTCACTCGAAGGACTCAGCACGATCGTTTGCCAACAGTCCCGACGATTGTTCGCCGCACATATCGCGGGGATCGATTTATGCCATACGTCTACGGACAAACATGAAGTCCACGGCCGTTCTTATTCTTCGAAATATCAAACCTTTGTTCCTGAGCAATCGGTCGCTGAAGCGGACGATTCGGAGAGCGGGGACGAGCATCCGGACGATATCGCAACGTGCGATTTTCTTCGCTCGCTCGACCAAGGCGTGATGAATTTTTCGCCAGAGCGGTTACAGTCGCATCCAATGGGTTCGAGCTTGTGTCAACCAACGTCACAACGACCTGCATTGCGTGGGATGCTGGTGTGTCGTTTGTATGACGGTGAAGGTCAAGCATTGGGAGCGATTTGGCTGTCGGACAAAGAGACGGGCGATTTTGACCAAGACGATCAATCCATGCTTCGTCAAATTGCTTATATCGTTTCAACGCTGGTCGTTCGTCTGAATGCGCAAGAGGAACTTCGTCATCAGACCGAACTGCTGGACGAAAGCAACGAAGAGTTAAAACAGTTCGCATACGTCGCATCGCACGATTTACAGCAACCGCTACGCGCGATCTCGAATTATGCCGAGTTTATTAACGAAGACTACGGCGACAAATTAGGAGAAGAGGGCAAACGTTATTTGCACCTACAGATTGCCGCAGCGAAACGAATGAAGAAGCTGATTGACGACTTGCTGCAATACTCCAGAGTCAGCCGCGACGACGCAGATTTCACCGAAGTGAACATGGACAATGTGGTCCAAGAGGCGATGCGGTGGTTAGAAGCGACGATCGAAGAAACGGACGCCGAGATTCGCTACGATAAACTGCCCACCGTTCGTGGTGTTGAAACGCGTTTGTCTCAATTGTTGCAAAACCTAATCGGCAATGCGATCAAATATCGTGATCCAGAGCGTCGTCCCGAGATCACGATTTCAGCCACCGAGCAGGCCGATCACTGGTTGTTTGTCGTCGCAGATAACGGGATCGGTATTGATCCAAAATTTCACGGAGAAGTATTCCAGGTGTTTCGGCGCTTGCACGATGGAAGTAGTATCGAAGGAACTGGAATCGGTCTCGCGCTTTGTAAGCGGATCGTACAGCGACATGGTGGCGATATTTGGGTAGAGTCGGCGGAAGGTGAAGGAAGTCGATTCTGTTTTCAAGTCCAAAAGTAACGCTCGTTTTTTTGAACAATCAAGATGATGCATAAGAAAAGTCTGCGGATCCTACTCGTCGAAGATGCCGAGTTCGAGGCCGAGATAACAAAACGAGCTTTGAGTTCGTGTGAATTCGAGAATTCGATGACACGTGTGGCCAGCGGTGAAGAAGCACTCAGCTATCTTCGTCGCGAAGCAGGATTTGAGGATGTGGAAATGCCACATCTGATCCTCTTAGATCTCAATCTTCCGATGATGGGTGGACGCGAGGTGCTCGGCGAGATCCGCAGCGATCCGTCACTAGCCCATCTGTTCGTAATCATCTGTTCGGCGTCCGACGAACCGAGCGAAGTGACCAAGGCGTACCAGGCCACTGCAAACGCCTACATCACCAAACCGCTGGGACTTGTTCCGCTTAGAGAAATGATGAACAAGGTCGGCGATTTCTTGCTAAACGTCGTCAAGATTCCTTAGGAACCTTCCTTAGCTAATCAGCCGTACGCATAATTCGGCAGCTACCTCTCCACCGACTTGTTCGGGGGAGAGGTAGAGCACGCCCTTTAGGCGTTGGGCCGGCGCTGGTGTTGCTGGCATCGGGCGTCCGCCGCCCGATCGTCTTCTTTCAAACCGTCCTACTTCGACAGATTGCGAAGCACTGTCGGCAGGATTCCTACGTTGCGGTAGTACTGCAACTCTACCGGTGTATCGATCCGCACCACACATGGGAACGTCTTGGTGTTGTTATTGACGTCCGTGGCATGCACGGTGATTGTTGAACGTGGTTCGATCGCGTCCGACAATTCAGGAATGTCAAACGTTTCCTCGCCAGTCAAACCGAGCGATTGCCAAGTAGCACCATCGGCAAATTCAAGCGGCAGAACGCCCATGCCAACCAAGTTGCTGCGATGGATACGCTCGTAGCTTGCCGCGATGACCGCTTTGACGCCTAGCAACATCGTGCCCTTGGCGGCCCAGTCACGACTGCTGCCGGTACCGTACTCGGCCCCCGCCAAAACAACCAACGGTACGCCGGCGGCTTGATATTTCATCGACGCGTCGTAAATGCTCATCACGTCGCCATCAGGCAGATAGCGAGTGACGCCGCCTTCGGTGCCGGGCGCCATTTGGTTGCGGATGCGAATGTTGGCAAACGTTCCTCGCACCATGACGCGGTCGTTGCCGCGGCGTGATCCGAAGCTGTTGAAGTCACGCACCTCAACGCCTGAGTCCTTTAGGAATTTCCCAGCAGGGCCATCCGATGCGATCGCACCAGCGGGGGAGATGTGGTCTGTCGTGACCGAATCGCCAAGCAGCGCCAACACGCGAGCCCCTTTCAACGGTGCGATGTCCGGTACCGCTTCGGCAGTCACCGAATCAAGGAACGGAGGATGATGAATGTAGGTGCTCTTTTCGTTCCACGGATACAACGCACCGCCGGAGACATCAATTGCGTTCCACAATTCGTTACCTGTCACCGATGATTCGTATTGTTCAGTGAACATCGATGGATCAATCGACGATGCCATTGTTTCGCGAATTTCTTCGTTCGTAGGCCAAATGTCTTTCAAGAAGACGTCTTTGCCCGATTCGTCTTGCCCAAGCGGTTCGGTCAACAAATCGATGTCGGTCGTTCCGGCCAACGCGTAAGCCACGACCAAGGGAGGACTCGCTAGGTAGTTTGCTTTGGTCAGCGGGTTGACCCGGCCTTCGAAGTTGCGGTTGCCGCTGAGTACTGCCGACGCGATCAAATCCCCGGATTTGATTGCGGCCGCAACAGGTTCGGGAAGCGGGCCACTGTTTCCGATACAAGTCGTACAGCCGTAGCCGACGGTGTGGAAACCAAGCGTTCGCAGGCTGTCGGTGAGGTTGGCTTTGTCCAAATATTCGGTGACCACGCGGGAACCAGGGGCCAAGCTCGTTTTGACGTGCGACGGCACTTTCAAACCACGCTCGGCAGCCTTCTTGGCCAGCAAACCAGCACCGATCATGACCGATGGGTTGCTGGTGTTAGTGCACGACGTGATCGCTGCAATCACGACGGCACCGTGAGTGATTACGCTGCTGTGGCCGTTGTTTTCCACCTTGCCGGTGCGTTTGAGTGCATCGGAGTCGAGCCCGAATCCCGTTTTGCCAACCGGAGCGGTCAAGCATTTTTCGAAGGACTTTTTCATGTCCTTTAGCGTGATCCGGTCTTGCGGGCGTTTCGGACCTGCCAAGCTTGGTTCGACTGTACCGAGATCCAGTAACAGCCTCTTAGTGTAGTTCAGCTCGGGACCATCATCGGTGCGGAACAAGCCTTGTTCTTTGCAGTAGCTTTCCACCAACGCAATCTGTTGCTCGCTGCGCCCGGTTTGACGCATGTACTCGAGCGTGACTTGATCGACAGGGAAAAAGCCCATCGTCGCGCCGTATTCAGGAGCCATGTTGGCGATCGTGGCACGATCCGCCACGCTCATCTTGTTCATCCCGGTTCCGAAGAACTCGACGAACTTACCGACCACGCCTTCTTCACGTAAAATTTCGACCACTCGCAAAACCATGTCGGTTGCGGTCGCGCCTTGTGGAAGAGCTCCGGTCAATTCGAATCCGATCACTTCGGGCATCAACATGTACAGCGGTTGGCCGAGCATGTTAGCTTCGGCCTCGATACCACCGACGCCCCAGCCCAATACGCCGAGTCCGTTGATCATCGTGGTGTGGCTGTCAGTGCCGACGAGGGTGTCGGGCATCGCAACCGGGCCTTCGTCGGTTTCTTTGAGCGCGACGACGCTGGCCAAGTATTCGAGATTGACTTGATGGACGATTCCGACGTTCGGAGGAACGACGCGGAAATTGTCGAAGGCTTTTTGCCCCCAACGCAGGAATTCATAGCGTTCGAGGTTACGTTCGAATTCGCGTTCCACGTTTTGGGCGAGTGCACCATCGCTGCCGAAAAAGTCAACTTGGACCGAGTGGTCGATCACCAAGTCGACAGGAATTAGCGGGTTGATCTTGTTCGGATCGCCGCCAATTCGCTCCATCGCTGAACGCATCGCCGCCAAGTCGACGATCGCAGGAACGCCGGTAAAGTCTTGCAAGACAACCCGGTAAGGCTTGAAGGGGACCTCTTGTTTGGCCGGGGAAGCGGCGTCCCAAGCGGCCAAGTTTTTGACGTCCTGCTGAGTGACGAGAAAGTCGTCACAGTTTCGCAAAACGGCTTCGAGCAAGACTCGAATGGAAAATGGTAGACGGCTGATCTCGCCCAACCCAGCTTCCTCGAGCTTGCTGAGACGATAAATCGTCGCTGTTCCGTGGCCAGTGTCAAATTGATCGCGTGCGCCGAATGGATCGAAATTCACAGCAGGATTCTCTAGCAAAGTGGACTTAAAAACATGCATTATTAACCGATGTCATCAGTTTAACGATCCAATGCCCGGTTGTCTGTAAGGAGTCAAAATGGGGAGCAGGGAGAAGCAGCATTGGCGAAATACCGCGCCCCTTTGTTCACGGCCGGTGAAATTCTTTCCCCTCTAATGGTCGACGCGAGCCATTTGGGCGTTTGGTAAAATAGGTTGAGTTTGCGGCTCATCCGGATTCTCTTGGTCATTCCGGTTCTAAGGCGACGATATCTCAGGGCAACACGATCCCTTGGATAGAGGCTCCCGATGAATTCCCGTAAAACTATCGTTTCGTCACGTCGATCCCGCACGTTGAAGTCGGTAATCCGATTTGCCTTGGCCGGAACACTGGCAGCAACCCTGGCAACGCCGGCCATTCCCGCACTTGCGTCCGATTGCGGATGTGAAACTGCGGCCTGTGACTGTGGCGGAATCGCTCTGCCACTGACGGGCGATTGTGGATGCGAAGGGGTCGCAAACGCCTGTCCTCCGAAACATGGTCCAATCTACCGCTCACTAGACGCCTTCGCTGGCGGCATCGAAAAATTGCTCGGACTGGACAAATGTCGGACCGGGGGCTGCGACACAGTGTCGTGTGACTCGGCGATGGGCGACATGATGATGTACGACGAGCATGAAGTTAACATCGTGCCATATTCAACCGAGGTTCCTCACTACGAAGACTCCGTCGAGATCTACGGTGAAAGCGTGAATCGGATGGCTCCTCGTATGCCCGCTCCAAGAATGCCCGAACCGCGAATGATGGCACCTCGCATGCCGATGCAGATGAGCGAACCGATCATCCGCTCCTCTCCATCATCACACCAACCGATGGACGTCCGAGCCGGTTCGTTACCGATGGCGCCTCGCTCGCGTGGTGGAGATTCGATCGGATCCGGAGTGGCTCCGCAGTCGCGGGCCGTCCCCCGTGCGATTCCAACGCCCCGTCCTGAGACACCTCGCCGGGCGCCACAAAACAATCGCGCTGTGCCCGCACCTCCAAAAGAAGAAGGCGGATCGCTGTTCGACAGCCTGTCGGATCCGTTCAGTGCCGACGAAGTGCGTGTGAAACGATTTACGCCCGTTCGCCAAACTCAGTACGAAGTCCCCAAAGTCAACCGCACCGCGTTGCCACGATCCAATTGATCGAGCGGCCCAAGGTTAAGCGGCAGAATCACCAGTAGCGAAACTCGCATAGAGTTTCGGTCCGCATGACGTCCTGGCCCCAAAAGTCTCTGCGACTGTGGCTACAGCTTATTCAGCAGATCGCGATAGAGATTTCGGTAACGATCGACCATCGTCGGAATTGAAAAATCGATGCGAGCCCTAGCTTGGTTCTGAAGTCCAAGTTCGTGGGCAAAATCGGCATCATCCAGAAAACGCACGACTCGCTTGGCCATCGTTTGCGCATCGCCCGAGTCGAACAATTGGTCGTCCGCTGCGTGAGCCAACAACGCACTGGATCCTTCGACGTTGCTGCAGACGACCGGCAAACCGGCCGCCATCGCTTCAAGCACCACATTGGGCATGCCCTCATAACGACTGGGCAGCACCAGCACGCGTGATGCTCGCATCCAGGCCGCAATATTGGGATGCCACGGCAGACGTTGGACTCGGTCATGGCCAACTTTCTGCGTCCAATCATCGATTTTCTTTGCAAGCGGCCCCTCGCCTATCAATAGCACGCGGCGATTCGAACCCGCCGGCGCCAGCGTATCGACTTGTTCTTGAATCAGTTCGAGTCCTTTTTGCGGGTGCATCCGCCCCACAAATAGAGTCACCACGCTGTCGTCGTCCCAACCGATTGTGTGCAATGCGACGGGATGAGCAGTCGAAAATGCAGGCACGTCCACTGCGTTGGGAATAACCGAGGTTCGCTCGGCTTGAGTCCCCAAATACTGGTGCGAAAACAGCTTTACTTCTTCGCTGACACAGACGACATGATCCATCTTCTTAATCAGTCGCCGTTCGATTTGGCAGCGGATTCGATTCGCCTCGGCGACGCGAATGCCTCCCACACAGACCTTCACTCCCGCGTCTTTCGCAGCCAACGTCCCGATCACATTGGCATGAAACAAAAAGGTCTGTACGAGTGATGGCTGAAACGATCGTAGCAACTTGGCCAATTCGCGGTGGGCCCGCATGAAGTGCCATGCCGAGTCGAGGTTCAGATAGGTGACCGAGATGCCATGCGAAGAAAGGCGTTCGGCGAAGATCGCTTTTTGCGGTAGCGGTGGCGAGCCAAAACTATAGACACGCACGTCGTCGCCGTTGTCGGCGAGTCCAATCGCAATCTCGGACAAGCACCGTTCGGCGCCGCCGGGATTCAATTCGGTAATGACAAGGGCGATTCGCATCCGACCAATATAAACGTGGCTTACAGCATGCGAGCGGCAATCACGACCGCGGCAGTTTCAATTCGATAAATTCGATTTCCAAGTGGCAGGCACTGGAATCCATGTTGCATTGCCAAGGCGACTTCGTCCTCGGTCCATCCGCCCTCGGGACCCACCGCGACCACACTTTTGGCTGTTTTGCCATTGCCGGTGCTCATTGCGGCCGACTCCGTTTCGTCCACTGGATGGGCAATCCATCTCGACTGATCTCGTTCCGCCGCTTCGAGAAGGAATTTTTCGGTGGTAAGCGTGTCTTGGATTTCCATCAAATGGTTGCGGCCGGATTGTTTGCAAGCTTCGATCACGGTCCGCCTCAGTTTTTCCAGTAGCGAAGCCGATGGTTCACGCTGGGTCCGTGCAGCCACGATCGGTGTTAACGTTTTCACTCCGATTTCGGTCAAGCGTTCGACCAGATCGCGGCAACGATCGGGTTTCGGTAGAGCCACGCCCAAGTGCAGTGACACCTGGGGCTCACGATCCGGATGGGTGGTGGGCTGGGTGCTGCAAAAACACTCACGCCGGGTGATCGAGTCGATGACGGCCTCGGCCTCGCTTCCCTTGCCATCAAACAGCGTGATGGATTCGCCGATTTTGACTCGCATCACCCGGATGGCATGCTGGGCCTCGGCGTCGACCAGGACGATGTTGCCCCCGTTGGAGGGCAGGTTAGAACAATAATAACGACGAGTCATTGTGGAATCGGGGGAGCGTGGCGAATACGCGAGTCGGTGACCCAGGCAGGCTGAAGGATCGATCAATGCAGTGCCGATAATACACGTAATGACGATCGACGTCTGGGTGGTGTCGTCTGGAGGAGGTTCCCACAGCGAATCTCCCCTTTGAAATAGATGGCCAGCCAATCGAGAAGGATTTTACGCAATGACTGACGTCCTCAAATATTGGCGTCTTTCGGCCCTGCCGTTTTCGGAATCCCCGGGCCAATGGTTCTTTGCCGGCTCGGCACAAAAATCCGCCTTAGCTCAAATCGCCCAGTCGTTAGCGGTTCACTCGCGGTGCGTGATCGTTCAAAGCGAACCACGTTGCGGCGTTTCCACCTTACTGCATCAATTGGTGGCCAGTCGCGGGATGGGAGATCTGGCGACTCAGTGCGTCATGACCGACGCGTCGCGTACGCTGGATGCTTCATCGACAATCCGCCAACTGACGCGTGGATTGGGGATCGACAACGAAACGGCGGTGCGTCGGCATCGCCCTGCGGATACGCGAGAGTTGCAACATGCGATCGAGTTCCTCGCCCGCCAGCAGGTGCACACCGTGTGGTTAGTCGACGGGGTTACCACAGCAGTGTTGTCGGTACTGAAATCGATGTCCAATTGCGAGCACATTTCGTTGGTGTTGGCGGCAACCGCAACGCAAGTCAAGCGATTACCCGCCGTAAGAACATCACACTTCCGGACCGTTAAATTGGGCCGTTTTACAGCCGAGGATACCGATCGTTTTCTTTCGCAATCGGTGACGCGAGTCGGTGGACGCCAGTCGCTGTTTCATCCCCGCGCCGTGGATCAATTACATGCTTACAGCGGAGGTCGCGTCGGCGTTTTAACACAGCTCGCTGCGTCATCGCTTGTCCATGCTGCACGCCAGCGTCAGGAACAAGTCATGCCGAATATTATCGCCCACGTCGCCGCAGAGTCGACCTCGCGTCGTGCCGCCTAGATTCGTCGTAGAATTCACCCTCCCGCTGGGAGGGTCGGCCGCGATAGCGGTCGGGGAGGGCTGGTTGCACGGAGCTTGCACGGTCTATTTCTAACACTGCGAGCGACAAAGTAGGCCGGATCGCAGCGGAGCGGAAATCCGGCATTGCGGCGGCAACGAAGTTAAGGTCACCTTCGGTCGCCGGATCTACGACTCGACGACTCTAATTTTGCGAGCGATTCAAATACAGTGTCTCGCAGCGGTCAATTTTGTTTGCCCGCGCCAGCCAATCCAACTCGGTGCTGACGTGCTGCCGATTACGTCGGTTTAAGTCTTCGCACATTTGCTGGACGATCCATTGCTTCTCGATATTCTCTAAAGGATGCAATAAGACAAACAAATTATGGGCGACTTTTTCATCGGGTGCCGTGCTTCGTAGCTGTCGTTCATAACCGACCGTCAAGTCGATCAAGCGTGCAACAGTGCATTCGTTCCGGAGAAATTTCCGTACAAATTGAGCTCGTTCTAAATCGCGAACAGGAAAGCCGGGGCCCCTGAGGATCCCCGTGAATGCGTCAGGCGTTCCATTTACAGAAACCAATCCTCCGTGAACATCCGTTGTCAATCGCAACAAGTCGTTCTCTAACGTCGGCACGCCACGAATCTCGCCGTCAGAAAGAAAGTCGTCCGCAATTGGCACTCGCACTTGTCTACCGATGATTCGATTTTTGGCAGGTCGCACGTCTGGTTTCCCATTCAATGGCATGTTCCTACCATCTTGGATGCAGAGGGTGAAATCTGCGACCAGAAAACCGCTCAGGGGATTTTCACGAGGTTGCATTCCCCTACCATCCCAGACGGTTCGACGCCGAACCGACAAACCTGCGGCAAACATCGACTGCAAGCTGGTGATACGCACGAGCATCACGTGCGAATAGCAAGTGCCTGGGATCAACCGTAGATCAGGTTCATGCTCTTTAAAATCGCTCTCCACATCGATATCATCCCAAATGATTTCGGCCGGTGGTCCAATGGAGTTCACCTCATACGATGAGCCCACGCTCATCCTCAGATCGCGTTGCCAACGGATGGGACGAATGATCACTTCTTCCGAGGCTCGAATGGTAAATTTCACGATCGCAACGTCACTCAAGTAAAGTGGTTGCCGAGCAAAATCGATTTGTATGTCAACCGCATTGAGATTGTTTGCCTTAGATTCGTTGCAGAATGCAACCCAAAAACAAAGTACCATGACAAGAAATGCGGACCGGTTCATGCTTCAATTCTTGAACAAGAGTAGTTTTGGATCGAGCGTTTTCTGGTAGTGCACGTAAAGTTGCGTCTTTTGCTTTGCCGTCAAGTTTCGTCGGATCTCCTCGATTAATTTCGGACGTATCCAATCTCGCTCAACGGGGGAGCTTGAAGCGATAGACGACTCAACGAATTCGCCGAGTCGACGGACGTCAAACTCATCAACGCAGCAAACGCCGGCCTGTTGAATGACTTGATGCAAACGCACAAGCGTTGAAGTTTCATTGAGTTCAGCTTCCAGCAATTCTCTCCACCTTTTTTCGTGCGTCCCCCGACCGTCGATCGATTCCAAGCTCAATATCCCCGTCTGGGCTTGGCCTTTAAAATTGCCTTTCCGCCTACCGCCGGCCAGAAACGTGTCTCCATGGATCTCTGTAAGCAAAGCATCTTTACGATCATGGTCTCGTGCAAGAAACCCAGCAAATGAAACCCTTTTGCGTTCACCCAATATCAGCACCTCTGCATTGGCATCATTCGCACCGGCATCCCGGTCGACTCGTTTCAAACGCACGTACAAATCAAGGTCGCATTCTTCCAAGTGAACATCCCCAGTTGTGAAAACGGGGATCGTTGTTACCAGGACCGTGACGGACGTCGTTTCACCTGGCACAATTGCCTTGTTGACGTCGTCTGGAAATCGACAGGCGAGTTCGGAGGCCACTTGCGATGGCACAATTTCAACATCGCCACCAATGGCCATTCCCAACCAGTTATCCAAAGCAAACTCAGGAATGGAAAACTGATTCTTTGTTCCATTGGTGATCTTTAGATTGACCAAAAAAACATCGCCAGGGATCAGCTGTTCGCGGCTGAGAGAAAACGTGACCACCGGTTTCGAAACCGGTTCATCCGCCATCACTGGCGAAACAAAAAAAGCAAACAGGAAAATGGGAAAACACGATCGATGACAAACCGCCGGGTACCTTGCTGAAAAGATTTGCAAACGCATGGGAGCCAACCTGCTGAATGAAGGTACTCGTCATTCATGAATCTCCACATCGAGATGGAGTCGTCAATCAATCGTCTGAAATACGATTGTAGACAATTCCGAGTTGGCCGGGGCATTTATGACGAGCTGGGGAATCCGATTCAACGTGTTACTCTCGGTAGCGTCTGCCGTATAGAAACCAGTATCGAGCAAGCAGTTGTCACATACAAGTCTCTGGTGAGTGGGTGGGATCCCAAAAAACTGCAGGCCGGATCGCAGCGGCAACGAACATAAGGTCACCTTCGGTCGCCGGATCGGCGTCGCTTTTTCGTGACTTGGTCCGGCCTGCGGCGCTACACTCGCTTTGACGAACAAATGGGATGCACGCCAACGGATTGGAAAGCCGAGCGACAATAGTAGGACCAGATTAACCTTCGATTCGATAGAGAGCCTTGTCGGTTCTCAGGATCAACGCGTTGTCGACGACGGCGGGCGAGGCCATGATTTGGCCATCTACCTCGTTCTCGGCCACGATCTTGCCTTCGCTGCCGGGTTGGATCAATGTGACTTTGCCCTCGTGGGATCCGATCAGCAAATGACCGCCGACCAACACGGGCGACGCCGAGTACTTGCCGCCAATTCGCTGCTTCCAAACTTCCTCGCCGTTCTTCACATCAAAACAACTGGCCACGCCGCTGTCTTCGATCACATACAGCAACCCGTCGTGCAGAACCGGTGACGGTTTGGCGGGGATACCTTTTTTTACTTGCCACAAAATATGCGAGTCGGTCACGTCGCCGGATCCCTCGACGTTCACCGCAATCAACATCGGCTTGCCAAATCCGGTACAGAAATAAACGACACCGTCGCCATAGACTGGACGCGGGACCACCGAAAATCCTTTGCCGTGATAGACCTTCCAAATTTCGCTGCCGTCGCTGGGGTTGTAGGCCACAATCCACTGTGATCCCATGCAAATCAATTGCTCGCGGCCTTGTTTGTCCGTGATCGCAATCGGCGTACTGTACGACTTTTTCATCTCGCCACTGGGAGCTTCCAATTCAGGTCGGTCGGTTTCCCACGACGTTTCGCCCGTCGCTTTGTCCAGTGCCGTAACGTATTGGCGATCCATTCCGTCTTGAATCAGCACGAGGCGATCGCGGAAGATGAACGGAGAACTGCCGGGACCGACCCCGTGTTCAAGTGGCAGTGTGCGGTTCCAAACAATCTGGCGATTGGTTCGGTCGACGCAAAACGTCCCAAATGTTCCAAAGTGGCAATAGATATGCTCGCCATCAATCACCGGAGTGGGCGAGGCGTAACTGTTGAGCGAATGAATCGCATCGGGAGCCTCAATCTCAGCGAGGTCAATCGTGTGCAGCAGTTTGCCCGACGCGAAATCCACCGCCAACAGTTTCAACGAGATCGACTTTGCGATCGCAACTTCTTTATATTTCTTTGCCTCGACCTCTTTCTGTTTCAGTAGTGCGATTCGTTCATCGTCGTTGGGCATATTCTCGATCGCGGTGGTCAACCAAATCGTTCCATCGGCGATCACGGGGGACGACCACGCTTTTCCAGGAAGCTCCGTCTTCCAAGTGACGTTTTCCGTTTCACTGAAGTGCAGCGGAATCGATTGGCCCGCGACGATGCCGTCACCGGAAATCCCACGGAATTGTGGCCAAGGTGACTCGGCAAATGCCGATGTCAAATGCGTCGAAGTGATCAAGGCAATGGCAAGCATGCCATGCGAGGCGGGAAAGCGGAGCGTCATCGGTGAGGTCTGCTCAAATGAGAGGGATGTGGGATAGGCTTCCAGCCTGTCGAGGCAGAAAGGGCTTTTCGTTGCGAAAAATCGCCAAGAGTTTCGGGGTGGGGGCGTGGCGGACGAAAGTCTTCGCGACTTTCGCTACGTGGGATGCAATGACAGGCTGGAAGCCTATCCCACATTATTGTAATAGGAATCGCGGGGGAGATGCAGCTGGCTCAGGCACGCAATCCTTGGGCTCGTCGCCAGGCCGACAATTGCTTTTCGCGGCCCACTCGCTCGGTGATTGTGTCCCACTGTTTGGCCACTCGATCAAGTGCCGATTTTGCGTCGATTTTCCCGTCAATCGCCTCGATGACCGCAGAATCGAGCACGCTGTAGTATTCGCCTGCACTGAACAGTTGTAGCGGCGGCAGCGTTACCGGCGTCCGTAGCCGCTGAGTCAACCAGCTCTCATAGGCACTTTGGCGACGCGGTTCGGCCGCGATTTCGGACTGTACCATCGCTCGGGTCGTAGTCACGCCCGAGACTTGCCGGCGGATCGACTCGCTGCCATCACCGCCGGTGATCCAATCCATCAGCCGTTTCGAGACGGCACTTTGTCGGCACATCGCCGAAAGCGAAATGACGGGAGAATAGGGGTCCAAGAGCAGGCGATTTTTGTCGTCGGTGCCCGGCAAATTACTGACGCTGACCTCGGATTCGTCGGTCGAATTGTTCTTCGCAAAACCGATCCCGCCCATCAATTCCCCGCTCTGGATCGATGACCAAATCTCAGTGGGGGATTGTCGGGTGGTGGGATAATGTGCTGCGGTTTTGATCATCTGCTGTAACGCATCGACATAGGCTTCCTCGTTAACCGTGGGCTTTAAATCATTGCGACTAAACAGCCAGCCTCGGGAAATGCTCGACGCGGCTCGCCACAAGAACATGGATGCTGCCCAGCCTGCGGAGAGCGGTTCATTCGCTTTGCCGTTTAAATCTTTGCTGACCCAGCGGTCGTAGTCATCCCAGGACGATAGCAGCGGGACCTCGGCGGTGCTCAGCAATGCCGGTTGGTTGGCGCCCATCGGCATGGCAACAAATTCGTCGGCGTAGCGAGCGGCCCCGTTGCGAACCGCCGAGTAGAGTTCGCCCGTTTCGGCTTGCATCGCGTCGAATTGTTCTTCGTTAATCGCGACGATGGCTTCGGCATGAACCATTTCCGGAACCGCCAACAGCGGATAGATGACCAGATCGCTTTTGCCCGTTTCGGCAATCAACCGATCCATCGCCTGGCGTTCTGCGTCGCCGCGAGGCAGCGAAATCGTGGTGATTACGAGGGGTTGTTCATCGATCGAGGACCAAGATCGCGAGACAATATCGGCCTCTTCGGACGTTCCGACCATTGCGATGCGGATCGGGACGTCACTGCGAGACGCGGTCGGCTGGGATTCGGTCTCGGGACGCGACGTACAGCCGGGCAATGTCAGTACAGCTCCGGTTGCCGTCGCGAGTAGCTGGCGTCGATTCAGTTTGATCACGTGTCGAGATTCAGCCACGGTGTTTACTTTGCGGGTTGATCGGGAAAACGAATGAGTCGAGAGAAACGCAAGATAGCAGAAGAATTCGGTCGAGGTCTGCCGTTTGGCTAACGCCGTATACGCACTATATTAGGCAGCTGTTCGAGACCGTTTTTGATACTTTTCTTTGGAATCCTCATGAGCCACTACCTTGGAATCGACATTGGAACCAGCGGAACCAAAACGCTGCTGATTCAAGCCGATGGGAAAATTGTTGCCGAAGCCACCGCGGAATATCCACTCGCGCAGCCTCGCCCAGGTTGGACCGAACAAGATCCCGAACTGTGGTGGAACGCGACCGTCAAAACGGTCAATGAGGTGATGGCGGCAAGCAAAGTGAAGCCCGCCGACGTCAAGGCGATCGGGCTGAGTGGCCAAATGCACGGCTCGGTCTTTCTCGATAAACAAAGCAACGTGATCCGTCCCGCTTTGTTGTGGAATGACCAACGAACGGCGGCCGAGTGCGACGAAATCACGTCGGCGGCCGGCGGACGCAAGGCGCTCATTAAAATGGTCGCCAATCCTGCGTTGACCGGTTTCCAGGCCCCCAAGATCCTCTGGCTTCGCAACAATGAGAAGAAAAACTTTGACAAACTCGCCAAAGTCCTGCTACCCAAAGACGACATTCGTCGCCGCTTGACTGGCGATTTTGTGACCGAAGTTAGTGACGCCAGCGGCACGTTGCTGTTGGATGTTGTCAAACGAAGCTGGTCGAAAAAGCTGTTAACGAAACTCGATCTCGATAACGACTTGTTGCCTCGCGTCGTCGAGAGCGACGAAGTCACCGGGACGCTGACGAGCGAAGCGGCCAAACTGCTCGGGTTGACCACCGATTGCAAAGTCGTTGGCGGTGCGGGGGATTGTGCGGCGGGTGCGGTCGGTAACGGCGTCGTCAAACAAGGCGTGCTCAGTACCTCGATTGGCACCAGCGGGGTGATGTTTGTTCACAGCGACCAACCGCAATACGATGCCGCCGGACGACTACATACGTTCTGTCATGCCGTCAACGGAAAATGGCACATGATGGGCGTGAACCTGACCAGCGGCGGGGCGCTGCAGTGGTGGGTTGATTCGATCGTCAAAGGACTGGCGGGAATCGACAAAGACAAACGCTACGAGGCGGCAACGGCGGAAGCCGAGGCGGTCAACGCCGGCAGCGATGGGATGCTGTTCCTGCCGTATCTAAACGGCGAACGAACACCCCATGCCGATCCCAACGCACGCGGCAGCTTTGTGGGCATGAATCTGACTCACACGCGAGGACACATGACCCGCAGCGTGATGGAAGGGATTACATTCGCACTTCGCGACAGCCTTGAAATCATCCAGTCGCTCGACGTCCCGGTGCGTCAAATCCGAGCCTCGGGCGGCGGCAGCAAAAATCCGTTTTGGCGACAGATGCAAGCGGATGTGTTCGGCAAAAAGATCACGCGTTTGGAAGTCGAACAAGGACCGGCGTTTGGCGTCGCGTTGTTAGCAGCGGTCGGCGACGGAGCCTACAACTCGATTGAATCGGCATGCAGTGCCACGATCAAGATCGCCGAAGAAACCAAACCAGATCGCAAGGCGGTTGCCAATTACAACAAACTGTTCCCGATCTATCGCGATCTTTACGATCAGTTGAAGGGTTCGATGTCGGCACTAGCCGAGTATCAAAACGGTTAAGGCGAGTTAGCTTTCTGATACGAATTTACCTCCCCTTCGGGGAGGTCAGAGTCGGTGGCAACCGGCTCTGGGTGGGGCTCGTGGTGTTAGAGTTGAGCCGTGCAAGCGTGGTTTCACCAACCCTCCCCGACCGCTTCGCGGCCGACCCTCCCGGAGGGAGGGTAAAACGAATTCACCCCCCCCCTTTTTGGGGAGGTCAGAGTCGGCGGTAGCCGGCTCTGGGTGGGGCTTGTTGTGTTAGAAGTGGATCGTCCCAGTAAGAAATCACCAAACCCTCCCCGAAAAACTCGCGGAAGGCTCGTTTTTCGACGCTCCCAACGCAAGCGGGGAGGGTGAAGCAAGTAGTTGCTACAGTGAAGCTGACGTCGACACGACCTCTTTCCCGGTCAGCAACTAGCCGATTTTCTTGGCGACCTTTTCTAGCAACGCTTTGCTCTTACGAATCCCTTCGTACTCGTCGCCGCCACCTTCAAATTCAATCCCCACGTAGCCGTGGTAGCCATGGTCAACGACGATTTTCATCATTCGTTCGTAGTCGGTAGACGTTTCGTTGCCATCGGCATCAAACTCGTGTGTCTTCGCGCTGACTGCTTTTGCGTAGGGCATCAACGCCTGCACGCCGTGGTAACGATTGAATAGATCTGGGTTCTCACCACGCGTGATGTAGAAGTTGCCAAAGTCGGGAAGCGTTCCACAGTTATCCAAGCCAACTCGCTCGATCACCACGGCCAACCAAGCGGCGTTGCTGCTGAGCCCACCATGGTTTTCGACGATCACGTTAATGCCGTGAGGTGCGGCGAACTCGCTCAGTCGGCGAAGTCCATCGGCGGCGCGATCGAGTTGTTCGGTGTAGGTGCCACCGCTTGCTGCGTTGACGCGAATGGAATGACATCCCAAGAATTTCGCTGCTTCGACCCATTGGTGATGGTTCTCCACAGCCTTCTTGCGTTTTTCTTCGTTGGGGTCACCTAGGTTGCCTTCGCCATCGACCATGATCAATAGACTCTTGACACCGATATCCGAACAACGCGTTTTCAGTTCGGTCAGATAGTTCGTGTCGCGTGCCTTGTCCTTGAAAAATTGATTGACATACTCGACTGCCTCAATCCCAAATTCTTCTTTGGTGATGCGAGGGAAATCAAGGTTAGTGATCCCTTTGGATTGATCGCGAAGGGTGCGATGCAGCGACCATTCGGCGAGCGAAATCTTGTAGGGAGCATTGGCACTGTCGGCAGCAAACACGCGGTTGCTGGCCAAAGTGGTTGCAGCGGCGGCGGCCATCGAGGCTTGAAGAAACTGACGACGACTCGGAGCGTTGGGAAGTTTACGCATCGTGAATGGGATCCTGTGTCTTGGATATGGGTAGGGGAAATGAAGGAGGGTGCCTCTTTGGATTGTTCCGCTAAATTGTAATTTGTCGTCTGGCGTTTCGCTTGGGGTAAGCGAGGCAAACGACGTAAAAAATGACATGTAAAAGGACACGGCTCCGCACGGCCAGAAAACCGATTCGTTGCTCTCCGCTACGCTCATGGATGGGCGTGCTTGCCCCCGGTTGCGTATCGCTTGGTCTATAATCTCGCTGCATCCCCTGCCTGCTCCTTTCCCACCCCCAGTCAATTTGACGGAAATTTGATGAAAAATACTTTTTCGCGGTACGCTACCCCGCTGCTCTCGGTACTCCTTTTCGGCTGGATGTTCGCTGCCACCCCGGCCATGTCTCAGGATCTGCAGTTTCGAGATCTCTTTAATGGCAAAGATTTATCGGGCTGGGTGGACGTCAACACATCGCCCGAAACATGGAGCGTCAAAGATGGTTTGCTGGTCTGCACGGGGCAGCCGATCGGAGTGATGCGTTCGGATCGCCAATATGAAAACTTCATTCTCGACATCGAATGGCGTCATATGGAACCGGGCGGCAACTCGGGTGTCTTTCTTTGGTCCGACGCGACGCCCGATCCTCGCAATCGGTTGCCGTTAGGAATGGAAGTACAAATGCTGGAACTCGATTGGGTGAACCAGAACAAGCATGCCGATGGGACGCTGCCGCCGATCGCCTACGTTCATGGCGAATTGTTTGGTGCTGGTGGGATGACCGCGATTCCCGACAACCCGCGTGGCAGTCGCAGCAAGTCGCTCGAAAACCGCTGTAAAGGTGTCGGACAATGGAACCACTACATCGTCGTAGCGGTCGATGGGACGGTGAAGCTTTCGGTGAACGGCAAGTTCGTCAACGGAATTCGAAATGCATCCTTGAAAAAAGGCTATCTCTGCCTGGAGTCCGAAGGACGCGAAATTCACTTTCGCAAAATCCGGATCATGGAATTGCCGCCCGGAATGGCGGACGAAACCACCACCGCTGCATTGATCAAGTAGCCAGCAGCCGCACTTTAGTCTTGCAGACGTCTAGGCTCTCGCCGCTGATAGATAGCGGCGTGAATCATTTCAAAATGAAATGTTTTTTCGAGCTGCAATTCAAATCCGAGCGAGCGAAGCGTTGGGCGGGGATCGACGATGCGGCGAGACCTCAGTCCGGTTTGCCAACGAAAAAACGTGTGCATGATGGCGAGCCAAAACTTTGCCCACCATCGCCAGAGTCCTCGCTCGGGCTGACAAAAATCGACGACGTACCACTGCGCTCGTGGCGTTAATGCATTCGTAATTTGCGGCAACAGCTGGTTGAGTTGACGTTCATCAAAACAATCGAGAAAGAATGCGGTGATCACAATATCGAACGTTGAGGATGGAAAATCAAAGGACTCGATGGGTGTCGCGATCCAACTGACCGCGTCGTCGAGCGGTCGGTTTGCTGAAACGTTTTTTGACAAACCGGCGATACGTTCTCGCTGAAGCTGGAGCATTTTCGGACTGACGTCAACACTCGTGACTTGGGCGTCGGGACAAGACGTCAAAAACGCTTCAAGCAGTCGGCCATCTCCATCCCCGAGCACCAAGACACGCGGGTTCGATTTTGCATCGACAAGTTCTGGGATCAGCGAAACGCGAGCATTTTGAAGCGTGTTGCCGAATCGTAGTTTCTCGATCCACTGGTAGTGACGGGCCAGTTGATCGTAGCCGGTTTGGCAACGATCACTCATCCCGACACAACCATCACGATAAACGGAGTCAGCAAAGCATAGTCGGCAAGTTGTCCCCATTGTGACGCACTGATCCCCCACGATTCGTGGTCCATCATCCGTGCAACCAGAATCAACATTATTCCGCTGAGCGAAGTCGTGACAGCGATGGAGGCGGGAATCCATCCGCTGGCCCCGAGTCCCATCGAAATCGCTGCCAACAATCCGGCAAGCCAAGGTAGACGTGTTGCCAGAAAGGGGTACATCAAAATCGCAGACCCAACCCCTTGTTGTCGATCGCTTGGACGCTGAGCTTTGGCAACACACAAACAATTCAAGACAAACAACGCTGCTAACAAACCGACCGAAGTGACAGCTGAGACGGTGACGCGAGAAATCAGAACCGGCAGACTGACGCCGACAGCGAACAGAGAGCCGACGATAAACTCTTTTGGCAAACAACTTTGCACGGTCTGGCAATAATGAACCGCCCCACTGTAGACGAACACGAAACCGAGCAGGATCGAGCCTGCTGCCAGCAGCTCGCGAGGCAAATTGCTGATTGCAATGAGTCCGCAGCTAATCAACACCACGCACCAAAATGGCCACAATACCGTGGACCAGCGATTGGCAAACCGATGACGCATTGAAACTCGGTGGCTGAAATCCATACGCCAACAATCCATGAGTCGATCGGCCATGTAAATCAACCAAACCGTCAAGAACAGGACCACGGTCGAAGCAAGACTAGAATCAACGTGTTTGTGAGCGGCGGGATTGAGGTAGGCAAATATCATCAACCACTGCCAACCGATTGCGACCACCGGGGCATCTAACGATAAAATGTTCGGAGTCGAGATCAATCCGAGCAACGAACGTGTCGTGTTCCGTGATGCATCCGAAAGAATGGTCGCCATGCGTTTGTTTCCTCGATAGCGTCCTTCGCCCGAATTGTTTGAAATCGTTGCAGATTAAAGACCGGCTCCGAACCCGGTTTCTACCAGTGCCGAACCGTACCGTTTTTTTAATACAACCGTCCCGATGCCCCATTGTGATACCATAGTGCAAGTACCGAATGATTTTGAGGGGCTTTTCGAGGTGAGACAATGCGTCGCTTAAAAACAGTGCTTTTCGCGTGGGTCGCTCTCTCGTTTTTAGGGTGCAGCCGAGAGTATCGCGAAGACTTGGATTACTCGTATGGCATCGCCCAAACCTGGCCGATGGAGCAGTTAAATTATGGCGACTTGGTGCAATTTGAATCGGTTCCCTTTGATCTTGACGAGACCGACACGCTACGCAGGCTCATTTTAGATGACAGCATTGCGGCAAATCGCAACGTGCTGGAAGTCGGCACCGGGACCGGGCTGATCGCGATTATGTGTCAACAAAATGACGCGAGTCGGGTCGTCGCTATCGATTGGAATCCCGCCGCGGTCGCCAATGCACGCTATAACGCCGCGGTTTTGGATAGTGAAACCAACTTAGAGGTGCGATTGACGGGCAGCGACCAAGAGCTATTTTCAGCCGTCGCCCCCCAAGAAAAATTTGATCTAGTGATCGTTAATGTTCCTGAAACTTCCCGTTCAAACTTGCCCGATCCTAAGAAGTCCAATGTAGGAAAGTCCGATGCTGCCAGTGAAAACGGCAATGCTGAAACGAACGACGCCTGGCGCGATGCAATGCTTCAGAAATTGAATCTGCACCTCGCTATCGGGGGGCGATGCTTAGTTGTTTGTTCCAATAAACAAGCAATTACGCGACTTATCGACGCAGCCAAAATACACGACCATCAAACCAAGGTCCTCGATTCCCGCAACTGGGAATCGATAGAGCGTGAAGTTCGACCTAGCGTGGTTGTGGAAATTCGGGTTGCCGCAAAAGCCGAAATTGTCGCAGATGGTGAGTTCGTCTCACCCGCTTCGGCGCAGTAGAATGAGCGTCGCGAAACGAACGAAAAGCGATCGAACATATTTCGATGATGATCGATAACCGCATTAACTCGATGCAGAGTCGTTTGTCAAGCGCCTCGTAAGCATCGTTCGTTTGTTAAAAAAGTAATGGCAATTTGCCTTGCGATCGCATCGCTTACGTCACTAATATGAAGATAGCTCGTCACGTTTCTTATCTGTTGAATTTAGCTCCGGGGTTGTATCCCCGGCGCGTTGACGAGAATAACCCACGGCTGGATGACTGATTGATGATTCATTACACCTGTGATCGTTGTAAACGAGAAATCGATACCGCTTGCGAGATTCGCTATACGGTGCAGCTTGAGGTTCAAGCCGCACCCGATCCGCAACTTGGTGATTTTGATGAGGACATCGATCACTTGACTGAGTTGCATCAGATCCTCGAAGGGATCGTGGAAGATGACGAGTTGGACTTGCCCAATCCGGACACAAGTTTGCAAGGACGCTACGATTTGTGTCCCGAATGCCATCGGCAATTTTTAAAGAACCCGCTCGGGCGTGATGCGTTCCACGCGATTGGTTTCAGCAATAACTAAGCAGGTCGTTCGCTGAACCGTCGGTACGAGCCGCGGGCCAATCCACCTTGGCACTCAACGAGTGCTTTCTTTTAGCGGCGCGGCGCGAGCCGCCCGGTCTTGTTCACACGTCGCGCTCACTAGCTGCGTGCACGACAACCCAAGACTACTCAACCGCTGGCTTTGCTGCGGAGTACCGTTTCATCGGTTCGCCCGAATCGGCTACATCGGCCAGCGCCGTTTCTTGCCGTGAAGGTTGGTTTAAACGGGCGAACTTCTCGCGGGCTTCGCAGTAATCGATGGCAACAACGCGTGTCTGAACGGGCAGCTCCAAAATCTCTTTGTCGGAATAGGGATTGGTCGCATCCAACAACAACCGCTCGACCCAATGTGTCGAGCGATCGCGATCATTGGCATCGAAGAGTTGTGTGACGCTACGAACCAGCGATGACATCGAAGCATTTCGCTTTTGCATCTGCAAGATTGCTACACGCCGCAACGCGTCTTCGGCATTGGAAAGACTCTTGGCTGCATGAAAAGCAGTTTGATCGCCATCGTTGTACGCCGCGACCACGAAATTGGCGTTGCCGAGCGTGATGACTTCTTTATCCCAACCCCCAAACGATTTCTTTTCGCTTTGCGCGATCACAGAAACGTCGATCAAACCACCACGCCACTCATCAGGAACGCTCAAGGTTAGACGAAATGTTTTTTCGCCTTCGAGCACTTGCTGCTCAGTCCATTTCAATTTGAAATAAACACCGCGTCCTCGATTGATCGTGCCTGATGCGGTCACCGTTTGTACCGGCGAGACGCGATCGTATTGAAGCGACTCAATCGTCTTGTTGGTGTGGTCGGCGCCTAGATGACCGCGAGCGAAATGCGAAAGCGTTCCATCAACCGACAATCCCGCAGTCTTGGCATTTTCGTCCGTCGTTTTGATTTGGATCGGACCTTGGATCGGACTGGCCACTTCGGTTCGGGGCGCATAGTCGGCAATTTGCATTGCCCGGTCCCGGGGTTGGCAGCGAACAATCCATTGATCGATCCGCTTGGGTTCCGGAGCGACGATCATCGACGAGAGTTTTAGTTCCACGTCGACGAGTCGTCTACCGTTACTGTCGCACGAATTGGAAACGGCGCCGACGACCAAGGGCAAGTCAAACGAAATTTCAGGGCTTGATGCTTGCGATGTTTTAGGTAGCCCTGCGGATTGGACGAACACGATCGCGGACAAAAACATGAGGGGGCGTAGCATTTCAATATTCCTTTTCTTTGATCTCGGCAAAGTCCATCGAGAGTCCGTGTGGACAATGGCTTTGTGCGAACAAGACTTCCGTATGCTGTCTTGCCGGATCCTCCGGTCCATCAAACCCCGACACATGACAAATCAGGGGGGCTTGAATTCCAGTTTCCGTCGTGGAAAAGGGCGAGGCCGAGCGGGCTCGTTCATGCGAGCCACTCATTCGTCCTGCAGGGAAACTCTATCGCTCGAAATTGCAGAAATCAAACCGGCAAGATGGCGTGGCGAGCCGGCAAATCAAACCCTGATTATCTTCATCAAGCGTGAAACACGCTCATCGTCGTTGATCGCTCCGCGAACGTGCGGTTTATTATTGTCGTAGCTACGCTCGCCAGAGCGTGGATTTCCGCCGTCTGGCGACGGCAGCTACGTCGAAATACGACAGTCATTTTCCGTTCGTGCTCCGCGATCATAACGCAGCTTCAACATGAAGCACGAAATCTCGCACCCCACGCTGCCGCCGCGTGAAACACACCCTAGCTATGCATCCGTGGCAGCGGGGAACCGGCTGCAATGATCTCCGCTTCGCAGGCGGACAGTTGGTTCAGTCGTTCGCGGATCGCCTCCCGCGGTGCAAAGGACTCGGCGAGCCGCACATAGGTAGTGTGATGTCTCGCTTCACTCTCGAAAAGCCCGGCGTAAAAATCGGCGAGTACCGGTTCGCTCGGGCGAACATGTTCAGCCAGCATACTGAAACGCTCACAGCTGCGGGCTTCGATCAATGACGCGACGAGCAGCCGATCGACACCACGATCGGGTTCTTGCGAGCGAACGAGTTCGTTCAAGTCTCGCCCATACGGTCCCGGCGTCAGGCGGCGGAACGCGATCCCACGGTTTTCGAGGATATCCAACACCATTTCAAAGTGTTCGAGTTCCTCTTCGACAATTCGCTTCATCTCGCGACAGAGGTCGCGATTTTCGGCATAGGCATTGATGAAGTTCATCGCCATCGAAGCCGCCTTGCGTTCGCAATGAGCATGGTCGATCAGGATTTCGTCAAGGTGTTGATCAACTTGCTCGAGCCAGCGAGCTGCGGATTCGGATTTCAAATGCAACATCGGCTTACTCCGAGAACAATGCGTTGGCGAACGAGGTGGGATCGAAGGGAGCGATATCATCCACGCCCTCGCCCAAACCTACAAATTTCACGGGCAATTTAAACTGCTCTCGAATCGGCAGCACGACGCCCCCTTTGGCCGAACCGTCCAATTTAGCTAGGACGATGCCGGTGCATTTGGCAGCCTCGCTGAATCCGCGTGCTTGGCTGATCGCATTTTGCCCCGCCGTGGCATCCAGGACGAGCAGGACTTCGTGGGGCGCCCCCTCGATCTTCTTTTCCACGACGCGGCGAATCTTCTCGAGCTGTTGCATCAAATTGGTTTGCGTCTGCAAACGCCCGGCGGTATCGATGATCGCGATATCGGCACCGGTTTCGATTGCGCGCTCGACGGTCTGAAACGCAACACTCGCGGGATCGGCTTCGGGTTTACCGGTAACAATATCGCATCCGATTCGCCCTGCCCAAACCGTCAACTGCTCAACCGCCGCGGCGCGAAAGGTATCGCCCGCACCGAGTACGACCTTGTGACCGGATTGATGCAAGTGATTGGCGAGTTTACCGATCGAGGTGGTCTTACCGCTGCCGTTGACACCGACAACCAGAATAACGGTCGGGGGGGCATCCGCTAGTTTCAGCTCGGTCGATTCTTGCTGAAGCATACTGCGGGTTTGATCGGTGATCGTTTGCACGACCTCTTCGAAATGAACCACTCGGCCTCGCAAACGGGTCGCGACATCATCACGGATCGTTTCCGCTGGCCCGATTCCCATGTCGGTGCGAATCAGTTTGCCGAAAAGTTCGCTGAGCAAAGCATCATCAACCAACCGGCCTTCACTTTTAAATAGGTCACGGATATCGGTGTTCAGCGTGCGACGCGTCTTCTGCAACCCCGCGCGCATTTTCGAGAACAGACCGCCACCCGATTTCTTGTTGCCATCGGATGCCTGCCCCCGCGGAGCTGACTCGGTGGACTTCGCGGGATCGGTGGAAGAAGGAGTATCAGAGGAAGCGGTGTTTTTGGATCGCCAAAACGCCATCGGTGAATCACTTGCTAATCGAGGGAAAAATCGGACGGTGGGGGTATCCCAAGGAAGGCACGATTCTGGCCGATGAGAAACGTTTCGTATAGATCCAGCGGGATCCAACCTTTCTATTGGGGGGACCACCAGCCGGCCAAGTAGTGTGTTTTACGCGATAAAGCGGACAAATGTTAATCTGTAACGGCGGTGACATTGATTGTTTAGACCGATCGGTAGAAAACGCTCAGTCATCAAAATCGCTACAGTCGAAATAACGATTGTAGGCCGACCGACCCTTTCGTCCGGCTAAGTTTCACCAGAGAGATTTACAGGTCCAGGTCGCAAGATTCCTACAAGATGCACTTGTGGAACCTGACTTGGGCATAGGTCGTCGGAATCGTCACATTCGTGCGTGCGATTCCCGACTGGACTCCGATATCTGCTGTGAAGACTTAGCGTGGACGTAGGTGTGTCGATCGCAATTTGAAGCAAGCTCTCACAGTTTTCTTCAGGCGGAAATTTCGAACTCGTTCTACCTAATGCGGGGCGTAGACCTGCGTTTACCTGACGGTTTGTTGTCGTTAGGAAAATTCACGTGGTGTTATTAAAGCAGAAGATAACAGTCACCCTTTACGGATGATGGGGAGTAGAGAGCGATTATGAAAATTAGCAAACTAGCGTTGCTGGCCATGATGGCCTGTGGCGTTAACGCCGGAATCAATACTGATATCCGAGCAAACGAAATTAGCTTGATTTCACACTGTGCCGAAAAAGGCTGCGATTGCGGCGAACCCGTTTGCGGTTGCGAGCTAGTAACTCCTAGCTGCGACACCGGCATCTGTGATGGCGGTTGCGACGGTGGCTGCGATTCGGCTGGCTGCGGATGTGGTTCGGGATCGGGATGCGGCGTTGGCAGCATCTTGACCGGTGGCGATTGCTGCCTGGGCGACCCTTGGACACTGTTCGGCGAATCGAATGGTTGGTCCGCTGGCGGTTGGTTGCAATTGGGCTACCACAGCGATGCACTGCCTTTGTTCAACAGCCGACCCGATGAATTGCAACTGCACCAAGCGTGGTTGTACGCCGAAAAGGCAATCGACACATCCAACGGTTTCGATATCGGTGGTCGCATTGACTATCTATACGGTACTGACTCGCAAGACACCCAAGCGTTCGGTATCGACAACGATCACTGGGACAACGGTTGGGATAACGGATCCGATTACGGACACGCGATTCCTCAGTTGTACATGGAAGCCGGTTACGGCGACCTGTCCGTCAAAGTCGGTCACTTCTACACCATCATCGGTTGGGAAGTGGTTCAAGCGACTGGCAACTTCTTCTACAGCCACGCGTACACGATGTACAACAGCGAGCCATTTACGCACACCGGTGCTTTGGCGACCTACAACGTGAACGACAACGTCACCGCCTACGGTGGATACGTCATGGGTTGGGATAGCGGTTTCGAAGACAATGGCGACGCGTTCCTCGGCGGATTGTCGGTTGGTTTGACCGATGACTTGACCGTCACTTACGCCACCGTCGGAGGCGTTTTCGCCAACAACCAAAACGCATACGAACAGGGCTACATGCACTCGATCGTTGCGGACTTGGCTCTGTCGGACAAACTTCAGTACATTTTCCAAAGCGACGTGCTTGACACCGAAAATCGTGCCGGAGCAACCGCTCGCGAAACGTTCGACATCAATCAATACTTGATCTACTCGATCAACGATTGCTGGTCCTACGGAACGCGTTTCGAATGGTACGATGCGAAGTCGGGCGTCCTTGCGGGCAACGACGTCGACGTCTACGCCTTGACCGCCGGTGTGAACTACAAGCCACACGCCAACGTCACGATTCGTCCCGAAATTCGCTACGACTGGGTCGAAGGAAATCCTGCTGGAATTCTTGAGAACGGCGACGACGACCAAACGACCTTTGGTATCGACTCGATCTTCACATTCTAAGCTTCGTGTAAACGAGCAGAGAATCGTGTAAGCGAATCGCAGATTGAAAAAGACCCGGTCGCCTTGAAAAAGGCGGCCGGGTTTTATTTTTTTTGTTATTGATCTAGCCGCTTAAGTTCCGTCGCATTTTAAGGCGGCAAAACTGAGCCGACGGCACTAGCCGCGGGCCCTAAAACGCGGATTTCACGAGGCCCGCGGCTAACGCCGTCGGCTCACAAGAAGGGACTGTTTTAGCCGAGCAATCTAGCTCGACTTGTTCTTGCGGTACTCGGCACGCTGCTGCGAGTAATTTGCAGGGTCAGGCAATTTCACCGCTTCCGGATTGGACTCGTCCATCAACTTTCGCAAAAACGGTCGGCACCAACCGCATCCGGTGCCCGCGCCAAAACATTCGGAAAGCTGGCTCGCCCGCTTGGGTTTCTGAACACGAATGAATTGCACGACCTTGCGGCGTGTGACGTGAAAGCACATGCACAGTTCGTCATCATCCTGCACTTTCGGCTCCTTCGGTGATCAGCCATGTCGCAATACGACAGGCATCGAGGTAGTCGGCGATTTCGAGACGTTCATCAATTGTATGAATGTTTCGCTGCCCGCAACCAAGCGTGACCGCTTCGACTCCGAGGCGATACAACCAATTGGCATCGAGTCCGCCGTTGGCGACATCGCAGTAGGGCGTTCGCCCGAGCTTGGAAATCGCGGCATTGGCAGCTTGGATCGATGGGTGATCATCGCCCAACCGGAATGCTTCGTAATCCACCTGGGTCTGGAATTCGATTTTTCCACAAACTCCTGATTCGGTACTGACACTTTCGGCGGCGGCTTGGAAAGCTTGACGAATCTCGGCGACGATTCGTGTCCTCATCTCGGCGTCGTGGCTTCTCGCTTCGGCACGCAGAGTCACCAGCGGCGTGATCACATTGGTCGCGTCGCCACCCTGGATGACACCGACATTCGCGGTCCCGCTCTGGCCGTCCTTTTCGATTTTGCCGAGCCATCCTCGTTGATCCAAGTCAGCAATCGCTTTGGATGCCATCACAATCGCGCTGGCGCCTTGCTGAGGCGCGACTCCGGCGTGAGCTGGCGTTCCGAACACCTTAATGGTGATCCGTTCGCCGCCAACGGCTCCGATGGTGACTTTCTCGGGTGCTCCGCCATCGAAGTTAAACGCTCGGTCGACGTTTCCGACGAGCGACACATCCAAATTGCGAGCACCGTGCAAGCCGATTTCTTCCTGCACAAAGAAACCGATAACCGCCGGTGGGAATTTTTCGTCGCCTAACTTCAATCGTTCCAGTGCCGCGGTCAAAATCGCAGCACAACCGCTGCGATCGTCTGCCCCCAGCCCGGTTGCCGCACTGCTTCGCACTTGGTCGCCATCGACCACCGGCTGGCTGCCCACACAAATCGGAACGGTATCCATGTGCGCCGACAACATCGTTCTCGCCCCGCTGCCATTGCCCGGCAGCGTGACAATCAGATTGCCACAATTCCCCTTGAGGTTCGTTCGCGTTTCGGCGCCATCAAACTTGATTTGCGAATCGGGGACCCCCGCCTCCTTAAAAACGCGGACCAGATACTCTGCAACGGCTCGTTCGTCGCCACTGAGTCCGGAAATTGCGGCTAATTCGAGAAATCGGTCGAGTGTCTTGTCGGCATCCATGGGGGCTCTCTCTGGTAGGGTGTTAAGTCAATGCCATCTCGTTTGGCACTAAATGGGTGGTTTTATTGCGGTGCGGCGCTAGTTCGACTGTCGGTTTAGTGAGCCGTGACGCGTGAGCGGCCGGGTGCCACGCATTACCCGGTGCCTTACGGCCCACGGCTCACCACGGAGATTGACTTTTCGATTAAAACGACAGCCCGCGAGCCGCCCGGTCCAATTCGAACGTTTCACTCGCTGCAACCGGGCGGCTCGCGCCGCACCGCTACCAAAGTAGATGGCATTGGATCGCCGGTCGCCGCAATTTAACAATATTGAGGAGCTAATGGCAGAAGACTCCTTTTCAGTTTGCCCTCTGCACGGAGAATCCTTGCGTTAGAATAGACCGAGTCGCATACTCAATGTGTTTAATCGATTAACTGCTGTTCCTCTTTACTTGCTGCTGGTACCCACCGTTGGATCTTCCCGTAATTCCGTCCTCTGCAATTCCCAGCACCGCGGCCCAAGATTCCGGCGACGTTGTCGATCAACGTATCCATCTGCTGGATCTCGATGTCGATCAGCTACGGACTTGGCTCGTCGAGCAAGGCCAGCAGGGGTTCCGAGCCAAACAGATCTGGAATTGGATCTACCAGCGTCGTGCGTCCACGTTCGCCGAAATGACCAATCTGCCGAAAAAGCTCCGCGAGCAGCTCGAACAGCATTTCGTGATCTTCCGCTCCAGCGAGGTCGAAGCGGTTTGCTCGTCTGACGGCACCGAAAAATTGCTCGTTCGTCTGTTTGACGGGGGTGAAGTCGAATGTGTGCTGCTTCGCGATGGCATTCGCCGCAGCATTTGTGTCAGCAGCCAAGTCGGCTGTGCAATGGGATGCGTGTTTTGCGCCAGCGGACTCGACGGCGTGGACCGCAATCTGACGCGAGGCGAAATTCTGGAACAGATGCTGCGTCTGCAGTCGCGTTTGGGCGAGGACGAACGACTCAGCCACATCGTGATGATGGGGATGGGAGAACCACTCGCCAATCTGGATCGGGTGTTGCCGGCACTCGACGAAGCACGAAGCCCCGAGGGACTGGGGATCAGTCCCCGGCGAATCACGATCAGCACCGTGGGACTTCCCCCCGCGATCGATCGACTTTCCAAACACGGCGTGCCCTACAACTTAGCGGTCAGCCTGCATGCACCCAACAACGAACTGAGAACTCAGCTAGTTCCCGTGAACAAGAAGATTGGTATCAAAGCGGTGCTCGATGCGGCGGATCGCTATTTCGAAGCCAACGGACGTCGCTTGACGTTTGAGTACGTCTTGCTCGGTGGTTTGAACGACTCGGATGATTGTGCGCATCAACTGTTGGGGATTCTTCGCCGGCGGAACGTGATGCTAAACGTGATTCCGTACAACCCGGTGGCCGGATTGCCGTATGTGACACCCAATTCCAAAGCGATTACCGACTTCAAAGACATTTTGGTTTCAGGCGGTGTGAACGTGATGTTCCGGCAACGCAAAGGCGGCGAGATCGATGCCGCCTGTGGCCAATTGCGTCGCAACCGCCAATCGGTCTAAGCAGCGTACGGAACGACGTGCTTTGTCTCTCCCAACGTGAGACCGGGCTGTTTTATTACTGAGAGTGGTGGATCTTGCTAAAGATCCCGCTTGCAGGACGTGTAGCCACGTCCACTACGCAAAAGTTTTCAGTCATAAGATTGACGTCCCACGCCAATCGCGGAGGACGTCTTATTGCCCTTGCAACTCACCCCTCGTTGCATAATCGGCACATCCGGCACGCGTTGCCGAGATGCATCCCCGCATGTGGGCTGGCTGACATAAATTTATCGGCATTTCTTTCATCGTGTGCAAAACTTTCGTAACAAAGCTTTGCATGGAATCGTCAGCGCGGGGGCGGTGGTGATTGGTAAACGCAAAGCTGTCCAATATCCCACCTAACGAGCATTCTGCTATGAAACGTATTGCCGCTTTCTTGTTTGTTGTTGTCGCTGCGAACACCTCTGCTTCCGCACGCAACCCATTCCAGTTGTTCCGTTCGTCGACTCCTTCGCGGCCTGCTCACTCACCTCAGCAACAACGTTCGGCTACAGAAAATCCGCTCAGCATGAGCGACGAACAACTCGAAAAGACCTACGGACCGAGCATTCTGGTGCACGAGGTCCAAGTCGCTGAGAAAACAAACGCCGCGAAAGCAGACACCGCAACACGATTTGTGACTCAACCCGCAGACGACCAATAACGGACCGCATCGTCGGTATCCCTGATTTCATCAAAAGTAACGTGCCATGTATAAGCAAAGTTTGATCGCAATCGTCTTGGTAGCTTCCACGCTGAATATTGCCAGCGCGCAAGATCATACGCATCGGCGTCGAGGCGTCATCCTTGGCGGTCTCGCCGGCGCTGCACTGGGTGCTGCGATTGGTGACAAAGGGAATAACGAAACGACGGGAGCCTTAATCGGTGGCGCCGTCGGCGCGATCGCTGGTGGTACGATCGGCAACGACAAGGATGCTCGAATCGAGCACAACCGAGTCTATCACTCTGCTCCGCCACAGCACGTTCACTCGTACCCTGGCTACTCGCAGCCTGCGTACCCACAATCTGCCTATCCACACTCCGGTTATCCGCAGTACCGACCGACGTCGCCGTATCCGTCTCCATCGGCGTATCTGGGGCACTCCAGCATGGAAACCGCTCCACCGCCGACGATCTACCGAAGTCGGCCCGATTGGCAAGCCGAACCCCAATACATGGGCCCGCTGTCGCCACTTGACGTTGTCTCGATGAAACGTCGTGGAGTTTCCGACGCCACAGTAGTCAAGCATCTGCAAACCTACGGCATCACGATGCCGCTGAGTGTGCGAGACATCATCGGGATGCACGACCAAGGCGTTTCCGAATACGTCATCGATGCGATGCAAGTCGCACCCGTGATGCAGCCCGCCCCGTCCAATTCGCCAGCGCTGTCCAATACGCCAACGCTATTGAATTCGCCCACACTGCACGGCCCACGGTAAGCAACGGGAAAAGCAGCCGGAAGTTAGCCACGGTTCCCCTGATTCAACCGGCTCGCGCCGCTTCGCTACAAATGAGCTAACGCCGAAATCACGTTTCGTTGCCAGTCACCAAACGTGACGGCAGATGGCTGGCGGAATTCAGCCAATGCAGTTGCCACGCTTTGCCGTCGTAATCCAATTTGGTGATTCCGGTATTGACGAGGCCCCCGATCTTTTCGACATCGGTTACATCCGAAAGCATCTTCGTC
Source organism: Novipirellula methanifontis (assembly GCF_052161655.1). Classification (GTDB taxonomy): domain Bacteria; phylum Planctomycetota; class Planctomycetia; order Pirellulales; family Pirellulaceae; genus Novipirellula. Next base: position 8,805,616 of record NZ_CP197418.1, read on the forward strand.
AACAAACATCGTTTGAAGTCCGCATGGATGACCGCGACGATCGTTTTGCCGCTGGCTCCGAACGACTGAATCAATCGCTCGGTAACCACACCGGCTCTCGCGTTAGCTTGGTCATCCGTTTCTCGTTTGTTGCCAGCCCACCAACCTGCACTGGTGATCGTTTCGTCGATGACACAGTCGTGGGGCAACGCCGTAAATTCTTTTTCGATGCTCTCGCGTCCCATTCCTGGTCCACCCTCGGTTGCACTGGGACCATAACCACGGAAACAACCACCGCGTTCAAAGACATTGTGCCAAACGTGAACGCGTTGCGGTGATTGGTCGACAATGAATCGAGTGGTTTGGATCGAGCGGCGAAACGGGCTTGTGATCAACGTGTCGATCGTTAGTGTGCTCGTCCACTTGGCAAGGTATTCTGATTGCAGTCGGCCACGCGCGGTAATCGCAGGATCCTCGATCCGTTGGTAGGGTCGCATGGCATTGTTTTCGCTCTCCGCGTGTCGAATCAGGTAAAGTTGCATCGTCGATTTAGTTGTCCGCGCGTACAGCCAAGTTTCCCGCGCGGCCCAGACCGCGGAATCACAGGCGTTTCGAATAAATGAGAGAGTGAACGACCGACGTCACTCACGCCAGCAACCTCAATTCTAGGGATCACAAGCAATTTTGCGAGACGCCGCCGGTCGGGGAGAATCCTCATTAGCAATATCCGGTTCGCAACAAACTCTGATACTGCAACATTCCAATGCTGACAAAAACATTTTCAATGATTGAGAGTCAGACGATGTCGCGAAGCAAACGAGTTTCCATTGGCCTAATCTCTGTACTTTTCGTTGCGGCGGGAATCAACCACTTTGTCTCGCCGGGAGCTTACTTGAAGATTATGCCGGAATATCTGCCGTGGCCTTTAGCACTGGTCTACATCTCGGGGTTCTTTGAAGTGGCTGGCGGCATTGGCATCGCAATACCTCGATTGCGGCGAGCGGCCGGATGGGGACTGGTCGGATTGCTGGTTGCCGTATTTCCAGCAAACATTCACATGGCACTGAACCCCGAGCAATTTGCGTTCATTCCGTCATGGGCGTTGTTGGCCCGATTGCCACTGCAAGGCGTGCTGATCGCGTGGGTGTGGTGGGCATCGGTGCATCGAACGGGTTGAGAAGCACCGTTGGGTCAGTGTCGCGACTGAGGCTGGGCTGCAACTCGGAGGCTTTCGTAGCGGGCTTGCTTGAATTTTGCCAACGGCCACGTCTTGGTGTCCTCACTGAGCGATTGCCAAACATCTTGAAAGCGGGCCGAATCGCTGGGGTCGGTACAAATCCACGTCGGACGATCCCGCACTGCGGGCCTCCAGCAGTGTGGACTTTGTGAGCCGACGGCGCTAGCCGCGGGCGAGGTGAAATCCACGTTTAAAGGCCCGCGGCTAACGCCGTCGGCTCAGTTATCCTCAGTAGCTTCCACCTAAATTTCTGAAATCTCACGCCATTTTCGCGGCCCTCCCAGCTTCGCCGGGCGGGTAAAGCACGCCGTTGCTACAGAGGGCCCGGGGAGTGTACTGCGTCGACGAAGTTCAGTCCTTGCCAATACTTTTGGCCTGCTGGCGAAACTGGGACGGCGTCACGCCCGTCGCGGCGCGGAAAGCCCTCGTGAAGGCGCTCTGGTCATAGAACCCACTCGAAAATGAAATATCCGCGATTGTTTTGTCTGTATCCAACAGCAGACGCGATGCCGTAGCGACGCGTGTCTGGCGGATGAATTGACTGGGGGTCAACCCGAACAATCGTTTAGTCAGCCGAGCCAAGCGTTGCAGGGACATGTTCGCGCGGTCCGCTAACATCGAGGGGGTGCCGATCTCAATAGGGTTTTGCTCAAAGAACTCGAGCGCAAGTGCAAATTCATTGGGAATGATATCGGTTTCAACTGGCACACGAACGTCACGTGAAAACCCCACCAGCCCAATAGTTTCACCATCAGGTGTGACAATCGGCAACTTGGTGGTAAGACACCAAACTGGCTTATGAGGACGATGCCATTGCATTTCAAGATGGCCAACCAACGCGCGTCCGGTCCGCAAGACTTTGGCGTCTTGTTCCGCGGGGACTTGGCCGAAGTCGCCGGGGCAAATTTCAGAGGGGCGTTTGCCAATCGCATCGGAAACACGTTTCAAGCCATGCCGTTTCGCCAGCGATTCATTGACGCACACGTATTGTCCGTGTTCATTCTTGACAAAAAACGCGACATCATCTGCTTGATCGAAAAGCTGACCTAGCAACCCCACTTCTATGCTGGTGATCTGCCTTGCAGCAAACTCGGTCGTTTGTTTTAACCATTGGTTCATGGATGTTGGTCCTTGCCGGGGGCGTCCGCGAAGGTAGTGGCGGCTAATTCGAGGCGATCTCTTTTCTTCTCGGTTCAGACTCGTTAACGGAATACTTCACGTTACCGAGTGTTCCATGAATAAAAAAGAGCCAAGTCGCGTCCGTCGTGAGTTTCGGTTCGACTGGGACGTCCAGCGACTCAACAGGTGTCGCAAATCATTCACACGGTGTCGCAAATTACCCTTGAGCCATGTGGGGACCATGTCGAATCGGGGGGGCCTCGATTGTGCGCAGATTTATCGTGTGCAGATCCATTGTGCGCGTATTCATCACGCCGCAATCGTTTCATCCAAGAGCGAATAGAACGCATGCGCTAGGATGATTCTTCCGTGACATTCGATGCGTTGTCTACCCAACTTCTGAATACAACCATTTTGACAGAGCGACATTATCATGTGAGTGTCCTTTGCATATTTTAGATGCAAAGGTTTCTTCGATACCAGCACTCTGCATTTCCCAAACCTGATTGCAAAATGATTCGCCTGATTTTCCTTGCGATTGCCTTGTGCCCGTCCGTGTTGTGCTTGGCAAGTGGCTTACATGCCGCCGACAAGCCCAACATCGTCTACATCATGATGGACGAGTGGGGATACTTCGAGTCATCGGGAATGGGGCATCCGATTTTGCAGACGCCTCACATTGATCAGATGGCGGCCGAGGGAATGCGATTTACACAATTCCTCGCTGGAGGAAATGTTTGCGCTCCAACGCGTAGCGTGCTGATGACGGGTTTGCACGGGGGTCATACCACCGTCCGCGGCAACGGCGGCGGTGCCGCACTGCGTGCGGATGATCGTACCGTCGCGGATGGTTTACATGATCTAGGTTACGCCACGGGCGGTTTTGGGAAGTGGGGCATCGGCGACGTTGGCACGACTGGCGTGCCCGAAAAACATGGCTTCGACACCTTCTTTGGCTACTACCATCAAGTTCACGCGCACAATCATTATCCGCGCGTTCTGATTCGAAACAGCCAACGGGTTCCGCTCGGCGGCAACACTGGCGATTGGCAAGGAGGAGAGCAGTTCGCCCATAACCGAATTGTTCAAGAAGGCATGGACTTTATTCGCGAACATAAAGACCAACCTTTTTTCGCCTACTTTCCTTGGACGCCGCCTCATGGACATTGGGCGATGCCGGCGGATGACCCCGCTTGGATTAAATACAAAGATCGTCAGTGGGATGCGGCCAATCAACGTGGCACCCGCGATGCACAAGTTTATGCTGCGATGGTCGAAATGGTGGACCGTCAAATTGGGCAGGTGTTCCAGCTGCTGCGTGAGCTTGAAATCGACGACAAAACCATTGTGTTTGTTTGCGGTGACAACGGTGGCCAGACCTATTTCAACAACGACAATCACCCACACGGGTTCCTCGCTCCCAACCTAAATCCTAAAACCGGCGAGCGTTTTCGCGGTGGCAAACGCGAATTTTACGAAGGAGGAATACGCATTCCTTTCATCGTGCGCTGGCCTGGAAAAATTAAAGCCTCGTCGGTGTCCGATCACCTCGGTTACTTTCCCGACGTCCTACCGACGCTGCTTGAGTTGGCTGGTGCGGATTCGATGCCGACGACCGACGGAATCTCGATCGTGCCGACGCTCTTGGGCGAACAGACCGCTGGTCATGCGCAATCGCAGCACGAGTACCTGTATTGGGAAGACCCGCAAAGCGCTGCGGTTCGGATGAAAAACTGGAAAGCCGTGCGTCCAGGTCCAAATCGACCGTTCGAACTATATGACCTAGCGACCGACATCGAGGAGCAAAATGACGTGGCCCAGCAAAATCCGGAAACGCTTGCTAAAATGATTCAGTTCGCAAAGCAAGCCCATACGCCTCCACGATTGGGGAAAACCTTGGACCCTACAGTCGGGTTCCGCCCTCAAACCCACTAGACTTTTTGAAATCGCGGCAAGGCAATCCCACAGTCAGGGATTGGCTCCGTCTGGCATTTTGCTTCGTCGGCGCCATCGAGACGCGTTTCAATCGTGACGGGTGTCGGCATCGCCGCTGCTATCGAACACTGCAACGGCATGAAACATCCAATTCATTTGCCCTCCATTTTCTATCATCAAGATCGACCTGAACTAATGAAGCTAAAATTGAACTTGGCCCTGTGCGTCGCAATGGCAACCACCCTCGGCGGTTTCGCAAACCACGTACATTCCGGCGAACTGCCGAATGTGGTCGTTATTTTGGCGGACGACTTGGGGTACGGAGATTTGGGATGCTACAACCCCGAGTCGAAAATCCCGACCCCAAACCTCGACCAACTCGCGACCGATGGAATGCGTTTCACCGATGCACATAGCCCATGCACCGTTTGCACACCGACACGTTTCAGTTTGATGACAGGACAAATGGCCTTTCGGGTTCCCAACGGCGGTCGAGTGTTTTCGGGTGCGGGGGGGCCATCGCTGATCGCACCAGGGCAATTGACGCTGCCATCGATGCTGCGCCAGCAAGGGTACACCACCGCATGCTTTGGCAAGTGGCACATTGGTTTGACCTTTTATGATTACGACGGGAAACCGATCCATCACGGAAATCTCGAGTCGGTTAAGCGAATTGATTATTCGCGTCCCATCGACGGCGGCCCGTTGGATTGTGGGTTTGATCACTTCTTTGGAACGGCATGCTGCCCCACGACCGATTGGTTGTACGCATTTATGGATGGGAAGCAGATTCCAAATCCGCCCGTCAAACAGCTCGACCAGTCCACGCTACCCAAGCATCCGTACGCGAACGATAACCGTCGTGGGATGGTCGCACCGGACTTTGATCTCGAAGAAGTCGACATGGTGTTTCTAAAAAAGAGTCAGCAATTTCTCGACAAGCACGTTGCGGAAACACCCGACAAGCCGTTCTTTCTGCTGCACAGCACACAAGCGGTTCACTTGCCCTCGTTTCCCGGCAATGCGTTCAAAGGCAAAACCGGCTCAGGGCCTCATGGTGATTTCATTTTCGAGCTGGACTACGTTGTCGGCGAGCTGATGAGCACACTTGAACGTTTGAATATCGACGACAACACGTTGGTGATTTTCACAAGCGACAACGGCCCCGAAGTCCCCACGATCTATCACATGCGACACGATCACGGTCACGACGGAGCACGTCCGTGGCGAGGCGTCAAACGGGACAATTGGGAAGGTGGCCACCGAGTTCCGTTTATTGTCCGCTGGCCAGGCAAAGTGCCCGCGGGGACAACGTCGTCGGAACTCACCTCGCTTACCGACGTGATGGCGACCGTTGCAGAGATTGTCAAAACGCCGCTTCCCGACGATGCGGGCGAAGACAGCTTTAGCATGTTGCCCGTGATGCTGGATGTTGCACACGATGAACCCATCCGTCCGTATCTGCTGCAACAGGGTTTTGGCGGAAGCAGATACTTGGCGATCCGGCGTGGACGATGGAAATACTTGGCGCACAAAGGATCGGGCGGCAACAATTATGAATCGCACGAACTGCTCAAAGAGTACCGCTTACCAGACACGGCGCCCGACGCTCCCGGTCAACTTTTCGACCTGGAAACCGATCCCGGCGAGACGAAGAACTTGTCCGCTTCGCATCCCGAAGTCGTGCAAGAGTTGAGCACGCTATTGGAAGAATCAATTCAACGTGGTCGCAGTGCGCCGATCGGCCAGCGTTAAACCGTGTTTGCCCATGCACACGAAACTGGGGGAGTAAAAGTCAAGAGACGCCAAAACAATGGCTGAAGCCTTGCCCCCGTGGTGAATTTTAGATGCGTCCGATATCTAAAAATCACGGCGTGAAAAATAAATACAGCTGGACGTTAACATCACCGCAATAAACAGCGTGCAACTTAGCACCGGTTCGAGGATTTTGTAGCGAACCAATTCCACCGGCCCAAACTCGTCGCGATTGATTTTCAACGAGGACTCTCCGCTCACAATCGCAGCAATCGTTCCTCCCAATTCGCTTGTTTGCGGCGTGATGCTGCGAAGTGGGCCGATCAGGAAACGATCGATTTTTCGCCATGTGGAAACATGCGGTCGCAGCGAACGTCGCAACTTTAACGTATCGGCGTCAAGCAAGTCGACTTGGTCAATATCGTGTGCCACCATCAGTGTTGATGATCGACGGTCAATCGCAATCACTTCGACGTTGGATTGCGGCAAAGGATCAGCGAGCGTCCACTTTTCGTGACTGCCATCACGCATCAACAAGCGACATCGCTGGTCGCTTGTCAAAACGACGAAACGCGAGTCACTGCCAATTGCAATTGAAGAAACCACCGACAAGCGATCTGGAAGCGGCACCGTCGCAGTCAGGTTGAGCGTGTCGCGATCAAAAACCTGAAGCGAGTCGGCGTCGGTAGACAGCAGCACGGTGTCGCCACTGATGGCGAGGAAGCCAAACCTCGGTATCTCGCCATCAATCGTTTGGGAAGCGACCACGTTCCACAGTTCGCTGGACGCGGTTGCAGATTGCTTCGAGTCGTTCTGGGGGGTTAGTCGTGACAATTGCTTACCACTAAACAACACCATCGTATCCCCCTCGGCACTGATGCCGACGCTTCGTGGCGGAGAGAGCAGCACGTCGCTGGGAAGAATATCCTGAAATCCCTCCGTGGCGGCTCCCATCATACTCGAAAGTTTTTGCAGCCAGTCGCTCGGTTGCGCCCCCGAGGACTTTGTCGTCGAGGAATCATCGTCCTCATTCTCGCGATGATTCGGGTCACCTAACGCTTTACGAATTTCTTGTTTCGACGTCACTGCGATGCCGCTGGAATTGATTGCGAAGACACCATTATCAGCGTTGATCAACTGCATGGTCGCCGTGGGCAAACGCAGACTCGGCAGAGCACGCCATTGATTCGATTCACCGAGCACGAGTAAGTCAAATCCGCCCAGACCAAACGGGTTGAACCGACCTCCACGAACGACTGCGGTCACCAGAGTCGAGTCGTCGATCGCCACGGGTGCAAGCACTCGATTGCGCCCGAGTGCTTCAGATTCGTAGATTTCGCTCCACAGTTCGGATTTCGAGTCCCATCGCAACAAGCCTTCGCCCCGCGTCGTCGCGAATACTTCATCCCCCGCGATCGCTATGTGGTTGATGGTGCTGGGCCGCGTGACAAAACCGTCAAAGAAGCCACCGATCATGCCGACGACGACAAGATAGGCACCAAACATGCACGTGATACCAATCGCCAGAATCGGTGATCGAAAGCGAAGTCCGGCAAGCGTCGAAACACTGTAGAAAACGGCAAATACGAACACCGAAACGGGAATGCACAACAGCAATCTGAGATTCCATACATCTAAACGCAGACCCGCGATCAGATACAACCCAATGATCAACTGGACGACGCACAGAAACACAAACGCGCAGCCGCCCACAAACTTGCTTAACAGCAGCAGCCAACGCGAGACCGGTTTGCTAAGCAGCAAATGCAGCGATCCCGGTTGCAACATGTCGGGAATAATCGACGCGGTGACGAGGATACCAAGGAAGACGAGAATAAACCCGAGCAACCAATTGATGATCGTCGGCACGACGATCTGGTTCAGCAATATCAAAAACTGAATCTTATCGACGGCAAAACGTGCAGGAAAATCCATCCCCAGATAGGTCAACATGATCGATCGTGCCGACCGTGATTCAAACACTCCGGGAATCGCAGCTTCGATCCGCAAACGTGCACGGCGTCTGCGTAGAGTTTCGTTAATCTCGTTAGAGGCAAGTTCATCGAGCTCGCGTAGTTCACGCAGTCGCGCGGTCGACTTCCAAAGTTTGGCGTCGTACCACGATTCGTCCTCGAACAATGAATTGAGCGAATCGGCTAGCGTGGTGAAATAGAACCGCACATCTTCGCCTTGACCAACTTGCCGCAGTTCACGCTTGACGTCGTCTGGCAATGCATTGGCGATTTTACCAACCGGCGTATTCGCTTTGCTGGGGTCGGCAATCCCTGCAGCCAGCATCGCCTTCAGCCTGCCACCGTTATCGATGTCACGATCGCGGAACGTGGTAGTGAAATCTTCGCGATAACCGATTGGCGCCAAAGCCCCCAACAGCAACCAAATTGCGATAAACGCGACCCACAAAATTCGCGACGATAACGCAGCGTGAAATGAATCGCGAATGATCGCGATGTAAGGCCACAAACGTCTCACGATGTTTCCTTGGATCTCGAGACTTCACGCATGAACGTTTCTTCAAAGGATTCGCGTTTTAACTTTAGCCCGCGTAGCGAAAAACCGTTGTGTCGCAAACGGTCGACAGCGTCATCCACCTCGACCTGCGACGACAAAGGCAACGTGAACTCAACAGTCAACGGATGTGGGGGATCGGGGCTCGGAATCGCCGCAGCGTGACGAGGGTGCTTGTCGCCTACGAAGTTGATTTGGACGAAGTGCTGTCGCAGCCACTGCATTGGTTCTTCGATCGCGGAACTTGGCTCAGGCACAGCAACGTCGAATGCCACTTCTTCGTAACGATCGAATTGAGTGAGTTCATCAATGCGTCCCGCGACACAAATCTTCCCATGTGACATGATCGCGACTCGCGAACAGATCAATTCGACTTCTTGCAAAATGTGACTGTTTAAGAAAATCGTTTTTCCGGATTCTCGCAACCGATCGATTACCTTGCGGACCTCGTTGCGGCCCACCGGGTCGAGTCCGTCGGTCGGTTCATCCAGGACTAGCAGATCGGGATCATGCATCAGGGCTTGGGCCAACCCGAGACGTTGATACATGCCCTTACTGAACTGCCGCACCGATTCCCGGTCTCGTCCACGCAGTCCGACGAGTTCCAGTAGTTCATCGCTGCGGCGATTGATTTCAGCGCCCGACATCCGACTCATTCTCGCGTAGTAGCGAAGAGCGGACCGTGCTGAATGGTGACGATCAACACGCAGCGATTCAGGCAAATAGCCGACTCGCATCCGCGCGGCGATACTGCCTGCCGGCGAGTCAAACAACGACGCGGAACCAGAACTGCTTCGTATGACGCCCAACAAGATTTTGATCAGTGTTGTCTTCCCGGCACCATTGGGACCAAGTAACCCAAACACTTCACCCGCGTGAACTTGCAGGCTCGCACCTCGCAGCGCTTCGACCACACTGCGGCCACGAAACGACCAAGTTGAGTACTTTTTTTTCAGATCAGAGACATTGATCACGACTTGATGCGACGGTGGCCGATGCGATGACGACGGAAGCGTGGACGAATCGACGGCTTCGCGATGCGACTGGGTTGCAGGCGGCGTCTGGTCGAGATCTAGAGGGTTGCGATCCGTGATGTCCAAACTCTAGACCGACAAAATGCGGAGTAGAAGATAGGACAACCAAGTGAACGTCACCGCAACCATTCCAATGGCGAGCCAGCGATGAGCCGGTTGTCGCCAAGACGGTGGATGGACTTCGCGTTCGTAGATATGGCGGAAACGCTCGCGCTGTTGCTCGGAATCAAAGACCCCGTCATCGACCAATTCGTGCAGCCCAAATTGGACGGAATATTCGACGACACCAAACACGCTATTTCTGTGATGGTCCAAATCCACACCCACTCCTTCGAAATACCACAATTGGTTTCCAAAAGAATGCTCGGATTCGAGGGATTCATCCACACAACGCAACTGGATAACGTCGCTCTGCTCAGGACAGAATCGTGCTCGCGTCATCGCGCGGTTACAATCCAACCGTACCTGTCGAATTGTTCGCTCTGAAAAACGTCGTGTTCGTGTATCAGCGCCCATCGGCCTGCTCCGGATTATGCCGTTAAGGGGGATCTTATCGCCTCTTAAAACTATTATTGCGATTTAAGGCTACAGCGTCACTGCCAGAACACAATTTTTCTCAAACTCTGCGGGGATACGCATCTTTTATTTTTCCTAAGCCAAATCTCTTTACATTCTAGTTCCAACCAAACAACTCTCCAGAGTGGTTTGGACCGCATCTCCGTATTAACTTCCTCTGTTTTGCAACGTAATTCCGCATGGCCATCAGCATGTTTGAGCGTCGTTCCCTGACCGCCCCCATCACATTGGGGGTCGTGATGATTGTGATTGTCGTCGTACTGGCGGCTGTCTGGATTATCGCCAGCTGGTTAAGTGCTCAGGGGGGACAAGCCTCCAAGCCGGTCTTTTGGGTGATCCTTGCCACGGGTGTCATTTTGCTCGCCAGCATGCTCGCCGGCTCCATCGCCTACCTGACGCTGACGGTCAAGGCAGTGAACCTAAATCGCCGACAATCCAACTTCATCGACTCGGTGACTCACGAGCTGAAGAGCCCAATCGCATCGCTGAAACTGTACTTACAAACACTGACGCGGCGAAGTGTTGGCGAGGAACAGCAAAAGGACTTTCATCGCTTCATGCTCGAAGATGTCGAGCGACTCGATTCGTTGATCAACCACTTGCTAGACGCCGCTCGAATCGAACGAGGGACCGAGCCAAGCGAAAAAGAGGATGTGCGTTTAGATCAACTCTTGCTCCAGTGCAGTTCGGCAGCCTGCTTGCGGTATCGCGTCCCGGAAGAGACGATTGTCGTCGAGAGCCCCGCGATCACATTACGAAGCCAACCCGTTCAGCTTGAAATTCTGTTTCGAAACCTGATTGATAACGCGGTGAAGTATGGCGGCACGCCTCGCGCCGTAAACGTTAACGCTCGAGTATCGGATGATCAAAAAATCATCGTTTCGATTATCGATAATGGAAACGGCATTCCGGCAAACCAGAAACGTAAGGTCTTCGGTCGTTTTGTGCGACTTGGTAACGAACTCGAGCGTAGCCAACCAGGGACCGGACTTGGGCTGCATCTGGTTCGCAACGTGACAAAATCCGTGGGAGGATCGGTGCGGATTCTTGATCGCAGTGACCAACCAGGCACCGAATTCCAAGTTATCCTCAGCGGTCTCGTGGTAAGCGACGAAGCTCGCACGAGCGATGGGAAAATAGAATAGCCCGCGACCGAGTTGTTGATTCCATCATCCGCTATCCAGTCGCGTGCGGTTCTCGATCGCGAGCAGCATTAAACAAGAGATGAATTTAGAAAGCCAGTCATCATGGGCGCACACATACTTGTTGTAGAAGATGAGAAGCATCTCGGGGTTGGAATCAAATACAACCTCGAGGCCGAGGGATACCGCGTCTCTTTGGTCGAGGACGGACCGACCGCCCTGCGTTTGATCGAGTCCAGTTCGACGTCCGTGGACTTGGTCGTGCTCGATCTAATGCTGCCGGGGATGAGCGGTTATTCGGTATGCGAATCGATTCGCGAACAAGGCTCGATGATACCGGTGTTGATGCTATCCGCCCGAACGCTGGCCGAGGATCGTACGCGAGGCTTTGACGTGGGCGCGAACCAATACATGAGCAAACCGTTCGAGCTTGACGAACTGCTCAGCCGCATCAAGAACCTGCTTCAAATTGCCGGTTTCGAGCGTCAGAAGTCCGCGCCCAAGAAAGCCCGGACGGCTGTATTGGAAGTGCAATTCGGTTCGCTCGAAGTCAACTTCGAAACGCACGAAGTGCAAGCATCTGGCAAACCCGTACGCATGACACCGAAAGAGCTACGGCTACTGCGATACTTTGTCGAAAACCCAAACCGCGTGATCAGCCGCAACGAATTGCTCAGCGAAGTGTGGGGAATGTCGGGCAATTTGCAAACGCGAGCGGTCGACCAGTTCATCGCAAGATTGCGAAAGATCATTGAAGTCGACAGCACCGTGCCGGTCCATCTACTAACGATTCGCGACGCAGGCTACCGATTCGTGCTAGAGCCCAACGCGGGCGAAAGCGGCAACAGCTAGCGCAATTTAAGATATGACGTGTGTGGGAGGGAGTAGCTACGTTCGCCAGAACGTGGTCCACCGCGAACGCGACAGTGCTAAGCAGGTCGTTCGGTATATACCGGTGAAACGTCGATCCTCTTGTGAGCCGACGGCGCTAGCCGCGGGCCCGTTATTTTGCAGGAAACGTGCCCGCGGCTAGCGCCGTCGGCTCAGATCATTATGTGGAACGACTCATTTTGACCTGCTTACTTCAAAGAAAACATCTAAGCCCTGCGATTGAACAGCCCACGTCCAGCTACCGAATTCATCAACCTGAAATCATTCAATAATAAAAAAACCAACCTGCTTCGAAGAGCAGATTGGCTTTGAGTGTTTTGAACCGCAATTGCGGATTCGCTATTTTTGATTACTCGTCGCTTCCAGCAGCAACCGTCTCTTGCTCTTGTTGCGGAGCTTCGGATTCGAACGAAGGTCGTTCGGCCTTTCGCTTGACGCGATCGTTCTTGCCAACGAATTCGAGAATCGCACGTGTGCCCGCGTCACCTAAGCGAGGCTTAGCCAAACGCAAGATACGAGTGTATCCACCTGGACGATCGACGTAACGTTCGGCGATTGTGTCGAACAGAATGCGAGTCGCTTGGCGATCGCCAATCAACTGCACGACGCGTCGCTGAGCCGCAACAACGGGAGCACGGGCGGCAGCCCACTTTGACCAATCGTCGCTAGTACGCCACTTCTTGTAGGCGTCGGTACCACGCTCGGCTGGTGCTTCGTACTTGCGAGCTTCTTCAGCTGCAACTATCGATTTCTTAGCGATCGTGATGCACTTTTCTACCAAGGGGCGAACCTCTTTGGCTTTGTGCAATGTGGTAACGATGCGTCCGGCAACCTTGGGAGCGTTGTCGTCGTAAGTAGCATCGCGTTCAGTAAGGAACAGTGCACTGGCCAAGTTCTTCAGCAGCGCCTTGCGGTGGCTAGGACTTCGTCCAAGCACGCGGCCTCGTCGTCGGTGTCGCATGGCGGAATATCCGTCAAAAAGTTTTTATGGAAATTGTAAGGTGTTTGTGATGACTAAAGTGTCATCTTAGAACAAAGGTTGGTTTGGCACTCGCATGCCAAGATGCAAACCGTACTGAGAAAGTTTCTCACGTACTTCGTTTAGCGTCGTATCGCCAAAGTTGCGAACTTCGAGCAACGAGTCTTCGGTGCGTTGAACAAGGTCGCGAACGGTCATGATGTTTTCGCTTTCCAAGCAGTTGTTGGCTCGGACCGACAATCGTAGATCGCCTAGCGTCATGTTTAGCTTCGCTTCGAGTTGAGCCTCGGGCGATCCCGTTCCACCACGAGCGGCCGAGAAAATGCTCGGTCCAAGTTCGCGGTACTGAACGAATGGATTGAGGTGCTTGCGAAGGATCTTCGCCGATTCCACCAAAGCCAACTCGGGGTTCACGCTGCCATCGGTCCAAACTTCGAGGATCAAACGATCGAAGTTCGTTTTTTGACCGACGCGAGTTTCCTCGACTTCGTAACGGACACGAGTGATTGGGCTGAAGACCGCGTCGATTGGAATGATACCAATCTCGTGATCCACGCTACTGTGTTCGGTACTTGGCACATAACCGCGGCCATTTTCGACAACCATTTCCATCATGAATGGAACATCGTCGGTAAGGGTCGCAATCACATGATTTTTGTTGATGATCTCGACGTCAGCATCGGTTTGGATATCCGCACCGGTAATTGCGCCCGCTTTGTCACGTTCAACCGTGATCACGCGAGTTGCTTCGGTGTGATTGCGAACGACAAGGCTTTTCACGTTCAACACGATCTCAGTCATGTCTTCCATCACGCCGGGGATGGTCGTGAATTCGTGCTGAGCGCCACGGATCTTGATTTGCGTGACCGCACTGCCCATCAAACTGCTTAGCAGTACGCGACGCAAGCTATTGCCAACGCTTGCACCAAAGCCACGTTCAAATGGTTCTGCCGAAAACTTACCGTACGTCGATGTGAGGGTATCGCGATCGACTTCGAGCGAGCTTGGAAGTTCCATGCCACGCCATCGAATGTGCATCGTCATAAAGCCTCAATATGTTTGTGGGTGTGTGGGAGTGGGGTCATATGCGATTGCATTAGGCCGGTGATCGCACGCCAATGCGAGATCACAGCCCAGACAAGCAACGCAGAAAATGGGACGGCGTCAAAGACAGTGACGCCAGATCGATTACACGCGTCGTTTCTTGCGTGGTCGGCAACCGTTGTGAGGGATCGGAGTCACTTCTTCGATCAACTTCACGTTCAAACCAGCGGCTTGCAGCGAAGTGATCGCACTTTCGCGACCGGAGCCTGGGCCCTTCACGCGGACTTCGACGTCACGCATGCCGAACTTGGTTGCTTTCTCAGCAGCCTGTTGTGCAGCACATTGGCCCGCGAACGGGGTGCTTTTACGGCTTCCCTTGAAACCACTGGTTCCAGCACTCGCCCAGCACAACGTGTCACCCTTAGGGTCGGTGATTGTGACCGTGGTGTTGTTGAACGTTGCGTGGATATGGGCAATGCCGCTGGTAACGTTGCGACGAACTCGCTTCTTTTTATTGGTCTTTGCCACTGCAAAGTCTCTATCAGTGAAATTGGGTGAGGTTGAGTAAGTTGACGATAGGGTTTTTCAGGCAGGACGAGAAACGAAGACTTTCTGCGTTTCTCAGCCACAGGAATGCGATTAACGCAAATCCTTGACGCCCTTCTTGCCCGCAACCGTCTTGCGAGGGCCTTTACGAGTCCGAGCGTTCGTTTTGGTTCGCTGGCCACGTACTGGCAAACTGACGCGATGACGGATGCCGCGATAGCATCGGACTTCGCGAAGTCGGTTAATATTTTGGGTGACTTGACGACGAAGAGGACCTTCGACCGTGTATTCACGCTCAAGCAATGCGGTAATTCGGCTCAGCTCATCTTCAGCCAAGTCGTTTGCATTTCGTGTCGGCTCAATCCCAAGCTTATCGCACACCTCGCGGGCCGTATGCAAACCGATCCCATATAAATAGGTCAGCGAATATTGGATTTGCTTGTCGTTTGGCACATCGACGCCCATCAGACGGGGCATAACGGAACTCCTGCAAGTATCGATCAGAGGGACGGCAAAATACGACGAACGTGTGACACATTGGGTCAAGGTGCACGATGCATCGGCCAAGAATCCCGGACTATACCGTCTGGCCCCCTTTTTGCTCAATGGGGACGTGGGATGATTTTTCTAAGAATTTTCACGAACCATTCGGATGAACTCCGTTGGGACGCTGTTTTTCGAAGAGGCGATGATACGGGTTTGCTCGATTTGGCGGAATTGGGAGAGCTCGATCGATAGAATCGTGTCTCCGCAAACCGAGGACCACACTCGAGTTAGCCAAACTTCGTCGCAACATGGTAGCAATTGTCGGTAGATTTCTGCCCCGCCCACCACATAGATTCCACGGTTCATCGAGGAAGTGTCCGAGTCGGCAGAACTTTCCTGTGGCGAAGTTGGGGGTGTCTTGGCCACCATTACCGCTTGTTCCGGATTTTCCGCTCGCAGCACCCCTTCACAATGCCAATCGGCGTTTCGCGTGACCACGATCGTGCGGCGTCCCGGCAACGGGCGGCCAATCGAATCATACGTCCGGCGGCCCATTATCAGCGTCCCCCCCATGGTCAGCTGCTTGAACCGCTGCAGATCGCTGCGTAACCGCCACGGCATATCGCCGTCTTTGCCGATCACACCGCTGGGGGTCATCGCCACCAAGGCAATCAAACGAGATTGGGACGGAGCATCCGAAAGCGAGCTGGAGTCCAGATTTGCCACGCTAGCAGAGGTCATACAGCGATCGGAGCTTTAATACGTGGATGCGGATCATAATCCGTCAACTGAAAGTCCTCGAAAGTGAATCCGTCGATCGAGTCCGGGGTGGATTGGATTTGCATTTTCGGCAACGGCTTGGGATGCCGGGTCAGCTGCTCGCGAGCTTGGTCAAAATGATTGCGGTAGAGATGAACGTCACCGAGCGTGTGAACGAAATCGCCCGGTTCGAGCCCCGTCACTTTTGCCATCATCATCGTCAGCAACGCGTAGCTGGCGATATTAAAGGGAACGCCCAAGAACAGGTCAGCACTGCGTTGATACAGTTGGCAAGACAGCTTTCCGCCAGCAACATAGAACTGAAAAAGCAGATGGCATGGAGGCAACGCCATTTTGTCGATTTGATGGGCATTCCAGGCCGACACGATCAGGCGACGGGATTGGGGGTTTTCTCGGATCTCGTTGGTGACCCAGGCGATTTGATCGACCGTTTCACCGTTGCCGCCTTCCCACGAACGCCATTGTTGACCATAGACAGGGCCCAGATTCCCCTCTTCGTCGGCCCATTCGTCCCAAATGCTGACGCCGTTTTCGCGTAGATAGCTGATGTTGGTGTCGCCACGCAAAAACCACAGCAATTCGTGCAAAATCGAATGCATATGCAGCTTCTTGGTGGTCAGCAGCGGGAACCCCTCGCTTAAGTCAAAACGCATTTGACGACCAAATAAGCCACGGGTCCCAACGCCAGTGCGGTCGTCGCGGTCCAGGCCATGATTCAAGACTTCGTCGAGCAATAGGAGGTAAGTTCGCATCGGATGAAGTTTGTTTTTTAGGGAAAATAAAGGGGAACGAGGGCCAGCGGCACCGCCGAGTGACCATGCAATCATTTCGATTGCTAATTCTATCCCGCAAGGAACGGGTTTGCCGAGAGGCGTCAATTTGCTGAATGACTGGAAAGGCGTGAAAGCCGACGAGACCGTGTTACGGACGCGTCCAATCAATCGTCCAGTGGCGGTCGCTTGTGGCTCGGACACACTCGGCATCCATTCCACATTCCTCAATCGCTTGGCCGATTTCTTCGAGTGTCAAAGCGGCATGAAGCGATTGGCGAAGTAACTGCTGAGCCACCTCGTTTTCGTCACCCGCATGCAATTGGACAAGCGATTCCACGGCGGATTCCGATTCTGGACGCATTAAATCTCGAATAAACACACGTCCACCGCTTTTGACCAATCGCATCGAGGTCGCTATCGCATCGATTGGCTGTTCCAGATGATGAATCAGGCTGTTGGAAACCACCGTATCGGCGATCTCGTCTTCATACGCGGTCATCGATTTTGCGTCGGCTTGGTGGAGCGAGATTTGATAAAGCATTCCAGCGAAGTCGATTTCTTGTTTGGCAAGATCGAGCATCTCGGCTGACAAATCGACTGCGATCACTTCGATCGCCTTATCCCGCGAGGCAATTTCGATCGACAGCACGGCAGGGCCGCAGCCCAGATCGATCACCCTTGGACCGGCCGTCCCCGCCGCGAACAGATCGTCAACAAACGTGCGATTTACCTGGGAATGGTTCATTTCCAGATAGGTCACCGCCTCGTCAAAGGTGTCCATCGATTCGGGTTCAAGCGTACGAGCGAGAGTCACGTGGTTGTTCCGGAAAATAAAGAAGAAAGAGCAGTGCGAAATGTGTTGGTTATGCGGGAGACGTCACGTCCATTCTATGAAAATTTTGCGTTGCCGACTCTCAACCGTGTTCGCCTGACTACTATCGGGCATTAAACCTACGCCTCGTTAGTGATCTTGTGGTTTTGCGATCGCCGGCCGAGTGAAAGCATTGCCAAAGTTTTACCCGATGGGGGCTTTCGGCATGGTGCTGCATGGTGGCACATTGTTATCAGCAAGCGATGCCGCTTTGCGTGAGCGTCTCTGTCACGAGTGCAGGGCGGATGAATCAGAACGGTGGACACAAACGATGATTGATTTAGGAAAGCATAACGTTCTGGGGATCAATGTCAGTGCGATCGATTACGAAGCGGCAGTCCAACGCGTGATCGAGGCTGGCCAACAACGTCAACCGCTCGCAGTCACAGCGTTAGCGGTTCACGGTGTGATGACCGGCGTGGGTGACAAAGAGCACCAATATCGCCTGAACCAATTTGATTTGGTTTGTCCGGACGGCCAACCAGTGCGTTGGGCACTGAACGGTTTGCACAAATGCAATTTACCGGATCGGGTTTACGGTCCGACACTAACTCTGAAGATTTGTGAAGCGGCAGCCGAAGCAGGCGTTTCGATTTTCTTGTTCGGGGCGACCGAAGAGATGCTGGACGGTTTTGCCAAAAACCTCTGTGCAAAATTCCCCAAGCTTCAAATTGCCGGTAAGCGAGCGTCCAAGTTTCGCAACCTTTCGCTCGCCGAGCGCGATGAGTTGGCAGCGGAAATTCGCGACAGCGGTGCAGGGATCTGCTTTGTCGGTCTCGGCTGCCCTCGCCAAGAAGTCTTTGCCTATGAAATGCGAGATCGCGTGAACATGCCGCTGATTGCGGTCGGTGCCGCGTTTGCATTTCATGCGGGCGTGCTTGCCCAGGCTCCACCCTGGATGCAACGCAACGGACTGGAGTGGTTGTTTCGCTTCACTCGCGAGCCCAAGCGGTTATGGAAGCGTTACGCGACGACGAACCCTGCATTTGTTTCGTTATTGACGCTGCAGAAGTTGAGACTTTACGTTCGTCGCAGCGACGGCGGAGTCGAACCCCAGGACGAAGTGTTGTTCGGCTAGGCACGAACAGCCAAGTATTGCCCGGGTGTTAACAGGACAGAACTGAGCCAACGACGTTAGCCCAATATCACCTACTTTGGTAGCGGCGCGGCCTATTAAGTTTGCACAAAACTTGGCTTATCGCACTTCTCCGCTGGAACCGGTTCATCAATCATGGATTGGGCATAATCGCGTAGCGTATGGAACGCGATCGGTTTCACCAGGTGCAAATCGAACCCCGCTTGAATTGCCAAGTCACGATCGGTGGGACCACCCCAACCGGTCAGAGCGATCATCTTGATGCCGCTGATCGTTGGCGAGCGACGGATGCGACGTGCCGTTTCGTAGCCGTCCATGCCGGGCAACCCGATGTCCATGACGATCACCGAGGGGTGAGATTGCGTTGCCTTTTGAATTGCTTCCACGCCATCGTAGGCGACCTGGACTTGAAAGCCTTCGGACTCGAAGAGCTCGGCAAGTAGCGCCGAAGCATCTTTGTTGTCCTCTACTAACAGCAACGACTTCGCAACCGCATGCGTTGGGATTTCGTGATCGACTGAGGTTTCGTGATCGACCGGGATTTCGTGATTGGCACAGCTTGGCACGACTGCGTCTGCGAAATCATCCTCGGCAAACGCTTCGTCTCGTTCGCCGATCGCGGCTGGTAAAAGCACTGTAAAACAGCTTCCCATCCCAGGACCACGACTGGTCGCCGACAGGGTCCCCCCATGCATTGCAACCAAGCGGTTGACGATGGTTAGTCCTACCCCCAATCCACCGTATTCGCGTGTTCGGCTTGCATCAATTTGCACAAAGGGTTCAAGGATGCGATCCGCTTGCATCGGAGCAAAGCCAATTCCATTGTCGCTAACCATGATCGAGATCTGATCGTCGATCGGTTCCAAGTTCAATGTGATGCGTCCCGCTTCGGGAGTATACTTTGACGCGTTGCCAAGCAGGTTGGCCAGCAACTGAGCTAGACGCACTCGATCGCCGTCCACCCAAATCGGATTGTCGGGAATGAGCGACAGGAATCGTTGCGACTTAGACTCAAACGAACTCTCGACCATTTCGATCGCATCAGCGATCGCTAAACGGAGATCGATTCGCCGGACTTGCAATTCAACTTTGCCGCGACAAAAGCGTGACACATCCAGCAAGTCATCGGTGATGCGGATCAGATGGATCGTTTGCCGATGAATGATCTCTCGCATTCGCCGGACCACATCAGGCGAACGTTCATTTCGCTCTAGCAACGCTAAACTTGTGCGAATCGGCGCCAGAGGATTCCGAAGTTCGTGCGCTAATAACGCCAAAAACTCGTCCTTCCTCAAGTCCGCTTTCCGAAGGTCATCGCCAAGTCGTTCATTTTCAAGAGAACGATTTTCGGCAAGATTGCGTTGACGTTCTGCGCGATTGAACAGCATGATTGCAACGCAGTTGACGAAGACGTAAATGATCAACTGGACCAAATCGGGAACGTCATCGATCAACAGGCTCGACGAGGGTGGGATGAAAAAGTGGGCTGCGGCGACGGTGCCCAATCCAATCGCGAAGATAGCCGGTCCTGTGCCGGCGATCCACACCGTCAGCAGCACACTCAGGTAAAACAAACTAAACGGACACTCTTCATTTAGCCACGGTTGCAACAGCGAACGGACCCAGATCACGACTCCGGTGCTGATGACCGCCGTCGCATATCGCCGCAGGATCCCTTGCCATGTGCCACTGAGGCGATCGGTCAGAATCGTTACCACGGCAAGTCTCCTGACACCGTTGGCACTGCAGTGGATTGGATACAGTGTGAATGATCGTCACGAATCGCCTGCACCAATTCTTTGATATCCAAAGGCTTGGCAAACCAGCGGTCCCATCCACGTCCAACTGGCTCGTCTTCGATTCGGCGACGCGATCCGGTCACCGCATAGACACGCAAATCTCTGGTTCGCTCGTTTTCGCGAATGCGACGTAGTGTTTCCAGTCCGCTGAGCATGGGCATTTGCATGTCCATTAAAATTAAATCCGGCAGAGTGCCCCAGTACTGCAATCGCTCACACGCTTCGGCACCGTCTCGAGCGACATGCACGACGAACCCTTGCGAGGCAAGCAGATAGGTCATCAAGCTACGTTCGTTATCCGAATCTTCCACGACCAGCAATCGCAGTGGCGGATTCGCGGATCGCTCTTGGGGCGTTTCGATAGCCTGCGTCGGCATTGACGCCACCTCGTGATTGTCATTATTCAGCCGTGCGACCAGGGTTTCGATCATCGCTTTGGCGTCGGGCAATTCGCCCCGATCGATTCGCAACTGGATCGCGTCCAGATGAAGCTGCAGCACATTGAGCTGATTGCGTCGTCGATGCTCGGATTCGTCAGCAGGACCAGTCACGACAGGGGCGTCTTGATTGCGATCCGATTGCGACGCGAGCGTCTCCTGACGAAGAATCGCGATCTCCGGAGGCGCCTCGATTCCGACCTTCACAATTTGTCCGCGGACCTGAAGGATTTGAAGCGTGATGCCCAGATTGGGGAAGACAATTTGTTGTTGAGAGCGGCGTGAGAGAACCAACATACCCTGAATGCCTCCTGCAGAAGTCAAATGCTTTCATTCGCGAGAGATGGCGAAGGTAGGGAAAGCAAAAGCTCCGAACTGTCACAAGGATTCGAGCTGTGACCGACTCTAGCCGCCACCAGCGTCATCATCGACATTGGAGCAACGTCTCACGGCCTCTACGGTACAATCGTCTGCACATCCCAGCCTGAAACTCGCTGACAATATACGGAGGGGGTGCCGCCCAGGCAACTAACAATGTGAGCCGACCTGGATCATTTTCTGAGTTTCCCAAACGAACTGGTCTGGGTTTCCTAAACGAACTGGTCGTGGGCAACATGCTAGACGACATTCGCCATTGACACCGCTTTCTTTGATGAGCGACATAGGGTGCTAGCCAAAACTTGTGCTTCCCTTGCGCCCCGAAGACAATGTTGTCCACCCGAAAAACAATAAGCCGATTGACGATTGCCCTCCTTGCGATGGTGATCGTATTCGTCGAATCCAGCGTTATCTACGCGGCGGATTCGCCCACGCACATTTCGGACGCCGCTGCGCCACAGTCTCCACGCAAAATGACTTGGCGGCCCGTCACAGGTAAACAAGCTAAATCAGACGCTTCCAGCGTGGTGAAATTGGCCAGTGGCGAGTCCGAATCGCCCACAAAACAGGCTGCGGTGACCCCCGTTTCCTACGATTTCTACGATTCGCTGTTGGGCGTCCCGTTGCAGTATGACGAAGGATTCGCGATCGAGCCGACAGCATGCGACAGCGGTTCGTGCCAAGGCTGTGACGCCTGCGATAGCATTGGCATCGCAAACTCCCGCAATCTATTTTGGATACGTGCCGAATACTTGTCCTGGTCACTTGATGGAATCAGCTTGCCTCCGTTGGTGACAACCAGCCCGAGTGGTACGACGCCTGAGAACACTGGCATACTAAATCGCCCGGAAACGACAATTCTATTTGGTGGCGACGAGATCTTGGATTCACTGCGATCGGGTGCCCGGATCAGCGTGGGTCGGATCGACTCCAATCGCAATGGCGGCATTGAACTGTCGGCGCTTGGCGTGTTTAGCGACGACGAGAGCTTCGGCAGCAACAGCAGCCTGCTGGCCCGCCCCGTCTTCAACACTCAAACCGGGGCAGAGGACGCGATGTTGATCGCGCATCCGGACTTCCTCAGTGGTTCGGTTCGTGTCCAAGTCGAAAACGAACTTTACGCTTTTGATGTCCTGCGACGCCAGCGGCTAGCCTCGACCGCATGCGACCGCTTGGATTTGTTAATTGGTTATCGGCACGCTCGCTTGGACGAGATGCTTCGCATTGACCAATCGTCCACCTACACGGCACCGCGAGGCCAAATCATCTCAGGAACGTCCGTCGTCTTATTCGACGAATTTGACGTTGAAAACCAATTCAATGGGGCCGAGATTGGGCTTAACTACCGGCGAACTTCGGGAACTTGGACGCTGGCCACGCTTCTCAAAGTCGGACTGGGCGTCAACCGCGCCGAAGTCACGATTGATGGCGGGACCACCAATACTGTTCCTGGTTCCGGTTCCGCTTCGTTCACCGGCGGGCTGCTTGCTCAACAAACCAACATCGGCCAATACGACGATTCGCAGTTTACGGTGATCCCCGAAGTGGGGCTAACCCTGTCAAAACGAATCGACGATTTCGTCGAGCTTTCGATCGGCTACAGCCTGTTGTACTGGTCCGACGCCATGCGAGTCGCGGACGTCATCGACCGCAGCGTTTCGCAATTCCCACCCGAACCGCCCTCGGGCAGCGGAAATCCCCGGTTTAACTTTGTAACCGACGACTTCATCGCCCACGGGCTGACAACCGGCGTCAAATTCTCGTTCTAGCGAGCACCGACAGCTCGCTGAACACTCCGTACTGGGGTATTCGAACCAAGTACTTACACAACGTCTTCAACGGTAAGCGTCAAAACCACCTCGGTCGAAAGGCCGTATCGGTCAAGGCTCTGCACTCGGATGCTAAACGTCGACGGCGAACTCGAATCGAGATCGACACTGGTTTTCAGCACATTGCCTTCGATCGTGAAGGACGCATTGTCAGTGCTACCAGCGCCATCGACTAGCAAGTAAACGTGCTCGTCGACGGTGTTTGGATCCGTTGTAGTCAGCGACCCCACGGTTGTGCCGGCCACCGAGTTAGCGGCAATCGACGAATTATCAATCGCGATCCCGACTGGAGCTTCGTTGTCTTCACTAATCGATATCTGCAGCACTTGATCAAACGTGAGACCGCCGGCGTCTTCAGTGCGAACGGTGACTGCGTACATGTCCTTGATTGCCGCGTCAAAAACTTGGCTGGAGACAAGTTTACCGCCAGAAACATTGAAGGTTTCCGTCGTTTCGCCTTCGACCGAAACGACCGTGTAGGTGAACGAGTCCCCTGCATCAGGATCTTCGCTGCTCAGCAAACCAATTTCGGTATCGATAGGTTCGTTCGAAGCAATCGTGGTGCGTGAAACAGCGACTGCCGTCGGAGCTTCGTTGACATTCGTGACGGTGATGGTGAAGTCTTGCTCGAACGTTGCCCCACCCAAATCGGTACTACGGACGCGAACGCTGTAGCTGGGCTGAGTTTCAAAATCAAGCGACGTCGCAGTCTTCAACGAGTTGCCATCGATTGTGAATAATGCATTGTCATCATCGCCTGTGCCGGCTTCCAACGAGTAAGTGTGACTGTCACCAACGTTGGCATCGGTGCTGCTCAGCAAGCCGACTTCGGTGCCAGTGACCGCGTCTTCGGGAATCGATGATTCGCTCAGTGCGATCGCGGTCGGAGCAACATTAGCTACTTCGGTAACGGTAATCGTGAAGGTTTCCTCGAAAGTCTCTCCGCCTGCATCGGTACTGCGAATGCGTACGCTGTAGCTCGACTGAGTCGAGAAATCGAGCGTCGTCGCGGTCTTCAGCGAGTTACCGTCAATCGTGAACGAAGCGTTGTTATCATCACCAGTGCCAGCTTCCAACGAGTAAGTATGACTGTCGCCAACGTTGGCATCGGTGCTACTTAGCGTACCCACCTCAGTGCCTACTGCGGCATCTTCGGCGATCATATTCTCGCTCAAGGCAATTGCGGTAGGAGCGACGTTAGGCGTCACTTCGGTGACGGTGATCGTAAACGTTTGATCGAACGTCAAACCGCCGGCGTCAGTGCTGCGAACAAGAACGCTGTAGCTCGATTGAGTCGAGAAATCGAGCGTCGTCGCGGTCTTCAGCGAGTTGCCGTCAATCGTGAACGAAGCGTTGTCATCATCGCCAGTGCCAGCTTCCAACGAGTAAGTATGACTGTCGCCAACGTTGGCATCGGTGCTACTTAGCGTACCCACCTCAGTGCCTACTGCGGCATCTTCGGCGATCGTATTCTCGCTCAAGGCAATTGCGGTAGGAGCGACGTTGGGCGTCACTTCGGTGACGGTAATCGTAAACGTTTGATCGAAGGTCAAACCGCCGGCGTCAGTGCTGCGAACAAGAACGCTGTAGCTCGACCGGGTCGAGAAATCGAGCGTCGTCGCGGTCTTCAGCGAGTTACCGTCAATCGTGAACGAAGCGTTGTCATCGTCGCCAGTGCCGGCTTCCAACGAGTAAGTATGACTGTCGCCAACGTTGGCATCGGTGCTACTTAGCGTACCCACCTCAGTGCCTACTGCGGCATCTTCGGCGATCGTATTCTCGCTCAAGGCGATTGCAGTAGGAGCAACATTAGGCGTAACTTCGGTGACGGTAATCGTAAACGTTTGATCAAACGTCAAACCGCCGGCGTCAGTGCTGCGAACAAGAACGCTGTAGCTCGACTGATTCGAGAAAACGAGCGTCGTTGCGGTCTTCAGCGAGTTACCGTCAATCGTGAACGAAGCGTTGTCATCATCACCAGTGCCAGCTTCCAACGAGTAAGTGTGACTGTCGCCAACGTTGGCATCAGCGCTACTTAGCGTACCCACCTCAGTGCCTACTGCGGCATCTTCGGCGATCGCATTCTCGCTCAAGGCAATTGCAGTAGGAGCAACGTTGGGCGTCACTTCGGTGACGGTAATCGTAAACGTTTGATCGAAGGTCAAACCGCCAACGTCAGTGCTGCGAACAAGAACGCTGTAGCTCGATTGAGTCGAGAAATCGAGCGTCGTCGCGGTCTTCAGCGAGTTGCCATCGATCGTGAACGATGCGTTGTCATCGTCGCCAGTGCCGGTCACCAACGAGTAGGTGTGCGTGTCACTGGCATCCACGTCCGTACTAGTAAATGTGCCAACCGTGCTGCCCGACACAGCATCTTCGCCGATCGTTAAGGCACTGAGAGCGATCGCAGTTGGAGCCTCATTAACATTCGTGACAGTGATCGTCAGCGTCTGGTCGAACGACAAACCGCCGTCATCGGTGCTGCGAACGAGAACGGTGTAGCTGGGCTGAGTTTCAAAATCAAGCGTCGTCGCCGTCTTCAGCAAGTTGCCATCGATCGTGAACGATCCGTTGTCATCATCGCCAGTTCCAGCTACCAGCGTGTAAGTGTGAGTATCGCCATCGTTGGCATCAGTGCTGCTCAGCGTGCCCACAGTGCTGTCTGAGACGGCATCTTCAGCGATCGAATTCTCGCTCAAGGCGATTGCTGTAGGAGCGACGTTGGGGATTACTTCGGTTACGGTGATCGTAAACGTTTGATCGAAAGTCAAACCGCCGGCGTCAGTGCTGCGAACAAGAACGCTGTAGCTCGATTGAGTCGAGAAATCGAGCGTCGTCGCGGTCTTCAGCGAGTTACCGTCAATCGTGAACGATCCGTTGTCATCGTCGCCCGTGCCGGTCACCAACGAGTAGGTGTGCGTGTCACTGGCATCCACGTCAGTACTGGTAAATGTGCCAACCGTGCTGCCCGACACAGCATCTTCGCCGATCGTTAAGGCACTGAGAGCGATCGCAGTTGGAGCCTCATTAACATTCGTGACAGTGATTGTCAGCGTCTGGTCGAACGACAAACCGCCGTCATCGGTGCTGCGAACGAGAACGGTGTAGCTGGGCTGAGTTTCAAAATCAAGCGTCATCGCCGTCTTCAGCAAGTTGCCATCGATCGTGAACGATCCGTTGTCATCATCGCCAGTTCCAGCTACCAGCGTGTAAGTGTGAGTATCGCCATCGTTGGCATCAGTGCTGCTCAGCGTGCCCACAGTGCTGCCTGAGACGGCATCTTCAGCGATCGAATTCTCGCTCAAGGCGATTGCTGTAGGAGCGACGTTGGGGATTACTTCGGTGACGGTGATCGTAAAGGCTTGATCGAAGGTCAAACCGCCAACGTCAGTGCTGCGGACGAGAATGCTGTAGCTTGACTTGGTTCCAAAATCGAGCGTCGTCGCGGTCTTCAGCGAGTTGCCATCGATCGTGAACGATGCGTTGTCATCGTCGCCAGTGCCGGTCACCAACGAGTAGGTGTGCGTGTCACTGGCATCCACGTCCGTACTAGTAAATGTGCCAACCGTGCTACCCGACACAGCATCTTCGGCAATCGATGTTTCGCTCAGTGCGATCGCGGTCGGAGCTTCATTGATATTCGTGACGGTAATGGTCAGCGTTTGGTCGAATGACAAACCAGCTTGGTCGGTCGTGCGAACGACGACGGAATGACTCGGCTTGGCTTCAAAGTCAAGCGAAGCACCGACATTGAGCGAGGTGCCCGAGACCGTAAACAGGTTACTGCCGGTAACCGAATCGACCGAAACGATGCTGTAAGTGTGCGTGTCACTTGCATTCGCATCCGTGGTGCTCAGGGTGCCGATGGCGGTTCCCACTGTCGCATTTTCGGCAACCGTGCTACTTGTCAACGACACAGCGGTCGGTGCCTCATTCGCTTCAGTAACACTGATGACCAAAGATTTCTCGAACGTCAGTCCGCTGGGGTCCGTTGTTCTCACCCGGATGGTGTAGCTGGATTTGGTATCCATATCAAACACGGCAGCGGTTTTCAGTTGATTGCCGCTGATGGTGAAAGATGCGTTGTCGGTGCTACCTGTACCGGTAACCAAAGTGTAGGTATGCGACTGGTTGACATCCGGATCGTTCGTCGTAAACGCCCCCACGGTTGTGCCGATCGGTTGTCCTTCGCCTACCGAGGTGACAGACAACGACAGATCGATTGGTGCTTGATTTGCCGGCAGGGCGGGAATATTCGGTGTCGATAACCCAACCACGCGTCGCAACAGATCGCTGGCATCAAGGGGACTCAGTCCGTCCACTCCAGTGACATCGCCAAGCAACACGGGATCAATCGTGGGATACAAGCGGGTGGTCGCCGACGCGCTGGTCGGTTCCGAGAACACAAAGCCCGAATCGAGTCCTACGCCCACACGTGCAATCAAGCGAGCGTCTTCGGCGTCATAACGTTGGTTGCGATTGACATCCCCCACAAACGCGACAACTTGCACGGCGTCATCGGCCGTTGCACTGAGCGCACCTGCGTTGACGTCCAATGATGTGATGCGAATCGCTTGCGATTCGCCGTACGGTGCGTCTTCAGGAACGGAGGCAATAATATCGACGAGGCTCGTCTGTCCCGCAGCCAACGGGGCGATCGAGAAAAACGAAATTGTGGCCGTTCCAGGCACGGTCAAATTGGATTCGACTTGGCTTCCCGACGGCGCGTCGACTCCGAGTTGCACATCGCTGATGTCCAATAGCGCCGGATCATACTGGATCGTTAACGTGACCGAGGTGACTCCTTCCGAATTGCTAATTTGGATGGGAAGCCCGGCCGGCAACGCCACACCGCTTCCGCCCGCAGGAACTTGGATGCTCTGAGTCGGCCCCCGCACAATATCCGGCAACCCCACGGTCAAAGGATTGCCTGCCGCTACCGTAAACGTATTTGTGTAATCTCCTCCGGCGGTCCCGTTATTGTCACCGTCAAGCAATTCGCCGTCGGCCAGATCGGTGAACGCATCCGCAGCACTTCGCAGCGTTACCGAATAAGTGTCCGGAGCCAATGCGCCGCCGCTGGCGATAAAAGTAACGGTGGTGTCTTTGACGAATAACGATCCGCGGACGTTGCCGTTCGTTGCCCCCGATAACGTGACGTCGGCCGCGCCAGCGGCTTGCCCCTGGGTGTCGTACAGGTTCAGGTTCAACGTACTGACTTCTTCGCTCAATTCCGCCGTGAAACCGCTGGCCGTCGGGGTAAAGGACGTGATCGTCGCCGCCAATACGCGTCGATTTTCAAGCGATTGCAAGCTCAGACGCCGGGCATTTGCTGCTCCACGACGCTTTTTCTGTAATGGACGAACCGATTTAAAGAACCTGCGCATAGCGTAAAACCTATTTCTGCTAAAGCTGTCCCACCAAAATTGGGGACACGCTTCTGAATGGGGGAAGTGGGGGGGGACTAAAACGACTTACTTGACATCCCGGGCAAACCGGAGGTCCTAGGGGCGTGGAGCCGCCTGCAGATCGAAATTTACGAGCATCCTTGATTCGGCGGCGTTAAACGCCGTGCACAGTCGCCTTCGCTTTGCGTGTTAGTTGGTAACGGTGTTAAAAGATGTTCGGGTCGGGCCATTGTAGAACCCGGACTTAGAGAGTCACTAGCGCGAGGAAGTTCCGGCAAATGAAATTATTTATTTGCAGGTTGGGTTGTACCGTCAAACGCCATTGAGAACAGGTTGTTGCGTACGAAAGTCAAAGCAACTTTTTTATTCCGCTCTGGAAATATGACACTTGGGAACCAGAATTGTGAAACCTCTTTTGGCTTTGCGAGTCTAACGAACATGAAACGAAAAAAAACACGTCGGCTGGGGCTTGAAAGTCTCGAATTACGTCGGCTTCTTGCCGCAGTTGACATTCCGGATGATTTGACCGGTGCCGCAGCGGCAATTGTCTCGGTTCCCGTCAATGTGGATGACGCCGCAGGCATCCGCGGTGCCGAAATCCGACTCAGCTACAACACAAACCTGCTGGATTTGACTCCGGATGCAATTACGGCAGGATCCGTGTTTAACGGATCCCAGGACACACAGGTTACCGCAAATGTGGATGATGCAGCCGGAACGGTGGTCATTTTTGTGTCGGTGTCGGCTGGTCTCTCATCGACCAGTGGCAGTTTGGTCGAATTATCGTTTTCCATCGCCAGTAATGCGGCTGCTGGCAGTACCGCCGTTTTTGACCTCACCCAAGTGGTTTTCAATGAAGGCCAAATCCCAGTCAATCCGGCGCCGATCGCTGGCGCCGACGCCACTGATGGACTTTTGACCGTAACGGCAGATAATAACAATGGAGACCAGCGAATAACGGGATTCGTGTATGCCGACACCAATGTCAACAATCTTCCCGAAACTGTCGAAGGAATCCCAGGGGTCGTGATCACGTTGACCAATGTGGCCACCGGAGCCACAACTCAGGCGACGACGGACTCCACCGGAAAATACGAATTTACGCAGCTCGCGTTTGCGTCCTATACGCTGACTGAAACCCAGCCGATTGCTTACATCGAGGGCGGAATCAACGAACTGTCGCTAACTTTGGTGTCAGGCCAAACGGCGGCGGACCAAAATTTTCGTGAAGCAGGCCTGTTGCCTCAATACATCTACAACCGCTTGCTGACGGCATCGACCCAGCCGGCAGGTTCGACTGCATGGACCAACGTAATTCGGCAAATCAACGTCGACGCAACCGCCGGAAGCGTGGCCCCCGTCGCCGCGTCCCCCCCGGCCACTGCATCCGTTGCCTCCGCTGCTCCTGCAACGGCATCGGCGGACACTCTGGCTGTGACAACCCCTCAGCCTAGCAATTCAATCGCGAACACATCGCGATCCGCGCAAGGTGAATCGCTGCCCTTGCCAGCAAAATCTTCCGCTGACTCGATGATCGCGTTAAGCAACTCCGACGATGACAAGGACGATACCATTCGCGATGACTACGAAAATCTGGACCAGGCTTTTGCTGCCAACCAGCTTTGGTAGATCGATTCCCCACGGGCTGTGAAACTAGAATCACACCCCAAATGCCATTGCTAATTGAGTCGCGATTTCGCTACCAATTACTCCATGGAAAACTGCACGACGCGGTTGATTTGCACTTCAAATCAGTGGGGCACGGATGGCAACAAAAACATGTAAATTGGGTGTTCAGCAACTAGAATCACGACGATTGCTGGCAAGTGTTTCCATCCCAAGTGTCATCGTTGATTCATTCTCCGAAGCCACGGCACCAATCGAAATCTCAGACGCTCAAGGCGTTCGAGCCGCCGAGGTGCGAATTCAATTCGACCCCACCGAAGTCACTACGGATGCGTCGCGAATCCAACCGGGTTCGGTATGGAACGGTCGTGGCATGGTGATCGCAAACGTTGACGAACAAGCAGGAACGATCGTCGCGTTTGTTTATTCCAGCAAACCGGTTGCCCACGACGATGGCGGACTGATTGACATCGGCTTTGCAGTCAAAAACGATCGTCGATCCCTCAAGCCAATTGATATCGACCTGCAGAAAGTCCGGTTGAACGAAGGCCAGATTCCATTAGCCGAGGAACCGGTCGCGGGCGTAGATCCCAGCGACGGCAAGATCGTGACGCTAGTGGACGAAAACCAAACCAACCGGTATCGAAGCAGCGAGAATCGGACGAGTGAGAGTTGGACAGCAGACGTTTGGGCAGGCGAGAATTCGGCCGGCAATCAAAATAACGATCAGGCCAGGTGTTTTTGGCAGGGCGGGGCAAACCGAGCGACTTTTTCGTCTTTCGTCGTCCGCTCGCACTCCACTCGCCCGCACCAGATCAGCGCATTTGCTGCGAATTCGGTTGAAACAACAACGGGGCCAAGCCGAGTCCCGTTTGGGCCGCTTCAACCTCAAGCGGTCGACCAAGCGTTTTCGGGGGGCTGACTTAGCCGGCTACTGATTGCACCCAAAAGCAGCCATTTTGCTGCCATCGGGTGACGAGGGGGACTCGCATTCCAACGTTTCGCCGCCCCGTTTTGCGGTCCGAGGCGATGTCTACTACACTGTGGACGTCCCACCTGAATGCCCCCCTCCCTACTGCGAAAGATACGTTTGATGCGATCGTTCCGTTTTGCGGCTCCCGCCGTGTTGCTCCTGGCAAGTTCCGTTACCCTCGCGGCCTTCATCGGCATGAAGGTCAGCGACCCGCCAGGGATGCAGATGAAAACATTTGCCGACGCGTTTTTGCAAACGCTCGACGAGAAACAAGCGGCGCAAGCAACCAAGGACTACGATTCGGCCGAGCGTGTCGCGTGGCACTTCATTCCAATGCCGACTCGCAAGGGACTTGTTCTGAAGGACATGAATACGGCTCAGCGAACTGCGGCACTTCGTCTGTTGCGTTCGGCGCTCAGCGAAGCGGGTTACAGCAAAGCGAGCAAGATCATGTTGCTCGAAGGCGTGCTTCGCCAACTCGAAGGCCCCGGCAGCGAATCGCGTCGTGACCCTCAAAAATACTATGTCACGATCTTCGGCACCCCGAGCGATTCCGACCCTTGGGGGCTCAGCTTCGAAGGGCATCATATGTCGCTGAACTTCAGCTGCCGCGGTGGTGAGTTGGTTGACAGCTCTCCTCAATTTTTTGCATCCAATCCAGCCAAGATCATGAGCGATGTCGAAGGACCGCTGGGCAAGGGAACACGCGTGCTTCGCGAAGAAGAGGATCTTGGGTTCGAGTTGGTCAACAGTTTCAACGACACTCAAAAGAAATTGGGCGTGATCGCCGACGAAGCTCCTGCGGAAATCCGATTCGCTGGCGAGCCGCAACCCAAAGTGGGCAAGCCCGAAGGCATTCCGTTTGATCAACTCAACTCAACGCAAGCTGAACTACTGAAGAAGTTAGTCGGTGTCTACGCGGATGCTGTGCCAGAAAAAACCGCCGGGGCGCGTCGTGAATTGATCGAAACCAACGGTTGGTCGAACGTCCACTTTGCTTGGGCGGGTGCTTTAAAGCCTGGCGTCGGACACTACTACCGAATTCGTGGCAAGGACTTTTTGATCGAGTTCGTCAACACGCAAGCCGATGCGTCTGGGAATCCAGCTAATCACATCCACTGCGTGTGGCGTGACTTGACTGGCGATTTCGACTTGCCAATCGAGTAAAGTCTCCTGTTTCAGCGAAAGCGTGGAGGGGGGGGGACAACGTTATGCTCACTTGGCTGCAACATCTCCGCCAGCGCTGGGGCAATTGGTGCGGCGATCACGACATGGAAACGGCGATCCGAAAGCATCTTTCGGAAAACGGCTACTACGGTCGGACCGCCAAGTTGAGGAACGTTCGCTTGGTTGCGGTTCAGCGTCCTGGTTGGCTGCAAGTGTTTCGATTCGATGTGACCGCTCGCCAAGTCCCCCCCGAAGTGGAAAGTGAGGCGGCGGACCTGCCCCCGGTTTATCAAGATCTCTACGGGTTGGTGAAAGACGACATTCGTCACAAAATAAACGTGGTCCGAGTGTTTGATTGCGAAGACGAGCGGCGTTCGCTGTTCGCTCGTTGGAGCGAAGACCTGATTTGCCTGCGTGGTGCTCACGGTCTGAAAAACTCTTAAACCTGCAAAAAACGCTTAGAATCGTACACTCCTGTACGTGTTTCCCTTAACTCGAATGGATTGAAAATGTCGAGGCTCCTGTGCTCGTTCGTTTTGGTTGCCACGTTGTTGGCTAGTTGTTTTTTCCCCGATGGCGGGGCCTTCGCAAAGCCTCCATCGCCGACAAAACCGACCGAGAGCAAGACCGAGCCAGCGGACGTCGAAGTGAATCCGGGGGACAAGGACACTGAGGCCACCGCAGCTAAATTGCAAACGCCCCAAACCGGCCAACCCGAGACCGGCCAACAAGAGCTCGATTTGGTCAACCATGTTCGCCAAATCACTTTTGAAGGCCGGCGTGCCGGCGAAGGCTATTTCAGCGCCGATGGCACTCGCATGGTCTTTCAAAGCGAACGTGACCCGGCGAACCCGTTCTATCAAATCTATTTGACCGATCTGGAAACCGGCGACATCGAAAAGGTTTCACCGGGCGTCGGAAAGACCACTTGCGCGTGGATCCATCCCGATGGCGACCACGTCTTGTTTGCCAGCACGCAAGCCGACCCGGCAGCAGAGCAAAAGCAAAAGGACGAATTGGAGCTGCGAGCCACGGGGAAACAACGCCGGTATTCTTGGGATTACGACGAGAACTATGAATTGGTCGAGCGAGATGCCGAGGGCCAGTACAAACAATTGACGGACGCCAAAGGCTACGACGCCGAAGCGAGTTACAGCCCCGATGGAACCCAAATTGTCTTTGCATCGAATCGCGAAGCCTACTCGCGCGAATTAACCAATGTGGAGCAAGAGAAGTTCAAGATTGATCCCGCGTTTATGATCGATCTTTACATCATGAATGCGGACGGCACGAATGTGCGTCGTTTGACAACCGAGCCCGGTTACGACGGAGGTCCCTTTTTCTCGCCCGACGGTGAACGCATCTGCTTTCGTCATTTCTCTGAGGACGGAGCGACCGCCGAAATCTTTACGATGAAAACCGACGGCAGCGATGTGCGTCGTCTGACCCATTTCGGAGCGATGAGCTGGGCGCCGTTTTACCATCCCAGCGGTGATTATTTGATCTTCACCACCAATAAGCACGGCTTTGCCAACTTTGAACTGTACTTGGTTCGGGCCGATGGCCAGGGCGAACCCGTTCGCGTGACCTACACCGATGGTTTTGACGGCCTGCCTGTGTTCTTGCCCAAGGGCGAACGATTGTCGTGGACTTCGACTCGCACCAAAGAAAAACAATCTCAGATCTTCATGGGCGATTGGAACGATACTCATGCTCGGAAATTGCTGGGACTCGACTCTGGTTCGAACGATGACTTAGAAGCGGCGGTCGCATCGGCTGAAAACACGTCGCCTGAATTTTCACCAACTGACGTGATGCGGCATGTTGATTTCCTGACACGTCCCGAATTGGCAGGCCGATTGACTGGCAGCGACGGAGAACGGCGTGCTACTGCGTATGTTGCGGCCTATTTGGAAAGCTTGGGGTTTGAACCCGCAGGCGAAAATGACACGTTTTTCCAAGAGTTTGAATTCCCTGCCGGTTCGAGTTTGAAGCCCGAAAATGCGATGGCCGTGGGTAACAAATCGCTGGAGTTGAACGAAGATTGGCGACCGCTGTCGTATTCCGACGACGGCAAAACGGATGCCGCCGAAGTCGTCTTCGCCGGCTATGGAATGCAAGTGCCAGGTGGCGACGATGTCGAAGAGTACGATAGCTATGTACATCTTGATGTCGCGGGGAAATGGGTGATGGTGCTGCGGGACATGCCGCAAGAGATTACGCCCGAACGGCGGCAAGAGATGGCTCGCTACAGCTCGCCGCGACGTAAAGCCACGGTCGCTCGCGATCACGGCGCCAAAGGGATCGTGTTCGTGGCCGGACCGACCAGCAAGGTGACACGCCAGTTGATCCTGTTCGACAGCAACGCATCGCAGGCCGGAGTCAGTATTGCGGCA
Organism: Novipirellula methanifontis; assembly: GCF_052161655.1. Lineage (GTDB taxonomy): Bacteria > Planctomycetota > Planctomycetia > Pirellulales > Pirellulaceae > Novipirellula. The sequence continues at coordinate 8,840,398 of NZ_CP197418.1, forward strand.
GTGACAATCAGCAACGATATTGCCAAGCAGATGTTCGAGCAAGCGAACAAGGATTTGGCCAAAACGCAAGCATCGCTTGATGACGGTTCACTGCAAATGGGATTTCCGCTCGAGAACGTCTCGGTTTCCGCCACGATCGGGATTGAACGGAAAACCGGGGTGGGGCGCAACGTCGTCGCACGTTTGCCGGTCAAGCCAAATCAGCAAACGTATCCCGCGGTGATGATCGGGGCTCACGTCGATCACCTCGGTCGCGGCGGAGGCAGCAATAGTTTGGCTCGCGATGATGAAGAAGAGTTGATTCACTTTGGCGCCGATGACAACGCCAGCGGTGTGGGTGCGATGCTCGAAATCGCTCAATATCTCGCAGCCGAAAAAGCCGCAGGGCGACTGAAACCAAAACGCGATTTGTTGATCGCCGCCTGGAGTGGCGAAGAATTGGGACTGTTTGGTTCACAGCATTACGTCAACGAGTTCTTCAATCTCTATCCGCAGGCTCCCAAACTGGAAACGCCAGCGCACGACCATGGCGGTGACGCTGCTCACGCTCATGCGGCACACGCCCACGGAGTCGCGGCCGACGCCGAACCACTGACTCAGGCGATTGCCGCCTACTTGAACCTCGACATGGTGGGGCGACTGCGCGAGAAGTTGATCGTGCAAGGGATCGGGTCGTCGCCCGGTTTCGCAGGCGAAGTCCAGCGGCGAAACGTTCCGGTCGGTTTAGAGTTACAGCTTGATAAAACGAGCACACGTTTGCCCACGGACGCTTCGGCGTTTGTGGCACGCGACGTGCCAATTCTTGCGGCTTTCACTGGAGCCCACGAGGACTATCACACACCGCGTGATACGGCGGACAAGTTGAACTATGAAGGTGCAGCACAAACCGCTCGCTTATTTGCATTATTGGCTCGCGGTTTCCTGACCGCTGCCGAGCCGCCGAAGTTTGAACTCGACGAAGGCGAGAAGCGTGGGGAAGCTCCTCGCGCGGTATTGACCGCGTACCTCGGAACAATCCCCGATTATGCGGCGGGCGAGGTCAAAGGTTTGAAACTAAGTGGCGTCGCAGGTGGTGGCCCCGCTGCCAAAGCGGGCGTTAGCGGCGGTGACGTGATCATTCGTTTGGCGGGTCGCAAGATCGAAGACATCTACGATTACACGTACGCGATCGAGGCGTTGAAGATCGGCGAAGAAGTCGAGATTGTCGTCCAGCGAGGCGAAAAGACGGTGCCAATGAAAATCACCCCTACCGCCCGCGAGTAATCACAGTGGGATAGGCTTCTAGCCTGTCATCAAGCGTCCCGACAGGCATCCTGCCTGTCCTTTTTCACCGTAGGTTAGCCTTCCAAACTTGCCGTTTCGAAAACGACAGGCTGGAAGCCTATCCCACATTTGTCCTACCTAAACACTACTTCTGCAAACGCTCCAGCACCGCGGCGCCCATCTCTTTGGTGCCGATGTGCTTTGCTCCGCGAGCGATGTCTTTGGTGCGAAGCCCGTCGGCGAGCACGGCAGCGACCGCATTTTCGATCGCGGTGGCTTCGTCCAACAACGACAACGAGTGACGCAGCAACATTGCCGCAGCCAGGATCGTCGCCAATGGGTTGGCAAGTTCTTGGCCGGCGATGTCGGGAGCCGAACCGTGAATCGGTTCGTACAACCCAGGTCCATCGGCCCCGAGTGAGGCACTCGGCAGCATCCCGAGCGAACCAGGCAACATCGAAGCTTCGTCGGTCAGGATGTCGCCAAACAGGTTACCGGTGACCACGACATCAAAGTCGCGAGGACGATTGATCAAGTGCATCGCCATGGCATCGACAAGCACGACATCGTACTGGACATCGGGGAACTCTTCGGCCATCACACGAGCGGCAGTTTGACGCCACAGGCGGCTTGGTTCGAGCACGTTGGCCTTGTCGACACTGGTCAAGCGATTGTCACGCTGCTGAGCTGCCTTGGCAGCCATGCGAACGATTCGCTCGACTTCGCGAACGCTGTACGCCATCGACTGGAACGCCGTTTCGTCTTGCCCGCTGCCCGAGCGACCGGATTCACCGAAGTAAATACCGCCGGTCAGTTCACGAAAGAACAGGATGTCGGTGCCTTCGATGATTTCGCGTTTTAGCGGCGACGAATCGACCAATTGGTCGAACAACCGGATCGGACGCAAATTGGCGAACAGTCCGAGTTCCTTGCGGATTTTCAGCAGTCCCGCTTCCGGACGCGTTTTCGCCGACGGATCGTCCCATTTGGGGCCGCCCACGGCTCCCAACAGGATCGCGTCGCTGGCTTTGCACGCGTCGATGGTTTCTTGAGGGAGGGGATCGCCCGTTTTGTCGATTGAAATGCCACCGATCAAATGGGACGTGAAGGTGAATTCGTGACCAAACAACTCCGCGATCTTTTCAAGGATTCGCTGGGCTTCGGAGACGATTTCAGGGCCAATGCCATCACCTGGCAGTAGTACGAGATTCGCTTTCAACGGTGTGCCCTTGGGGCAAGAGGTTTGAATGGATGAGCCCCCAATTTAATCCAACAACCTGTTTTGCCCAATCCGATGTCACGCCAGAAAAAATCGACCCCGCAGCGGACGCGGCCTGATCGCGCCGGTCGCCGCCACAATCCCTACAGCTGTCGCAACCGGATCAATGCGTGAACAAGGCCGAGACGTTCAACCGGATCCTGCCCGCCTGAGACGCGAAACCGTCCCAAGTTTCAGTATCCGTAGAGATTCACTCTGCGGGATTTCCTGACAGGTCCGACAATCTTTGGCCCGACGGTCATCGGCCCCACAGTCTTAGCCAAACTCTCTCAGCTCACGTTATGTTGCAAAACCAAACCGATTTTACGTCGATCCCCGTTCAGGTGCCCGTCGTTCTGCCCAACGAACCAGCGGCGTCGCCACCGTGTTCGATCGAAGCCAACGTGCTGCATGTGATCAACGGCGAGTATTTTTCGGGAGCCGAACGCGTTCAATCCCATCTGGGCCGCTGTCTGCCAAACTTTGGCATCGCTGCCGATTTTGTCTGCGTCAAGCCGGGGAAATTCCCGCAAGTGATGGCCGAACAGAATCTGCAGTGGGGACGTTGTCATCTAGCCCCGATGAAAAGCCGCTTTGATCTGAGAGCCGTATTTCGCATTCGCGACTTGGTGCGGGCGTATGGTTACGACTTGTTGCACGCTCACACTCCCCGGACCGCGATGGTCGCTTCGGCGGCATCCCGTTTAACGGGGATTCCTTGGGTATATCACGTGCACAGTCCCGCGGCACGCGATTCGGTCAATCGATGGAGCAATCGACTCAACTCGCTAATGGAACGAGCGTCGCTTTCGGGTTGTTCGCATCTGATCACTGTTTCGGAAAGCCTGCGACTCGATTGCATCGCCAAAGGGGCAAGCGAAGACAAAGTCACCGTGGTTCACAATGGCGTTCCAAGCATTCGCCCCGAGCGGATTCATCATCCTGCCGTCGGCGGCCGTTGGGTGCTCGGCATGGTCGCATTGATGCGGCCCCGGAAAGGACTCGAAGTGGTGCTTGATGCTTTAAAAATTCTTCGTGCCGAAGGACTCGATGTCGTGCTTCGCTGTATCGGACCGTTCGAAACGACGGAATACGAAGCGGAGATCAACGAACGAGTCAAACATTTGAACCTGCGACGTTATGTTGAACGCATTGGATTTACCGATGATGTCCCCACAGAGTTAGCGAAAGTGGATGCATTGGTTTTGCCGAGTCTGTTCGGCGAAGGGTTGCCGATGGTGGTGCTCGAAGCAATGGCAGCCGCGGTCCCAGTGATCGCCACTCGCGTCGAGGGAACTCCCGAAGCAGTGACCGATGGCGTCGAAGGTTTGCTCGCCGAGCCTCGTGATGCCATCAGCCTCGCTGACAAAATTCGCTTGCTCGTGACGGGCGAGTATGACTGGACAACGATGGCGGAAGCCGCGTACGAGCGACAAGCTCAATCATTTTCGGATTTATCAATGGCCTGGGGAACGGCCGAGGTTTATCGCAAACTGATCGATTCACCTCGCGAGTCGGATGGACGGAACAAGCTTGATGAGGGCCGCCAGTCGCATGTATCGCAACGCGACAACTTCGTCGCCGCCGGTCATCGCGATTGATTAAATGTGGGATAGGCTTCCAGCCTGTCATCGCACCCTCCGCGGGCTGGAAGCCTATCCCACAACCCTCGTAGCGAAAGTCGCGAAGACTTTCGTTCCCTCATGCCCCCCCAAACTCTTGGCGATTTTTCGCTACGAAAAGACCGTTCTGCCTCGACAGGCTGGAAGCCTATCCCACAACGTCAGGCGACGTTATCGGGTAGACTCGGCGGGATCTTTGCGTCGCTTGGTTCTTTGACTCCACCTGCGTACGAGCGTGATTCATGCCCCCGACCCAGCCAAAGCATTTGCCTCGCTCGCTGCGAATCGTCGCGAAATGGGTTCTGCGGATTGCGATGGTCTGGTGCGTGCTTTTCACTTTTGCGTCGTTCACGTTTGGCGATGACGCGGCCGAACCGCAATCGGATTTGCAAACGATCGAGTTGGCCGACTTGCCACCCCCGCCCGATGAGATTGCGGCGCTGATCGAGCGTGGCAAAGTGCAGTTTGTCTTCGGACCGCGACCCGAATCGATGCAGTCGGGACTGCGTCAGGACAATGCATCCGCTTCGCCGCGAAAAGGCCGGCGACTTGCAGCGACGACCGAATATCGGATGGGATACCACTATCGAAGCCGCAATCGATGGAAGTTCGTCGATCAGGATCGCAATGCGAAATCTCGCGAAGTGCGAATTTCAATGCGTTTCAGTGACGTGCGAATCGAACCCGAGCACACCGTTTGGTTTCGCAAACGGCCTGCGTCCGACTCGTTCTGGACCGATCGGCTTGTGCTGCACGAATTCGATCATGTGCAGATTTCAACCGATCCGCTGCTCGAAAAACGGTTCCGAGAATACTTGCGAGCGAACTCGACAATCACGCAACGATTCAAACGGGGCGAAACGGTCAACGAATCGACGGTCCATCCAATTGTCGACAAGCATGTGAGCGAGTTGTTTTCACGAATTTCCGACCTCGTCGATATCCGTTACCAGGAACTTGATCGGCTGACGGACCATGGATTGGTCGATTTCCCTGAGGGATCGTCGTTGGAAACGGTCAAAGAATTCTCGTCAAAGCCCTGATTTCCCGCAGCATTCGAGCTTTTTCCTCGGGGCATCGCCCCAGGTCGGTCGCTTAAATCGAACGCATTTCGATCAGGGGGTTCAGATTCACGGGTGAATCATGGTAAATTCTTCCGCCTGGGAAGCCGCCGCGTCGTGCGCTGGCAACCGAAACCTACCTATTCGCTTAAGCTAGCATCTGATGTCAGTCGACCAATATGCAACCTGCCCCTGCGGCAGTGGAAAGAAAATCAAGTTCTGCAAGTGCAAGGAATCCGTTAGCGAGCTTGATCGCGTGATGAAAATGGTCGAGGGGGGGCAAGTCGTCCCCGCTCTGGATCGTTTGTCGACGATCCTTTCGGAACATCCCGACGCGGCTTGGGCATTGGCCATTCGCGGACGCTTGCTGCTTGATCTCCGTGAATATGACACGCTCGCCGAAAACGCCGACCGTTTCATTCGCTTGCAACCCAGCAACCCGCTGGCGTTGACCCAGCGTGCTGCGGCTCAGGTTTTCCGCGGTGATGTTAAATCCGCGACCGATTCGATGCTCGAAGCGCTGACCGAGAGCGGTCGCGACGTCGACGCGTTTGTCTTGGACGTCTCGTCCGCCGTCGCGTTTTTGCTCGGTCGCCAAGGCGTTTTCTTGACCGCTCGCGTTTATGCTAGCTTGGCGATGATGGCTCAAGGCTACGAAGGCAGCCAGATGTCAGGCTCGCTGCTACGCCAGCTCAACAGCTCGCCAACGCTGAACCAGTTAGTCAAATCGATTCCCCAGCCAATCCAACGGCCTGCGGATGCGGATTGGGGCGAACGTTATGACGAAGCCGCCACGCTGCTTCGCAGTAACAAGGTTTTGCTCGCCGAAGCTAAATTCCAGTCGCTACGTCGCACATTGCCCGACGAGCCAGCGATCTTGTCCGGCTTGTTGACCTGTGCAATTTGGCGTGGCGATGTTGCCGCACAAAGCGATTTCTTGAAGAAATTGTCGGCTTGTGAATCGCTTGATTTCGAAGAGCGAGTCCAGTTCCGTGCCGTTTCGTGCTTGGTCAATCCCGAAGACAAAGATCTCGCTGCGGAATGTTTCCGATTGGATGCCGACATCGAGAGTGCCGAGCCAGTGGAAATGGCAATGATCGCCGATTCGCGATTTGCACCGCTGCCGGCAGAAATGCTTGCCCAAATGCGTGAGTCCGAGGACGATGTTCCACCACGTGCGGGTTTCCAAGTGCTCGATCGCGATCGACCCGAAGTCGAAGAAGGCTTGCCGCCAATCGATCAAATTCCCGAAGCGATCGCGATGGCGTTTGTCTACGGCAAACAAACTGATCGCTCAGCCCGCGTCGAAGTTCACGACGTCACGACGTCCGTCCTGGACGATGTGCGAGCTCAAATTCAAAAAGCGATTGGCGATTCGGTCGAGCTGAATCAAAAATCAAGCGATCCGCTTCCGTTCTTGGCCGTCGTGCAGCCGCAAGTCGCCATGGTGCGGTTCAAAGCCAGCGCCGTCGAAGCCGACGCGATGCAAGAATCGCTCACCAACACGCGAATGCCATTGGCCATTGCCAACGCAAAATTGGGCATCCTAGGAAACGCTTCCTTGGTCGAGACCGCAGACGACGATTCGAAGCTGCTCGAACGAACCGTGGTCGTGCGTGTTGCAGAACAGTACGACGCGATCATCTCCAAAGGCGACGAAGTACTCGGTGAAGTCTATCGACTCGCCAAAATCGAGCCACTGCCAACATTGACGATTAGCGACGACGAGATCGAGACGGTTGCCAACACCGATTTGAACCGGATCGATTCGAAACAGCTTAATGAAGAGTCCTGCTTGTACTTGTTGCAACGTGCACAGCAGATCTCGTCGACACCTGCGATTCGTCACTTTGCCAAACGATTGATCGAAGCCGATTTGCCAGAAGATCAAAAGATGGCAAAGCTGTTGGCCTATTCCACTTTGGTGAATGCTTCGAGCAACGCCAAAGATGCGATCGCGACGATTGACGAAGCGAAGGCTTTTGCCGAAGCCAACGAATTGCCGACCGCGAACCTGTTGCTCAGCGAAGTCAGTTTGCGATTGCAAGCGGGCGATGGTGAAGGCTTCCAGAAAGCGATCGAAACGTTAACGCAGCGTTACGGCAACGAGCCTGAAGTGATGGCTCAGTTGCAGCAGATGTTGATTTCAATGGGACTGATTCGCCCCGACGGCAGCCCTCGACGTGGCCCCGCGCCCGGCGGTGTTGCCCCCGCAGGTGCCGAGCCAGCAGCCGGCGGCATCTGGACTCCCGATGGCGGCGGCGCAGCACCTCCGGCCGACCCAGCCTCCGGTGGCGGCAGCAAATTGTGGGTCCCAGGCATGGACTAATCGTGGGATAGGCTTCCACTCTGTCGTGCCTCTCGTGGGATAGGCTTCCAGCCTGTCGTGGCAGAACAGTCTTTTCGTAGCGAAACTCGCCAAGAGTTTCGGGGTGGCAAGGGTGAACGAAAGTCTTCGCGACTTTCGCTACGAGAGCTGTGGGATAGGCTTCCAGCTTGTCATGGCTTTTAACGACAGAGCCAAAAGCTCATTGCACTTTTTATCTGTGTGATCTTCAACCGCTGAAATCCATCGCTGATGAACTCTTCTCGTTTAGAAACCGATGATGACTTTATGCGTCTCGCGCTCGGCTTGGCCGAGCAGGGACGCGGATCGGTCGAACCCAACCCGATGGTCGGCTGTGTCATCGTTCGTGACAACCAAGTCATCGGCGAAGGTTATCACCAGCGTTTCGGTGGACCGCATGCCGAAGTGCATGCACTCCGCAGTGCAGGCGACGCTCGCGACGCAACCGCTTACGTGACGCTCGAACCGTGTTGCCACCACGGAAAGACGCCTCCCTGCTCGGACGCGTTGATTTCCGCCGGTGTGAAACGCGTTGTTGTGGCTATGGCGGATCCATTTGAGAAAGTCGACGGTGGCGGGCTGACGCAGTTGCAAAACGCCGGGATCGAAACGCGGGTCGGTGTTCTCGAGCAAGAATCACGCGAACTGAACGCGGCTTATTTGAAACGATTGCAAACTGGACGCCCCTTCACGATCGCAAAATGGGCGATGACGGTCGATGGACGGATCGCTACCAGCACGGGGCAGAGCCAGTGGATTTCAAACGAAGCCTCTCGTGCTGATGTTCATCAATTGCGTGGCCGTGTCGACGCGATTGCAGTGGGAATGGGAACGGTCATCGCTGATGATCCGATGTTGACCGCTCGGCCCGCAGGCGTTCGCACCGCAACGCGAGTCGTGTTCTGTGCCAATCGATTGCCAAGTCCCCGTTCGCGTTTGATTCAATCGGCAAAGGACATCCCCGTATTGTTGATCGTATCGCCCAACATCGAACAGACCGATGTTGCTGAGCTAGAGCAACTTGGTGCAAGTGTTTATCGCTGTGCAAGTGACAACTCAGTGGAAATGATTCATCAAGCACTCGATTTTATGGGCAGCCAATCGATGACCAACATCATGATTGAAGGAGGTGGCGAATTGATGGCCAGTTTTTTAGAGGCCAACGCGATCGATCAATATGACGTTTACGTCGGTGCAAAAGTATTCGGCGGTCGCAACGCATTAGGTCCGGTTGCTGGCGATGGTTTTGCCAGCGTCGCGGAGGCTGCGGAATTGCAATTAGCAAGTCTACAGCGTCTCGGAGACCATGATGTCAAACTGGTTTACCGAAAAGCTCAGCGCAATTGATTGTTCTCGCCTGTTTTCTTGCGTCACACATGCAGTTTTTACGTAGAAAAGTAACGAATATGAACCAAATTTCGACTTTTGGAAAACTCGTCTTGACCGGACTAAAAGCTAACCTCTATTCTTCGCCCATCACTGAGTGACACCCAGCGTGTCGCCCAGAGAAGGCATTAAAGAATCATGACGATTCTGCACTTGGTAACGAAATTATTTGTTGCTGCGGAACACGTCGAATTTAATTTCACACGGATGTGAACTTGCGTCGACGACTATGATTTTGCAATGTTGAGTTCGTCCAGTTGATACATGGATGTATCTACTGTGTCGAACCCCACAAACCACCGGCTCCCGGAACTGAAGCGCGTTGTCCTCCGCCCCCCTAGGATTACGTACTTTCCGGGAGCTTTTTTTATGCGCCGACAGAATCAAGTTTGTTGGTAAAGTTTGCCGATACTGACGATCAGGTGGAATGGGTTCGCTTTAACGCGAAACTTTTTCAGCGTTGGAATTCGAAACAGAGGCCAGCGACTTGATGCAAAGAAATTTGCACGACAATCAAGTTCGCTTGCTAGCAAATATGCACTTGCACGCCCATTTCGGCGTGACGATTGCTTTAATTCGGGGGAAGTGATCATGAAGGCGTGGATACTATCGGGCCTAACCTTACTAGGCGGCACGTTTGTTCCTTCAGCAAACGCTCAGCAATTTGCCGGTGACAGCGATTACGCTAGACCCATTGATTCGGAACCGCAGATCGCTCAAGCCGATTTCGCCCCCCCGGCGATGCGGCCTCGTGTTCGCCATCCGAACGACATCCACTATTCGGGCCCCAGATACGAACTGCCGGATTTCGAATCGACTTCGCCAACCGTGCAAGCGGCTTCCTATCAAAGCGACGCCCCGATATTTGAGTCGGCATCGCCGTATCCCGCCGACTTCCCTCACGAATCGTCGTTCCCTCACGAATCGTCGATCTTCGACGAAGGCCAAACTTTCTACGAAGGCCCAACGACCACGATTTTCCCCGATCCAATTACCTGTGGCTGCGAAGGCCCATGTTCAGGGGAATGCGAGCACATCGACGAATCCAGTGGCGTGTTTGAAAAACTTCATTCCCGCATAGGATCTCGATCCATCGATGATCCCTGGTTGTTCTTGGGCAATTACTGCGGCTATTCCGCGGGCGGTTGGGCACAGCTTGGCTATCACTCCAAAGCCCTACCATCGTTCAACAGTCGGCCGCACGATTTCCAGCTACAACAAGCATGGCTGTACTTTGAAAAAGAAGCCAACGTCTCGGATGGGTTCGGCGTCGGAGGACGCATCGATTACGTCTATGGAACCGACGCCCCCGACACTCAAGCGTTCGGAATTGACAACAATCACTGGGACAACAGCTGGGATCACGGCCCCGACTACGGCAATGCGATTCCGCAGCTCTATCTTGAAGCAGGCTATGGCGATTGGATGGTCAAGATGGGCCATTTCTTTACCACGATCGGCCATGAAGTTGTCGCGGCTCCGGACAATTTTTTCTACAGCCATGCTTACACGATGTACAACAGCGAGCCGTTCACGCACACAGGAGCCTTAGCAACGTACTCCGGGTTTTCGCATGCCGAAGTATTCGGTGGCTATGTGATGGGTTGGGACAGCGGATTTGAAGACAATGGAGACGCGTTCCTAGGAGGCATGACGATCGATCTAACGCGTGACATCAAGGTCACGTCGTCAACGATCGGGGGCGTATTTACCAAAACCAGAGATGGCCAACAGGAAAAAGGCATTATGCATAGCGTCGTCACCGACGTGGCGTTGACCAGCAAAATGCACTACATCGTCCAAGGCGACCTGCTCGATACCGAGAATGCCAGTGGTGCGACCGTTCGCGACACTCTTGGGATCAATCAATATTTGATTCGTACACTCGGCGATCAACTCACCATCGGAGCCCGTTTCGAATGGTGGCAAGCCACGGCCGACAGCCAAGGTTACTACGGCGATGCTCAGAACTTGGCCAATCTGCCGGCCGGTTACGATTTAAACGACGAGGATTTTGATTTTTACGCGTTCACGCTTGGGCTAAATTATCGACCGCATGCCAACGTAATCATCCGTCCTGAGATTCGTTGGGACACCGTGTTCGGTGGCACCGACGCCATCGCAGCAACCGATTCGATTGCACTGCAAGACAACGACAAGAACCAAACCACGTTCGGTATCGATTCGATCTTCACGTTCTAAGCAGGCCGTTCAGTATACACCGGTGAAACGTCGGTCCTTTTGTGGCAGACGGCGCTGAACCTGGACAGCTAAAGCTTTGGAGTTGACGTCGGATATTGGAACTAGGTTTTTCATCCGGGCTACACTGCAGTTACCTCTCTACCGACGAAGTCGGGGGAGAGGTGGCAGAAACGCTGAGCAAGCAGAAAATTACAACTAGACCAAAGTTTTAGCAGCCCAGCGCTAAACCGGACGATCAATCGAACGTGAACGGGGCGACGCGAGGACAACCTTCCTCTCCGCTTCGACGCTAACGGTTCGGAGAACCGTGCGACATTGTCGCCTAGCTTTCCAAGCGGGTAGCGCTAAACCGTACGAGCAATCGAACGTGAACACGGCGACGCGACGACAACCTTCCTCTCCGCTTCGACGCTAACGGTTCGGAGAACCGTGCGACATTGTCGCCCAGCTTTCCAAGCTGGTAGCGCTAAACCGGACGATCAATTGAACGTGAACGGGGCGGCGAGAGGACAACCGTTCTCTCCACTTCGACGCAAACGGTTCGGAGAACCGTGCGACATTGTCGCCCAGCTTTCCAAGCTGGTAGCGCTAAACCGGACGATCAATTGAACGTGAACGCAGCGACGTGAGAACAACCGTCCTCTCCGCTTCGACGCTAACGGTTCGGAGAACCGTGCAACATTGTCGCCCAGCTTTCCAAGCGGGTAGCGCTAAACCGAACGATCAATTGAACGTGAACGGGGCGACGCGAGAACAACCGTCCTCTCCACTTCGAAGTTAACGGTTCGGAGAACCGTGCGACATTGTCGCCCAGCTTTCCAAGCTGGTAGCGACAAACCGAACGATCAATTGAACGTGAACGCGGCGACGCGAGGACAACCGTCCTCTCCGCTTCGACGCTAACGGTTCGGAGAACCGTGCGATATTGTCGCCCAGCTTTCCAAGCTGGTAGCGCTAAACCGAACGATCAATTGAACGTGAACGCGGCGGCGCGAGGACAACCGTCCTCTCCGCTTCGACGCTAACGGTTCGGAGAACCGTGCGACATTGTCCCCCGCTTTCCAAGCGGGTAGCGCTAAACCGAACGATCAATTGAACGTGAACGCGGCAACGCAAGGACAACCTTCCTCTCCGCTTCGACGCTAACGGTTCGGAGAACCGTGCGATATTGTCGCCCAGCTTTCCAAGCGGGTAGCGCTACGAGTAATCTTCCATCGGCGGGCAACTGCAAACGAGGTTGCGGTCGCCGTAGGCACTGTCGATCCGGCCCACGATTGGCCAGAACTTAGCGTCTCGCAACCACGCCATCGGCCAAGCCGCTTGCTCTCGCGTGTAGGGATGCTGCCAATCGTCGCTGCCGATCGCTTCCATCGTGTGCGGCGCGTGCTTCAGCGGGTTATCGTCCGCGTCCATCTTGCCGTCTTCGATGCTTCGAATCTCGGCACGAATCGAAATCAGGGCGTCACAGAATCGATCGAGCTCATCTTTGCTCTCGCTCTCCGTTGGCTCGATCATCAACGTACCGGGCACGGGGAAAGACATCGTCGGACTGTGGAAACCGTAATCCATTAAACGTTTGGCAATGTCGTCGATTTTTACGCCTGCCGACTTTTCGAACTTGCGACAATCTACGATGAATTCGTGTGCAACGAAGCCCTCGGTATCGGTGTACAAGATGTCGTAGTGATCACTCAAGCGTTTGGCCATGTAGTTGGCGTTCAGAATCGCGACTTGCGTTGCTTGTTTCAGTCCCGACGCACCCATCAATGCGATGTACACGTAGCTGATCGTCAAGATACTGGGGCTGCCATAGGGTGCCGCCGAGACCGGGCCAATCGCGAATTCACCGGCGGTATCGGGACGTTCCACAGGATGTTCGGGCAAAAATGGGGCGAGCTGCGAAGCCACGCCGATTGGTCCCATTCCGGGGCCACCTCCGCCGTGAGGAATACAGAACGTTTTGTGCAGGTTCAAGTGGCAAACGTCCGCGCCAATTTTGCCGGGGCTGGTCAGCCCAACTTGGGCGTTCATATTCGCACCGTCCATATAAACCTGACCACCATGTTCGTGAATCAAGTCACAAACGCGTCGCACGGTGCTTTCGTAAACGCCGTGTGTCGACGGATAGGTGATCATCAAACACGAAAGTTTGTCACTGTGCTGGACTGCTTTCGCGTTCAGATCATCCATGTCGATATCGCCTCGCTCGTTGCACTTAATCGGCACGACTTTCATCCCCGCCATCACGGCCGATGCAGGATTGGTTCCGTGCGCGGAGGTCGGAATCAAGCAAACATTGCGTTCGTTTTTCTGTCCTGCCTTGGCGGCTTGATGCTCATGGTAGGCGCGAATCACAAGCAAACCTGCGTACTCGCCTTGTGCCCCTGCGTTGGGCTGCAAGCTGACCGCCGCAAACCCCGTTATGCTGCACAACCAAGCTTCCAATTCACGGAACATTTGCGTGTAGCCACGCCACTGTGTATCGGGCGAGAACGGATGAATCTCAGCAAACTCGGGCCAGGTCACTGGGATCATTTCGCTCGTGCCGTTCAATTTCATCGTGCACGAACCCAGCGGAATCATGCTGTGAGCGAGCGACAAATCGCGGCTCATCAACTTGAAGATGTACCGCAACATCTTGGTTTCACTGCGATACGTGTGGAACACAGGGTGAGTCAAGAAATCGCTGGTGCGGGTAAATCCCGTTAGATCGCAGAGTCCTTCGGCTTCAGCCTCGGCGAGTAATTCATCGATATCGAAACCGGTGTAATGTCCAAAATTGAAGGCGGCCAAAAGATCCGCAACCAATCCGCGGTCACTGGTTTCATCGAGGGTGACTCCAAGTGAACCGTCATCGTATTCACGCAAGTTGATTTGGCGTTCGCGTGCCGCATCGGCAACCTGGCGGGCAGCATGTGTGCGTCCTTTGCCCAAGCGAATTCGAATCGTGTCAAAGACGGGACCGTCATGAGTCGCTTTGTGACCGAGTCGCTCGAGTCCCTTGGCGAGTGCGGCGGTGAACCCTTGCACTCGGCGAGCGATGCTGGTCAGTCCTTCGGGGCCGTGATAGACCGCGTAAAACGAATTGATGATCGCAAGCAGCGCTTGAGCCGTGCAAATATTGCTGGTCGCTTTGTCACGGCGAATGTGTTGTTCGCGAGTTTGAATCGCCATGCGAAGGGCACGGTTGCCATGGCTGTCTTTGGAAACGCCGATGATCCGGCCGGGCAGCTTGCGGGCATACTCGTCGCGGGTCGAGATGTATGCAGCATGCGGTCCGCCTAATCCCATCGGAACACCGAATCGCTGAGCGCTGCCGATGCAAATGTCGGCTCCCCATTGGCCCGGAGGAGTGATCAGCGTAAGGGCCAGCAAATCCGCAGCGGCAACCGTCAAACACTTGCGGCTCTTGGCTTGTGCCGCCAATTCACTGTAGTCGTTGATCCGGCCATCGGTGGTAGGATACTGAACCAACACGCCGCACAGACCGCCATCGCCGTGATCAAAATCGATCTCGCTGACCGGCCCAATCTTCAAATCGACGCCTAAACCGGCGGCACGCGTTTTCAGCAGCGCGATCGTTTGTGGGTGGCAATCATCGGAGGCCCAGAAGCCTGTTTTCTTGTGGTTGGCGATCGCGATGCACATCCCCATCGCTTCGGCGGCCGCGGTCGCTTCGTCCAGCAGACTTGCCCCAGCCAATGGCAACCCGGTCAGATCGGCGATCACGGTCTGGAAGTTCAGCAACGCTTCGAGCCGCCCTTGCGAGATTTCGGCTTGGTAGGGCGTGTACTGGGTGTACCAGCCTGGATTCTCCAGAACGTTCCGCAAAATCACTGGTGGTGTAACAGTGCCGGTGTACCCCATCCCGATGCACGAGCGGTAGATTTTGTTCTTGCTGGCGATCGCCTTCAGCCCTTGCAGACATTCGCGTTCGCCGCGTGGATCGGGAATATCCAGTGGCGCATCCAGACGAATGTCGGCCGGCACGGTAGCGTCGGAAAGGGCGTCCAGCGAATCGAAACCGAGCAAATTCAACATCTCAGCGAGTTCGGTTTGCGAGGATCCAATGTGACGCCGTGCAAAGCCGTCGACAAAATCGATGGCGTTTGTAGCGGAGGACGAGCAATGCGATGGCTGATTTGTGCTTGTGGACATGTTCCGAGGGGGCCCGAAAGGGGGTTGATCTAGTTTGCCTCTGAATGTTGCTGGATTGCCCAACGGAGCTTTGGCAATTCGTTGAGCACCAGCAACACAAGGATCAACATAATTTCGGCGAGCGATTCATGGTATCCCACTGCGATTTGTGGGCAGAATCCAAGCCCGAAACAACGCCCTTTCGACGAAGTTTGCGCACGGAGGGCGTAGGGCCGGTTCCTACCGGCCGACTCCATCGAGCCGTTAAGGACGGCCGGTGGGAACCGGCCCTACTTGAAACTGCACGCTTATTTTCCGCTCGTTCGGAGCAATCCACGACATGAATGGATCCACGTTCCTCAACGCCGAAAGTCTTGGCGACTTTCGCTACGGCTGCTTGATGACAGGCTGGAAACCTGTGCTACGGGTAACGACGAAAAGTTCGAGGCGCCTTGCGGCGCTCTCGAACTTTCGTTTTACGAGGGCTGTCGTTCCCGACGCGTAATGCGGGCAGCCCTCGTATGCCTCCGCCCGAAGGAAAATTGGTGGCCGTATCGTGTCTAACGAGACGGTAAAGGTCGACGTGCGACGGGTATCGGTGTGTAGCTGACGTCGACGTCGTCCGAAATGCGGGCCGAGATACCGGGCGTTTCGTAATTCATCGGTGCGACTGCACTGCCGATCGGAATGTCCAAGGGTTGTAGCGATCCCGAATCAGGCAAGCTGTCGATCGTTGGCATCGGCGGTACCGATTCGCGATTCCGTGGTGAGATCGGATTGGTCGGGGCAAATTGCTCAGACGACATGCCTGGATCAAACATCTGCTGTGGTGTTCCCATCTCGCTCAGCGGAACATCGTCCACTTCGATCGAGTTACGGTAAGGCGATAGGTTCATACTCAGCGGATCGTTCGGATCGCCAAAGATCATTTCACCGGCGTGGTCTGCGGATCCGCCCATCATGTTGACGGCGGAATCGGCATCACGCACAGGTCCGGTTCGGACAACTCCTGGTCGTGTCACGCCGTACTTGACTTGCTTCCCAGCACTTCGCTCACGTGCTCGTTCGAGTGCATCCCAGTACGCTTTCTTGTTCCAAGGCCCTTCCGCCAGCGTGATGTTGCTGTTGGCAAGCAGGGTGCCTTTCATATAGTCGACGTAGTTGATCGATTTGTTGTATTCACCGAGTGC
The DNA here is from genome assembly GCF_052161655.1 of Novipirellula methanifontis. Classification (GTDB taxonomy): domain Bacteria; phylum Planctomycetota; class Planctomycetia; order Pirellulales; family Pirellulaceae; genus Novipirellula. Next base: position 8,856,864 of record NZ_CP197418.1, read on the forward strand.
TCGGTAGTAATCGATTTGTGCTTGAGCACGACGTTGTTGACTCTGCAGTACGACGTTCACCGGGCTTCGTCCGCCTTTGAACTCGGCCAGACGAGCTTCCACTTCTTGTTCGGCTGCTTGCCATCGTTGTGCATTGGTTTGCACCAATTGGTAGTGCGTTGCCACTTTCGCCGTCGCGTCGCTTAGTTGGCTGACCAACAAACGCTCTTGTTCTTGCAGGAATGCCTTCTCGCGAACCAATCGAAATTGAGCGCCGCGGATTCGTGCCAGTTCACGACGAGCCCCAAGTGCAGGCGGCGTGATGTCCAAACGAATCGCACCTTCTTGGTAATCGCCACCCGTCAATTCTGCCAAAGCACTGCTGCCTGGGTTCGGCCCGGCAACGTCACGTCGCTGTGGCGGCCCAAGCGTATCGCCTTGCCCCACCCAACGGTAAAGCAGCGACAGGTTGACTTCGGGTAGGATTTGATTCTTTGCAGCCATCAACTCTAACTCGTTCTGTTTGATCCGAGTTTTGTTACGGCGAACTTCAGGGCTGAGGTACAACATTTGGGCAACCGATTCGTTCCAATCGAATTCGACACGAGCGAGCGAAGGCTCGTCGATCGGGCGAATCAAGCGACCGTCGGTAGCGGTAATCCCTAGTAATTCACGCATGCGGCGTTCGTTGCCGTAGACACCAAAACGATCCGCACCGGGAACGTTCGAGCCTGCGATGGCCGATTCCAAAATGCCACGGAATTGGTAGTACTGCTCGACTGCTTGAGCCAATTCTTGGCGAGTGCCGGTACCGTTTTCCAGATTCAAACGAGCGAATTGAGCGGTTGCGATCGCACTGTTTCGACCGATGATCGAGGTCGCGACGTTGCGGTAGGAAACATACAGGTCCCAGTAAGTGTTTTCGACGTCGCGAACCACGTTGCGGACCTGAGATTCAAAGTCGGCAATCGAAAGGTCTTCGTTCAGACTCGCCAGCACCACAGGGATACGGTTGATCAACGTGCCACGATTTCGCATCAGTGGATGTTGCACCTGAGCTTCGATCAGCGCGGTCCAGTCGCTAGGAACAGCTCGCGAGACAGCACTGACTTCCGCGTTGCTTCGCGAGTAGATGACTTGTTGACGAAGCGTTACGCTACCACCGGTGGCAGTTCGCTTGCTAAGAGCGGCTTGCTGAGTGGTATCGGTGGCTCGTGAAATTTGTGGGTTGATGCTGTTTGCGATACCGACGTTCCGTGTGCGGTCAGTCGTGCCGTAGTTGATAAAGCCACTGGCTTGTGCATCAAACTCGGCCAATGCGTCTTCCACGCCGCCGACTTGGTTGGCTCGCAGAACGCCTCGCGGCAGAACGCGGTTGCCGTTGCCATCGACAGTCAATGGAACCGATTGGGTGGTCGACTGCTGAACGGCAATGTCGTAGATGCTGCCGAACTGGTCCGCATTCCCACTGGTGAACTGAGCCGCAATGTTCTGGCGGAACTCAGCGTTACCGTTGGTGGTGATGAAGAACTTCGAGTTCTGTAGTGCGATCGATACGCACTCTTCCAACGACAGATCCCAGAATTGGTAATCGTGATTACCAACGGTCAACGGAGGAAGGGCACCGGTGGTTTCAGCCAAATGCTCGACCTCGACGTCGGGATACTCGATCGCCGTCGCTTGGTTGAGATAGAACTGAAGGTCCGGAGACTCATTCAGAAAGAACGGTTGAGTCGGTGCGCATCCGCTCGCAAAAAGGATGGTCATCCCAAGCTGAAGATACGCAGTAAATCGTAACAGCGAGCGGTTCATGCTCAAGGCTTCCTGGGCGGTGCCGCCGTGAAACACGCTTTAACGATATCGCAATGAAGCGACGAGCGCATTCCCATCGGGCCGAGTGTGGAAGCCCCCCTCCGTGAAGCCCCGAAGCTGCCACATAGCAACTCGAGACCTCCTCGTCCGAAAGTAGTTATCGGAGTCCGGTTAGGTAAACTTTGACGCTTCTGAGAATTTTCTTGAAGTCGAAGCAGATTTGTGGTGAAGAGCTCGTTTAGTTAGCCGTTTTGGCGCTAGCCACGGTTTCGTCACCACCCAACGAAGTAGGGAGCGACCGGAAAAGGAGCCTTCAGCGAGTTTTCCGCTCTCGGGCTGGTGACGTTGAGCTTGCACGTTGTCATCTCTAACACTTCGATGCCCCACCGGTGAACTTGCTCCGCTCGTTCTGACCTCCCCAAAACAGGTTTCGGGGAGGTGAAGCTCGTCAAGGGACTCGATTCACAACGTAATAAAAAGCCGCACAACCTCGCAGGCTGGAAGGAGGTGGCAGAAGGTTGCTAGCAAAACGCATCACTCTTCGATCAAATCCAGCGGATCGGCTAGTTTCAGCCCGGCTGCGGGTGCTTCGTCAGGAGCCGGATGGACCGAATCGACCTCTAAATAGTCAGTGACCGGGTCGGGCAAGACCGAAGGATCGGCGGTGTCCTCGACCGCTTGGACCAATCCGTCATCCTGCGATGCAGCGGACGGGCGAGGTCCGATCCGCAGTGCTTCCCACGGTTTCGGGAAAAAGTAAGTCGTGGACGTGCGACAACCTTTTTGCTCATAATCGCCGCGATGCTCGGCCTTGTGCCACGACATCGCTTCTCGGCTCGATGGTGCGATGCAATAAGCGATCTTGCCACCGACGTAGGTCGGGCGATTGTATTTGCGTCGATACGACTCGGGCAGCCGGTTGCCAAGCGGCCCAATCACATCAATTCGTTGATGAACCGGTTGGTTTTCGCGATCGGGGTGATGCGCATTGGCTGAAACCGCGAAACAGGCGATTGTGCAGGCCAGAAAGAATCGTGACATAACTTTGCCGTTGGCAGCGGGAATCAAGAGTCAGAAGTTGCTTGACGACGTACCGATATTGTCATACCGATTTTGTCGACAACGACAGCTGTCGCTACCTTGTGCAGTCGGCATCGGTCATGACGACGATTCACCCAGGCGACGATTATTCGGAAGATGCGGGCTTCGCTAATTTTCCGGCTGTGGTCGCGATCGATAATGCCATCCTAAAACGCACAAATTGACGAGCCAGATCGTTCCAAAGATCAGCGACGCATAGGGCAGCCAAACCATCGAAACAAGGGAGCCCACCAGAAACACCATGCCTAGAATCGCAGTTCCTCCCCAAACATGGCCCCCCATGGCGATGAAGCCAAACCCGCTCAACGCCGCCGCGATCGGAAACAACACGCGATGATCAAGCGAACCAAACATCAGCAACAAATTCATCGTAAACAGAGTCGCTAGGTAACCGAGCCAGATTGACCACACCGGTCGTTCGGCCACGGTTCGCGGCAAAAACTGGCCTCGCCGAGCCCAGAAAATCCACGCAAAGATAACGAAAAGCATCCCGATTCGCGGGATCCAATAAGCGATCCCTGCAGGCAGCAAATAATACTGATCCATCAGAAACATGGCAAAATGAGTCACGAAAATGATGACACCGATGCCAATCAGCGTGTTGCCCCAGGCTGCGAAATAATTCTGGTGCTGGTCGCGTCGAATCTCACGAGCGACTCGATCCAAGATCCCACTGCTGCACGCCGCCACCTCCTCGCCCGCCAGATAGCGGTCCAGATCATCGGCAAACGCGGCGGCCGATGAATAGCGACACACAGCTTCATAGTGCATTGCTTTCAAACAGATTGCTTCGAGATCCGAAGGGATATTGTGTCGGATTAAACGGGGCGAGATCGGGTCGTCATGCAGCACCGAGCGAAGTATCTCGGCGGCCGATTGCCCTTGATGAGGCGGCTGCCCCGTGAGCAATGCGTACAAAATCGCCCCCATTGAATAGATGTCGGCGGCTTCATTGACGTCTTTTCCCCCCGCCGCTTGTTCGGGGCTCATGTAATGAGGCGTCCCTAAAACTTGGCCCGTCCGGGTGACGAGCGCTCCGTCACGATGCCATTTTGCCAAGCCAAAATCGGCGACAAAGGGGCGTCCATCGCTAGAGATCAAAATATTCTCGGGCTTCAAATCACGATGCACGATGCCGGCCCGGTGGGCGTAAGCAACCGCACGCGAAACGTCGCGAACCACCTCTGCCGCACCTAAATCGTCCAAACTGCGGTCGTCGACCTTTTGCTGCAGCGTCGGCCCTTCGACCAACGTCATCGAAAAGTATTCGTAACCGCCCCATGATCCAATATCGTGAATCGCGATGATCCCCGGATGATGCAGCCCCGCAGCCGCTTCGGCTTCGATCCGAAACCGCCGCCGTTCTTCTTCACCGGCCAAGACCCCACTACTGATCAGCTTCAAGGCGACTTGGCGGCCGAGGTTATCTTGGTTCGCTCTGTACACCACCCCCATGCCGCCCCGCGCGATTTCGCACTCAATTTCATAGGGTCCGATGCGGGTTCCGACCAACGTAGGGGCGACGGTGGCGGGAGCCGGATCACCCGTTAGCCAATGGTGATTGCGAAAAAAACTTTTCAGTTCATCAGCAAACTGAGGGTACGCGATCAGGTAGTGGTTGGGGTCCGGCGCGAGCCCTTTTTCCTGTTTCTCAACGTAATCGGCCATCACGCTATCAATAAGCGATGATTCCCCGGCAATCGTGGGAGCGATCGGAGGCTTCGATTCATCTCTAGACGGCACATTCATCTCTTGAGTATACCCCGAAAGGACGACTGCTCTAGCGACAGCAATTCGCAGGTCGACGTCCCCAATCGAATACGAATCTTCCGCTGCGATGCAGCATGAATGACGACGAAAAACTCATGACGAACGAACCGACTAAGGATGGCAACGAAGCGGCCCCAATGGACCTTTCCATCGTCATTCCGTTGTACAACGAAGAAGAATCGGTGGGCCCGCTGATCGCTGCGCTGAAACAAACATTCGCTGAGGAACCGTCGCGATTTGAGATCATTTTGGTCGATGACGGCAGTATGGACCAAACCTATGTGAATGCAACGGCAGCCGCCGACGCATCGGGTTTGCCCATCCATATCGTCTCGCTCTATCGCAATTTTGGCCAAACGGCAGCGATGCAAGCGGGAATTGATGCGGCCAAGGGTCGGCTGATCGCAACGTTGGATGGAGATCTACAGAACGATCCCGCCGACATTCCAAAAATGGTTGCCCACTTGGAAGCCAACGACTTGGATCTATTAGTCGGTCGCCGCAAAAAACGCCAAGACGGTTTGTTCCTGCGGCTAGTGCCTTCGTGGATCGCCAATCGCTTGATCGCCAAAGTGACTGGAGTGCAGATCCGCGACTATGGCTGCAGTCTAAAAATTTACCGTTCCGAGGTGATCAAACAGGTCAAATTGATAGGCGAGATGCACCGCTTCATCCCGGCTTGGGTTGCCGCAGTGACTCATCCATCACGGATCTCCGAAATCGACGTCCGTCACAGTGCACGCCAATTTGGCACTTCCAAATACGGCATTTCAAGGACGATTCGCGTTGTCTTGGACCTGTTGTCGGTATTGTTTTTCATGAAATACCGCGCGCGTCCTGGCCACTTTTTCGGCAGTCTCGGCATCTTTGTTGGGGCAATTGGGATGGCGATGCTTGGCAGTCTTGGGATTGCCAAGTTTGCTTTCGGCCAAGACATCGGCACACGGCCGATGTTGTTGATCGGTGCGATCGCCTCGCTTTCGTCGCTACAACTGATTTGCTTTGGCGTGATGGCAGAAATGTTATCGCGGATCTATCACCAATCCTCGACTCAACCCGGTTACTTCACGCGTCATCACCACGCCACGCTTGCTGCGGACGCGATGCAATCGACAGAGAGTTCGATCCACAGCGACCGCACGAACGAAGTTGCAAACCGAACTCTCGCCACTCCGCGCGATTATGTGTTGCCGCTTCATTCATCCAAATCGAAAACCTCTCCTGAAAAAAGAGCTGGCTAAGCCAATGCTGGATTGGATTCTTAAAAAACGACATCGATTTTTGCTGGTATTGCTTGCCTATTTTGGTTTGCACGTGGTCATCCGCGTTTGCATTTCGGGCTCGCTTGACTTTGACGAATCCGAACAAGCCTTTTTATCTCAGTGGCTTTCGCTTGGTTACAACAGCCAACCGCCGTTGTACACGTGGATGCAAACCGGATTATTTCAAATTTTCGGGTACGGCGTGATGCCGCTCGCCTTGCTGAAAAACGTCCTGCTGGCGCTGACGTATCTGTGTGTCTTTGGCACGGTACGAAAAGCGACCGGAAACGCCGCGATGGCGTTGGTTGCTTCGCTCGCGATGATGAGCATTCCGCAAATTGCTTGGGAAAGCCACCGCGATCTCTCGCACACCGTTGCAGTCACATTTGCCGTTAGTTTGCTGGTTTATTGCGTTGTTTCGCTGCGTCACCACCCGCATTGGATGTGGTACGTTGCCATCGGTTTGACTTGTGGTTTCGGTTTGATGAGCAAGTACAACTTTGCAATCGTGATTTTTGCGGTGATGGCCGCCGCGATCTCGGTACCAAGTTATCGCCGTTGTCTACTTGATCGTCGTTTGATCCTGTCCGTGGTCGTTGCCGCCGTGTTGATTTCACCGCACGTCTACTGGGCAGTCGATCACCTTCAACTCGCGTCATCGAAAACGATCTCAACATTGACCACCGAGCAAACAGATCATTGGGGCAGCAATGTGGCCCACGGCATTTACGCGTTGGTCACATCAACATTGGCATGCTGCATATTGACACTGGCAATCTTTGCGATCGCTTTTCGAGGTTCCTTAAAAAACATCTATTTGCAGTGGAAATCGAACACGGAATCTGCAGACGCGACCACTTTGTTGGTGGAACGTTTTCTATTGGTCGTCGGCGTGTCGTTGGTACTACTCGTTCTGTCGGGATACGCACTGGAATTCAAGAACCGCTGGATCCAACCGTTTGCTTGTTTGTTTCCCGCCTATTTGATGCTTCGCGTGGGTCGTTACGCAACAACCGATCGTGTTGCCATGAATCGAGTCTGTATCACTGCGGTAACCTTCATGGCGGTGGTGTTAATCGCGATCGTCGCCAGACCGATGTTTGCCCAGAAACGAAACAAATTCATCTGGCTGAATATTCCTTATCCCGAGTTTGCGAAAACAGTCGAGGATCAGATCGGCGAGGCACCTGCGATCATTATCACGCCTCACATGCACTGTGCCGGAAACCTAAAACTTCAATTCCCTGAATCGTTGGTCATTGCGATGGATCAACGGCACTTGGTCGACAGCGAATCGCTACTAAAAATCATTGCTCGCGGCAACCAACCCGTGATCGTGGCAACCGATGAATGCATGCCACATGACCACGATCGATTGAGCGAGTTCGCGATCGAGATTGTTGGGCAACCCACCGACCGCCTGTACTGGCAGAGCAATCAGTACCGCTACCTTTACGGCGATGAATCGGCCAAAACGACTCTCGGCTTCGCCCGACTTGAACACTCGGTTGACCCGATCGCTGCGATCTATGATCCATTGTCGGCAAGCGATCGAATCGGTGCATTGCCCTTTGAAACTCAATCGCGTTGATGGCATTTCCGCACTGCTCTTGTCTTGCTCGGCTTGAATTTGGATAGTGATCCTTCGGCAAACGAGTTTCGGGATCGAATTTGCTTCGCAGCTTGACGACCACCGAGCAGAAACACCGACTGATGATCACCTCGCTCAACACCTCTCCTTATAGAACGACCGGATAGATCGTGACCAAGATTGATCGATACATCCTGATTTTATTCCTCCGCACGGTGTTGGTCTGTTTTTGCTCCATCGCGGGCATTTTCATTGTTTTTCACGCATTCACTAGCCTGGACGACCTCGTTCGCCAAGGTCGCACCGATGGTGGGCTGGTACGAGTGATGTTGCGGTATTACGGTCCCTACATGCTGCTGCTGTTTGATTGGACCGGAGCGATCATCGTGCTGATGTCACTGCTGTTTACGATCGGATGGCTCCGCCGAACAGGTGAATTAACCGCCACGCTTTCGGCAGGCGTCTCACATGGACGGATATTGCGTCCGATGCTGGTCGCGTCATTTTTGATCATCATCGTTCAATTGGGCAATCGAGAATTCTTGTTACCTCATTACCGCGACGCGCTGGCGATGAAGGCCAAAGAAATGGAACAGGAATCGGAGCAACCGATTCTGCCTTGTTACGATTTGACCAACCAGATTCTGATCGAGGGAGCTTCGTTACTACCACGCAGCAAACGAATCAATTTCCCGAGCTTTCGTCTCGATGGTGACTTTGCCGGATTCGGCGACTTGATCACGGCGAAATCGGCACAGTGGAGCGAAGCGACCGACGATCATGCCGAAGGCTATCGGGTGAGCGGGATCAAGCGTCCTGAAAACATCGCGTCCCTCGCCTCGGTGGGCACGGAACACCGGTTGGTGATTTTGACGCCCCATGATCATCCATGGCTGAAGCCGAACGAGTGCTTTATTGCGACGACAATCAATTCCGAGTTCTTACAAACCGACCAATCAACATCGCGTTTGGTTTCGATTGCTGAAATTGCTTCGCGAATCAAAAACCCGGCCGTGCATAGCAGTACGAGTGTCGAAGTTCTGCTGCATGAGCGGATGGTCCGTCCGCCATTGGATTACGCCCTGGTGTTGCTGGGGCTCCCCATCGTGGTCAATCGACGTGGCCGCAATTTGTTTTTGATGATCGCCGTAGCAATCGGGACGGTATTGTTCTTTTTCGGAATCAAAACCCTTTCCGGTGCGATGGGTGGAAGTGGTTATTTGTTGTCGCCCGCGATGGCAGCTTGGGTACCCCTGCTAGTTCTTGGACCGATCGCCTACGTCCGATTTCGAGAAGTCCAGACCGAATGAACCCTTCGGATATTTCGGTCGTCATTCCCACGTTGAATGAATCCGCAACCATCGAACACGCAGTCCGCTCGGCTACTGGCGCCGGAGCAACCGAAGTGATTGTTTGCGACGGCGGAAGCCAGGACGAAACGATTTCAATTGCCACCGCTGCAGGAGCGACAAAGATTGTGCGTTCCATCCCCGGACGCGGCATTCAACTGAATGCCGGCGCCGTGTTCGCCAGTCGCGAAGTCGTACTCTTCCTGCACGCTGACAATCTGCTCGGCGAGTCGTGTCTGCAACAAATCTGCGACGTTCCCGACGTGGTTTGGGGAGCGTTTAAGCAGCAGATCGATCATCCTCGGTTTGCCTATCGCATGATCGAGAAAGGCAACGCGGCGCGAGTTCGTTTTCGCGGGATGGCGTTCGGTGATCAAGCGATTTTTGTTCGCCGGCAAATTTATAAAGAAGCAGGCGGCTTCGCTGAAATCGAGTTGATGGAAGACGTCGCGTTCTCGCGGATCATGCGAAAGATCGCCAGGCCCGTGTTGCTTGCGGGGCCTGTCACGATCAGTGCACGTCGCTGGGAACAACGCGGCATCGTCCGGCAAACGCTACGAAATTGGAACCTGCAATGCCGCTACCGCTTCGGAGCGTCACCGAGACGACTGGCCAAGCTGTATCGGTAAGCAGGTCAGTACGATTCATTCCACATAATGATCTGAGCCGACGGCGCTAGCCGCGGGCATGTTTCCTGCAATATTGACGGGCCCGCGGCTAGCGCCGTCGGCTCACAGAAGGATCGACGTTTCACCGTTATATAGCCAACGACCTGACTAGCTTGCTCGCGGATGCGCCTTCTCGTAGACCGACAATAGATTGGCGGCACTAACGTGCGTGTAGATTTGGGTCGTGGCCAAACTTTTGTGACCCAATAATTCTTGCACGCTGCGGATATCGGCACCGCGATCCAGTAGGTGCGTAGCGAAACTGTGCCGCAAAGTGTGAGGACTCGTGCGTGAATCGAGCCCCACGACGGCGATGTGTTTGTCGAGCATTCGTCCGACACTGCGAGTTGTCAGAATGTTGCCAAATCGATTGACGAATACCGGAGCGTCTCGGCCGAGTTGTTCGGTCTTGGGATCGCGGATCCGACGCTGCTCGTATTTCTTGATCGCTTTGATGGCAAACGATCCGAGCGGACTGATGCGTTCTTTGCGTCCTTTACCACGAACTCGCAGGATCTGTTCATCAAAATCCATATCGCGATCACGCAGCGCGACCAATTCGCTGACACGTAAACCGGCCGAATACATCGTTTCCAACATCGCTCGATCGCGAAGTCCCGCAGTGTCGCCGCCCGGAGGAGCGAGCAGCAATCGGCCGACCTCGTCGTTACTCAACACATGAGGCAATTTGCGTTGCCGCCGTGGATTGCGAAGCGGTTTCGCTGGGTTGCTGGTCGCGATCCCTTGCCGCATCGCGAATCGATAGAAACTGCGAAGCGAGGCGAGTTTGCGGGCAATCGTGGTCCGCGCGTAGCCGGCTTCTTGGAGTGCCGCTTGAAAGGTACGCAGCTCTTGCGGCGAAAGCGATTCCGGTTTTGGAACCTTGCCGCGAGTGGCGCGAAACCACTCGACCATCGCAAACAGATCTTCTCGATACGCCTTGATCGTCAGATCCGACGCATTGCGCTCGGTCGCCAAGTACCGCAAGAATTGAGTGATCGCGCTTTGCATGAATTGCAGTGGGGTCTTAGTAGAAGTCGTCGATTGACAAGCTGTCAAATTCTTCGCTAGCAAGCATGTCATCTTCAGTCGGAACCGCATCACGAATTTTGCGGCTCAACATGGCTGCGTCATACCACGAAAACTCAAGATCGGGATCGGCTGCGAATCGTGCCAATTGACGCAGCGTCTCATCGCGATTTTGATCGTCGAACAAGAAGATGAATTTCTCTTCGCCTTTGACCAGCGCTAAAACATTGATTTCCTGATCCATTGAAGCAAGTGTCCATTTGCTAGTCACAACGCCGATGCCAAACAGCCGGGGTTACCCGACTTACCTGGCTTTCAGTATCGGCTTAGCGGCCATCGCAAGATGAGGTCCCTTGCGTCACTTCCACCTCGTGATTCGAGCATTTCTGAGATGTGGACGTGACAACAGAAACGAATGAAATCATCGCTACGTTTTAAATAACCCTGCCAACCTCCCGAACGCGCATCATCGCCCGTTTCAACGTAATCGGCGAGCCGATTTGTGAAATAAGTGTCATCTCCGCGATAGATTCGTGTGTGGGTTAACACCGGATCGTGATTCACAATCGGTGACGGTCGCACCGGCGAGGGTGGGTCCGGAATCAAATCAGTCGGCTCGGGCCAATTTGCTGGCAACGGTGATTCGGGCAATTGGTCTCGGAACAATCCTAAACCAACCTCTTCGGCAGTCGGTGCTCCTGGATAACTGTCGGTATAAGGGCCCTGGTTCTCGACATACGAATTGCCATCCAAAGAAGGAGGCGGTCCTAATTCCATCGCATCGATTTGCGAGTCATCATTGACGCTAGGCGGACGAAGCTGGTTTCCGTCAAGCGGCATTTCCGCCGAGACACGGTGCAGATTGCGTTGGGAAACCGCGGCAGGCTCATCCCCTGAAAGCGGCGATTGAGTTTCCAGCTGGCTGCGGGCGAGTTCGAATTCAGCTTCGCGAACGATCCGACGCGGAATCTCTTTTTCTTTGTCGGTGCCCCACGGCAAACCGTAACCTGCTGGGATCGGATGGAATCCTTCGTTGGCCGCATACCAATGAACGGTCATCGCCATTCGCGGCGGATAGTACGCCTGAAAATCGGTGACCGAGCCAACGACAATCGCCTCGACGTCCATCATCTTCGCCAGCCGCTGGAAATCCGATCCCGTAGTCGGCTCGCCATAGGTCGCCGAATATTGCAGCCACTGCGCCTTGGTGACACCAATCGGCATGACCTCGAACCCTGGAATAGCCTGCAGGGCAGCGTAATAGCTTTCGGACACCAATTCGGTATCGAGCGTCGGCTCGCTACTCTGGTTAAAGAACGGCAGCACCGCGACCCGTTTCATTTGCGGAAACGGGTTGTGCAGCGATTCACGCTGGCGAGTGTCCGGAATCAACGAACAACCAAGCGAGCTAATCGCAAGGATTGTTAGCAGTAGGAACGAGCATAATGGAGCGAGTTTCACGACATGTCCAGGCGCATCGATGGCGCACACTGTCACTCCGCTCCCATTAGAGTGATCGGCGGTTGTCCCACGCTGACATGAGGAAATTGTCTGAAAAACGAGACAACTTTTTGCCTTGCGACGAATCGCCGCAAATACACGTGTTCACGTCGAACCGGCATCCGCAGAAGTTTACTTCTGAATGTAAACCGGAATGTAGTAGGTATGGCGAGGTGCGTAGCGGCTCGATGTCATTGGAATCGCGTTCCAACTCGGTCGCAGCGGCTCGCGGCCCATCCACAAATTGTATTCTTGGCGTGCAATCCGCTGCTGAGAACGGTACAGAGCACGAGCTTGGCGTAATTCTGCCGGCGTCTTTGGCGACAAAGTCTGACTCGCAGGTTGAGTCGCCTGCGATGGGGAATCCAGTGACTCAAACAGCGACACTTGTTCACTAAACGTCAGATCGTCTGCATCTTGGGCAGAGGAAGATCGACCATTAACGCAGAGGATTGCGACCATAACAAGCGAGAGCGGAAGGATGTGGCAAATACGCATAGATCACTTCACAATTTACGGGGGTTCAGCGGGTGGGATGAACCCATCCAGGGCTCCTTTGGGAAATCGGATTTTGCTGCAGCAAGAATTCAGCCTCACCGTTAAAACTGACCCGAGTCACTGGATTTTGAGGGGGAATTGGAGGATTATTGGGGTCATCCCCTTCAAATTTGAAGAAAACTGAGTCCACTATGTAGGAACGAAGGTCGATGACGACCCTCGGGTTTTGGGAAACCAATCCTTTACGTATCCGTTTTCCCGCAGAAACCTTTCCACCCCTTTCTTAGTCCGAGGATTTTTTCCGTGCCCACTCTCCGAATGATGATCCCCACCGCATTGGTTGCCGCTTGCTTGATGGTTGTTGCTGTCGGTTGCAAGCCTCCTGCCCCACCAACGATCAACATCGACGCAGACAGCGCTGAAGTAGAAGGCGGTTCGAACACCACTGCCGCCGTTGAAACTCCAAGCAACACGACTGCTGCTGCGGAAACCCCAGCTGCCGCTGAAACTCCAGCGGTTGAAGAAGTCGAAGCTGAAGAAGGAACGAAGGAATAATCGCATTTTGGAGTTCTCTCCATTAACGCGACCTGAATATTAGGACGTCTCTCCACAGCGGAGAGACGTTTTTTTTTGCGCAATGCAAAACGAAATACTTTTAGCGGAACGGCCTGGGGCCATACCACGGGTTCCTAGGCTTCTGCCTGGGTGCTTAATGAATTGCGGGCTCTCGTCTGCCTAGCGAGAAAAGATGAGGCGGGAGCCTCCAAAGCAGTGCGTTCCCAGGCAGGAGCCTGAGAACGAGCGTTTTAGTTAGCCGCTTGGGCGCTAGCCCCGGTTTCGGTGCGTCCTTTTTGAGGAGACGTTTTGTTGAACAACGGAACGGTGGCTAGCGAGCTGTTGATTTAGTGAGCCGTGACGCGTGAGCGGCCGGGCCCCACGCTCTACCCGGTGCCTTACGGCCCACGGCTCACCATCGCAATTTGCTTTTCGTTTAAATCGACAGCCCGCTTGCGCCAAAACCGCTAATAATCTTCTTCCACAGTGACCTGTTCGGCGACTTTTTCGAGCAGAGCTTGCAACGCGTCCTCAGCCGAATCGGATGATTCGGGATATTGCCGCTCACTCAAACGCAGCTCCACAATCAACGCTGCCACCGGGACGCCGCCAAGTGAATCGGTGCAGAGTTTGACCAGGTCCTTGTGCGTGCAAACGACTCGCGAGATCGAATCGCCAAGCGATCGAATCCAGGCGCGTAGCGACTCGACCGTTTCGGGAGCATAAGGATCGTGATCGGGCAGCTCTCGTGATGCGACGATCGTGGCGCCACACTGCACCAACGTTTCTTTAAAGGCATCGGGATTCCCGATTGCTGAGACTACTGCGACGCGACAACCGTCAAGCTCTTCAAGCGAGATTTCTTGACTTGGATACTCTAATAGCGATGTTGGGACGTGCGAGCTTCGTACGATCGGCAACTTCGCGTTCACCTTTTCAATCTGCAGCTCGATCGATCGCAGCCGATCCTCATCCACGGCATCACAGCGGCTGAGGATAACAAGGTCGGCACGCGACAGGCTCGAGATCGGTTCTCGCAATAATCCTCGCGGCAATAGATGTCCAAAGCCAAACGGCTCCGTCGCATCAATCACCACCAAATCCAGATCGCGGTGCAAGCGTCGGTGCTGGAACCCGTCGTCCATCAAGATTAGCTGGACTTCTAATTCGTCGACCGCGATCGTTGCTGCGGCAACCCGATCGGGATCTTGCACGTGCGGCACATCCGGCAGCCGAGCATAGAGCTCGAGAGCCTCGTCGTTGGCATCAGCATCGCCTCGCCCGTATCCTCGGCTGACGATACCCACACGGATCCCTTTGCCGCGAAACCATTTTGCCAAAAAACAAACGACCGGCGTCTTTCCGGTTCCACCGGTGGTCAAGTTACCGACGCTGATCACTGGCACATCACATCGCGTGACACCTTGGCCCGAATCGTAACCACGGTTGCGTTTCCAAATGCCGACGGCATACGCTCGGCTGGCGACCCAAAGTCCGCCTCGCATCGCAGCGGCCAACGGATCTTTCCGCCGGCGATTCATAATCGATCGATAGTCCATAAATTTCCGAGCCGATTGAAGTGGCATCGTCAGCTATAGCGTGAGAGGCAAATCGTTGACAACGCTATGAGTTGCGTCGCCCGAGTCCGACCAAATCATCAACCGGTGTTTTGCTGTCCGACAAAATTTCGTCGGTACTCTGCGGGTCGATCTTGCGACACGATTCGGTCAACAAGTCCGCAAGATCATCGAGCGGATCTTCCCAGGTCTCGACGGTCGATTCAAGCGGAGGAACGTTCGCCATTTCATCCAACAACAGAATCATTCGCAAACAATGGCGAAACAGGATTCCCTCTTCCTTTTGCAGCTTCCTCGCGGTGACGTACTTGTTGAAATCGCCACCGAACTCGAGCAATTCGCCCACAATCCAAACGGGACGTACGTTGACGTTGTGCACGCGTGGAAACTCTTCGCGAAACAACCGCAATAGCTTTTCGCCAATCGTCAGTGGCCACACCCTCGGTTCGTCAAACATCACACGACCAAAGCCGCGATCACGCACCTCTTCCTCTTCGTCATCTCCCTTGGCACCGAGTTCCTCGGCCGTCGCCAACCCCATTGTCAATAATTGAGAATCCAAACGCGTCGTTGCCAGGGTGCCGGCGGGCATGTCGTCGTACGAAGGCATTCGCACATAGCGAGCCACCGATCCAGGAACCTCCAAAACGCTCTCCAGCACCGCGATCCGTTCTAGCGGATCGGCGATCGCCAATTGGTCGGCCAAGTAAACGCCAAACAACGGATTGATGCTTTTCAAATGCACCAAGCGTTCCAATCGGTCGGTAGGCTTCGCTAGCGTCGGTCGATAGTCGTCGACCTCGTAGCCACGACTTTCGATCAACGCTGGATCTTGGTTGTCCTCTTCCTCGTTCGCCTTTTTGGTCTCGTCATCGCTCCGCATTTGATCTAGCAAATTGCCAAACAAACCTTCGGTCGCTTTGACCGCCGGCGCATCGTCTTTCGATTGCTTGATCAGTTTGGGTGATGCCGCTCGCGGCTTGGGATCGAGTTCGATGTAACCGGCCGTCCACAACGTGATCAGCATCCGATTCAAATCACGCTGTGCTTCTTCGATTCCTTTGGGCGGCAACAAGCGACGTCCGACTAAATCGCGAATCGGTTGCACTTCGGCGTTCTCACCCAACAGATAAGCGAGCAATCGCCACGGCAATCGTCCGCGGCTGGACAGATTCGCGGCGGCCGCTTGCTGCAACTGTTCAAACTGCAACGCCGTCCAATACGATTCGCCACTCCGCCGCTTGGGCATCTTTTTCTTGAGCTGTTTTTTGGCCTTCATCAATCCCGGATCTTTGGTGTCCTCGGGGATCGAATCGTATTTCTCTCGCCAACGATTGATTTTGACGTCGTCTTCGTGAGCCAACGAAAAGACATAGCCGCGGTCGTCGAACTGAGGCCGCCCGGCTCGCCCAAAGATCTGCTGTGCTGACGAGGGATCGACAAGTTTCTTTTTGTCTTTCGGGCCTTTCAGCAAACTGGGCAACACGACACTTCGCGCGGGCAGATTGATTCCGGCGGCAAGCGTTTCGGTGCAGACACAAAAGCTCAACAATTTCCGCTGGAACAATTCTTCGACAATCCGGCGATATCGCGGCAGAACGCCCGCATGATGCACGCCGACGCCACGCATCAGGATCGCCTTCAGCTTTGGCCCGGCTCCTTCGCTCATGTCCGCCGCATTCAGATAGTCCGCCAATTCGGCTTGGCGAGTCTTGTCGATCAGACTTTTGCCTTTCAGAAGTTCCGCAGTGGTCCAGCACTGCGAACGACTGAAACAGAACATCAGCGACGGTGTCCGCCGTGTGACCTCGTCTCCGGCAGCGATTTTCTCGGTAAAGTCGGCCAGAATGTCGTCCTCGACCCATTCGAATTGCAGCGGCACTTTGCGTTCGGTTCCCGATACCAATTGCAACCGCCGCTGGTGCGAACGATACAACCACGAGGTGAAATCCAGTGCGTTGCCCACCGTCGCGCTCAACAGCATCGTGCGGATATGTGCCGGCAACAGCGCCAACGTCAACTCCCAAACGATACCGCGTTCGGGATCGTTGAAGTAATGAAATTCATCCATCACCACCGACGAAACATTTTCGAAGTTAAACGACTCGGGATTCAGCAGCCGATTGAGCAAAATTTCGGCGACGACCACCAACACGGGAGCGTCGGGGTTGGCAGTCCGATTGCCGGTTACCAAACCGACTTGGTCTGCAGAAAATCCCCAGCGGACGGCCGACTCGCGAAGCTCGACCAATTTTTGGTCCGTCAGTGCGATCAGCGGCGTCGTGTAGTACATTCGTTTGCCCGTCCGTAGCGCCTCGTACACCGCGGCCTCGGCGATCAGCGTTTTCCCCGTCCCTGTGGGGGCACACACCAGCACTCCTTGCTCGTTCGTAAAATACGCCAGCAAGGCTTCTTCTTGGACGGGATAGGGCTGAAACGGAATCAGATCGAAGTATTCCGAAGCCAAAACGTCACGGTCGGGAATCTCAGTTGGTTGCGTCATAGTCTACAAGTTGTAACAGTCATCTAAGAACAATGGACCTAGGGAGACAAGAATCGATGCCAAGTCCGCGACAAGACGCCCTTTCGATCTGGAACGCCGGCGTCGATTCGGTTCGTGCCCACGATCGAGTCCTTTCACAAATCCAAGTGGAATTCGATCAGCTTTGCGTCGCGGATCATCTTTTTTCGCTCGCCGATTTCGACCGCATCGTGGTTGTCGGTGCAGGCAAAGCAGCCACCGCGATGGCGACGGGGCTGACCGCAGCAGTGGGCGATCGACTGCCCATCGAGGGCTGGATCAATGTACCCGAAGGCACCGTTCCCGCAGAGGGATCCGAAGTGCTTCGCCATATCCATGTCCATCCCGCTCGGCCAGCAGGAGTGAACGAACCTACGGCGGACGGCGTTTACGGAACCGAGCAAATCCTGCGGCTCGTCCGCGCAGCGAACCCGCGTGATCTCTGTATCGCGTTGATTTCCGGAGGCGGCAGTGCGCTGCTTCCCGCTCCGATCCCTGGCATCACGCTCGAAGACAAACTTGCAGTGATCCGGCATTTGAGTGCGTCCGGTGCGGACATCACCGAGCTGAACACCGTCCGCAAACACCTCAGCGAAGTCAAAGGAGGCGGCTTGCTGCGGGCGTGCCGTGCCGGACAGCTGATCACATTGATCTTGTCCGATGTGCTTGGTGACCCCGTCGACTTGATCGCTTCGGGGCCCACAGTCGAGGACACGTCGACCAAAACGGACGCGATCGATGTGCTGGCCAAATTCGATCCACAGCGAAACTTGCCCGCATCCGTCTACGACGCCTTAAACGCCGCCCCCGCCAAGGCTGCGAACCCCACAACGATCGCCACAACATGCATCATCGGCAACAATGCACTGGCGGTTGATGAAGCGGGGATTGTTGCCGAGCGGCTTGGTTACAACCACATCATGCATTCGGCCACGACCTGTGAGCCGTCGGCTGAACAGGTGGGACGAGAATTTGCCGAGATGCTCTTCGCGATGCTTCGCAGTAGCGACGAACATCGATCGAACTGTTTGATCACCGGCGGCGAGCCCGTCGTCACGCTCGCGCCCGCGGAGATTCGAGGACTCGGCGGCCGCAATCAGCAACTTGTCCTTGCCGCCTATCAGCACCTACTCGGCTGTGGTTTGAGCGAAGACGAGTGGAATCAAATTGCCTTGTTGTCGGGCGGCACCGATGGCGAAGACGGACCAACCGACGCAGCCGGTGCGATTCTAGACGCTAGCGTGCACCGTATCGCAAGCGAAAAGAAGCTCGACATCGCTGACTATTTACGACGCAACGATGCCTATCATTTCTTCGAGCAATCTGGTGGTCTGATCCAACGCGGCCCCACCGGCACCAACGTATGTGACATCCGAGTAGGCGTGATTAAAAATCGTCGCTGATCGCTCCGCGATCAAAGCGTTACGTAGGCCGAATCAAGTCGCCCCAAGCGACGCAGATCCGGCAGGATGCGAAAGTGACGATGAATTCATGCCATTGTCGCACGGCTTTCCAAGCCGTTAGCGAGCCTCACGTTTGATCGTCCAAGCAAATCTATCGGCGATCTACGCGTACCGCCGTTCACCACGAGGGTCCAGCTTGGAAAGCTGGCCGACAATGATCCGGCCTACGGCAAATTCACGTTTTGATCGCGGTGCGATCAACGACGTTGTCTTTCGACTCTCGTGTGCTTGCCCACACGATTCCCGCCCCTACCAACGCAATCGAACTGGCGACCACCAGCCACACTAGCGGCAAGTGAGCCTGATCGTCTAATTCGCTGCCAAAGAATTGGAAATGCTCGTGATAACGCCCCACCATTTCCAATAGCCCGTTGTGCACCAGATGCATCAGCATGCCTGGCAGCACACTGCCGGTGCGATACGCGATCCAGCCCAAGATCAATCCCAGCAGTGTGGTGGGAATAAATCGTTCAATCAGCAGGGCGTTGCCGGTAAACACATGGAACAAACCAAACAAGACCGCCGTCAACACAATCGTTCGTGCGGGTGACATCACTCGCAAGAACGCGGAGAACAAAAATCCGCGAAAGCACAACTCTTCGATCACGGCCGGAGCCAGCGCAAACGTCAGTAGCAACAACCACGGTGGCACTTGTTTCCATGCCGCCAATTGTCCCAGCGCCTCTTCGATTCGTTCGTCACTCAGGCCACCGATTCCGATCGCTTCAGCAACCACAAACGCCTCGTGTGCGAGCGTCCAAGCTCCCATTCCGATCAACGCCACCCCAACGAAACTGAGCATCGGAGGCATCTGCAATCGGAACGTGCTGCGATATCGATGGCGTCCCAGAAACGTGGCGACAAAGGGCACCAAGCCAAACGTCAACAATAACGTCAGAATGTTCAACCAAAACTTGGCCGACAAAGAAACCTGGTCGCCAAAAATCTGCAAGAACCGCATCAACCCGTTGGAACCAACAAAATAGATCGGCACCAACAACGCCAACATCAACGCAGCCGACTCGACACTCGGAACCGGCGTCACTTTCTGAGGCCGATGGAAGAACGATCCAATCGATTGTTCGCTGGTCCGCGTCACCGCGTCGTTACCAAACAAACGCGAAGCCACGGCCAATGCGGCCGAGGCATAACCGATCGTGCTGACAATTGCCGCCAACGCGCCCACGGGATGGAACACTCCGGCAAGCAGATCGCGAGCCAACAACACGATGCTGATCAACGGTGCAATCGCCAACGGCCCGCTCAACTCGACACCCGGCATCAGCGACAACATCCCCGGCGCAAGCGCCAGTAGCATTACCGGAATCAAATAGGCCTGAGCTTCTTTGAACGACTTGGCAAAGCTCGTCAAACACAACAGCAATGCCGAAAAGAAACCGCTAAACAGCACCAACAACCCCAGGATTTGCAGCACGGCGATCCATGGAAACGCGTCATCGCCCGTTAGAAATCGCATCATTCCCGACACCCACAGCGTCGTGAACATGGCCAACAAATTGATCATTGCCGTCAACAACGCCACGATCACGACCGCAATATATTTGGCAAATAACACGTAAAATCGCGGCACCGGAGACGCCATCAACGATTCCATCGTGCCGCGTTCTCGCTCTCCGGCGGTCAAGTCGATTGCCGGATAGACCGCTCCGGTAATCGTCATCAAGACCAACACCAATGGCACGATCGTTGCCAACAGCGGCATCTCGTCCTCTTGTCCAATTTCGTCCACGACAATATCGGCCGGAGGACGGTAATCGGGCGCCAGCATCTTCGCCACTTGTTGGGCAAAGTTGGACCGTAACCACTGCAATCGTTCGACTAAGACACGACGCGCATTTTGGCTGCCGCCATCACCACGAAACGCCGTGATGATCACTTGCGGTGGTTCTTCAAATTTGATTTCAACAGCCAAATCGATTTGATTCGCATACAACGCATCGACCGGATCGATGTCTTCGCTCAAACGGATATCAAACTCGGCGATCCCTCCGCCGCTCGATTTTGCGACCGAATCCGGTGGAGCACTCTGCGGATCATCTAAATACGACCGCAGCAGTTCGCCTTCGCGTTCGGTTGCCACTCCGACAAGAAAAACATTGGTGGGCCGAGCACCGGACGTCAACAAAAACCGATTTAGCGCCATGCTCAGCAGCGGATACAACAGCAGCGGCATGATCAACAACGTCATCACGGTCCGTCGATCGCGGATCGTTTCACGCAGTTCTTTTTGACAGAGCCGCAGAATCCGCCCCTTCATAATGTGTCCGCTCATGCTGCCGCCTCG